>NZ_CP115757.1:2942500-3267188 GCF_027912675.1 Paracoccus sp. SCSIO 75233 | reverse complement strand
GCTTTATGGAAGCTATCCGCAGCACCCCTACCTCGCAACTGTTCTTCTCGCTTGACAGAAATATTACAAGAGCGAATCCGGGACGGGTTAACCAATCCCTTTTAAATTCCATAGGGTTGCATTATTTTCTTTGAATTACATGCGCTTGACCCGGAACGAAGCTGAAACAAAGCGTTAAAAAAGGCGCGTCGATGACGCGCCTTTTTGTGACAATCCGGCATTTCAGCCAATGCTGGCTGCCTATTTCAAGCCTTCGCTCAGTTGGCGCCGACGGCTTTCACGCGCGCAGCAAGGCGCGACATTTTCCGGGAAGCGGTATTCTTGTGATAGACGCCTTTTGTCACACCCCGCATCAATTCGGGCTGGGCAGCCTGCAACGCGGCCTTTGCGGCATCGGAATCACCGGAGGCAATTGCCTCTTCTACTTTGCGCAAATAGGTGCGAATGCGCGAGCGGCGAGCTTTGTTGATTTCGGTGCGGCGCACCACCTGACGGGCGCGTTTCTTGGACTGGACTGTGTTTGCCATAGGGTGCGTATTCCTGTTTGTTCTTCATATCTCGATTACGCAAAAGCCCCACGGCACCGTTCCTGTCGAACGGACATGATTCTTGCCTTAAGCGGGCCCACGCGCATGTAAGCCCCGGCCTATATATCGGCCGGGAACAAAAGCCAAGCGGAAATCACTTGCCGCGAAATTGCGCCTCGCGCTTTTCCAGAAAGGCGGACATGCCCTCTTTCTGGTCCTCGGTCGCGAACATGGAGTTGAACAGCCGGCGTTCAAACAGCAACCCTTCACGCAGCGTGGTTTCATAGCTGCGATTGACCGCCTCTTTCGCGGCCTTGACGGCGATCGGCGATTTCTCGGCAATCTTGCGGGCGATCGCCATTGCCTCGGAAATCAGCTTGCCGTTCTCCACGACGCGGCTGACAAGGCCGGAACGCTCCGCCTCCTGAGCATCCATGAAGCGGCCCGTCAGGTTCATATCCATGGCCTTGGACTTGCCGACGAAGCGGGTCAGGCGCTGCGTGCCGCCGATTCCCGCGATGACACCGAGATTGATTTCCGGCTGGCCGAATTTCGCGTTCTCGGCGCAGATGATGAAATCGCAGGTCATCGCCAGCTCGCAGCCGCCGCCAAGCGCGTAGCCGGACACAGCGGCGATGATCGGTTTGCGAACCCGCAGGATCGCATCGGTCGGCGCGGTAAAGAGGTCTTCGTTATAGACGTCGACAAAGCTTTTCTGCGACATCTCCTTGATATCGGCACCGGCGGCGAATGCCTTTTCGCTGCCGGTCAGAACGATGCAGCGCACCTTGTCATTGGCGTCAGCGTCCAGAAGCGCTGAGGAGAGCTCGGACAGCAGCTCGCTGTTGAGCGCGTTGAGCGCATCCGGCCGGTTCAGCCGGATCAGTGCGACGTGATCGTCGATCTCGACGTTGATGGTCTGGTAACCCATGGGGCGTCCCTTCGCGATTGCGGATCGGTGTGTCCTAACAAAGTCGTGATTGCCTGGCCAGAGTCAACGCTGACATCCCGGACACCAGAAACTCGAACGCCCCGACTGAACGATCCGGCGAATTGTGCCGCCACATCCGGGGTTTGGGCAGGGGACGTTTTCGCGGTCGTAAACCCGGAAACTGTGCTGAAAATAGCCCAGTTCGCCGCTCGCCTGACGATGATCGCGCAGCGAGGACCCGCCAGCCGCGATCGCCTCAGTCAGTACATCTTTGATATTATTTGTTAAATTATTCAATCGCGCGCGCCCGATACGCCCTCCCGCCCGGCGCGGATCAATCCCGGCACGGTGCAGCGATTCGGAGACGTAGATATTCCCCAGCCCGGCAACAATTCGCTGATCCAGAAGCAGTGATTTGACCGGGGCGCGACGACCGGCGAATGCGGCCGCAAGCGTCTCGCCGGAGAAATCATCCGAAAGCGGTTCCGGCCCGAGCGACGTCAGCAGGGGCGAGGCATCGTCGCGCACCAGATCGAACATCCCGAAACGCCTTGCATCGTTCAGGGTGATCCGCGTGCCCGCCCCGGTCTCCATCACGACATGGTCATGCCGCGGCAGGATCGAGGGATCGCGGTGAAAATCGCCCACAGCGCCGCCTTCAATCAGCATCCGCCCCGACATGCCCAGATGAATCAGCAAAGACGCGCCCCGGTCCAGATCGACCAGAATATATTTCGAGCGCCGCCGCAGGCCCGTCACCGTGGCCCCGGTCGCAACCTGCACCAGATCCGGCGGGAAAGGCCAGCGAAGCCCGTCCCGGTTCAGGCTCAACCGTTCGATGCGCTGCCCCTCCAGATAAGGCAGCAGGCCACGTCTTACGGTTTCGACCTCTGGCAGTTCTGGCATTCCGTCGCCTTTCGTCGCATTGTGTCGGCAAATCTGCGGCCTTAACTGGCGATCTGAAGCATAAACGGCAAGAGCATGAGCAGCGAGAAACAGACCCATTTCGGCTTCCAGACCGTGGCCGAGGACGAAAAGGCCGGCATGGTGCATGGCGTGTTTTCACGGGTGGCATCGCGCTATGACGTGATGAACGACCTGATGAGCGCCGGTATTCACCGTGTCTGGAAGAATGCCATGATGGACTGGCTGGCCCCGCAGGACGGCCAGATGCTTCTGGATGTGGCGGGCGGCACTGGCGACATTGCGTTCCGCTTTCTGGATCGCGCACCGGGGGCTAAGGTCACGGTTTGCGACATGACCGAATCGATGCTGGTCGAGGGGCGCAAACGGGCCGAGGCCGCGCGGCTTGCCGAACGGCTGGGCTGGGTCACGGGCGATGCGATGGCGCTGCCTTTTGCGGATAACAGCTTTGACCGTTACACGATCAGCTTTGGTATCCGCAACGTCACCCGCATTCCCGATGCGCTTGCCGAGGCTTTCCGCGTCCTGCGCCCCGGCGGGCGGCTGATGGTGCTGGAGTTCAGCCAGTTGCCGGTCCCGGCGATGCAATGGGCCTATGACCGCTACAGCTTCAACGTCATCCCGGCGCTTGGCCAGATGGTCGCCAATGACCGTGACAGCTATCAGTATCTCGTCGAATCGATCCGCCGCTTTCCGGATCAGGAGAGCTTTGCCGACATGATCCGCGACACCGGGTTCGAGCGGGTGCAGTATCGCAACCTCTCGATGGGTATAGCGGCACTGCATTCGGGCTGGAAGCTCTGACATGCGCGGACCCCATAATATCTGGCGCCTGATCCGGACCGGCGCGACGTTTGAGCGGACCGGCGCAATGGGTGTGGCGCTGGACGCCATGCAGGCACCGCGCAATGTCCGCGCCGCCGCACGGGTGCTGGGCTGGCCGTTCCGCTGGTTGGGCTACAAGGGCGACCCGTCGCTGCCGCCGTTGACGCGCGCAATCACGGCGCTTGGTCCGGCCTATATCAAGTTCGGGCAAATCCTCTCCACCCGACCCGATGTCGTGGGTGTCGAGCTGGCCGATCAGCTGACCTATCTGCAGGACAAGCTGCCACCCTTCCCGACCGAGACCGCCAAGCAGATGATCGCCGCCGATCTGGGCCGCCCGGTCGACGAGATGTTCAGCGAGTTTGCGGAACCCGTCGCCGCCGCCTCCATCGCGCAGGTTCACCGCGCGCGGCTGGCCACGACCGGGCAGGAGGTGGCCGTGAAGGTGCTGCGGCCCAATATCGGCGCAGCGTTTTCACGGGATATCGACGCGTTCCATTTTGGCGCCAGCATGATCGAGGCGCTGTCGCCCGCCACCCGCCGGCTGCGCCCCCGCGACGTTGTCAATCATTTCGAAGGCATCGTGAATGGCGAGTTGGATTTGCGGCTGGAAGCGGCCTCTGCCTCGCTCTTTGCGGAGAACACAAAGGATGACGAGTGCTTTCAGGTGCCGTCGCCGCACTGGCACCTGTCCTCCCGCCGGATTCTGACATCGGACTGGGCGGAAGGCATCTCGCTTGGCAATGTCGCGGCGATCCGCGATGCCGGCCATGATCTCAGCAGGCTGGCGGAGCGCATCCTGCAACTTTTCCTCTCTCATGCGCTGCGGGACGGGTTCTTTCACGGCGATATGCATCAGGGCAATCTGAAGGTCGCGCCGAATGGCGATCTGATCGCCTATGATTTCGGCATCATGGGCGAGATCGACGAATATACCCGCCGCATCTATGCCGAGATCCTGATGGGCTTCATCCGCCGCGATTACGACACGCTGGCCCGTGTCCATTTCGAGGCAGGCTATGTGCCCCGCGACCGTGACCCGGCGGCTTTCGCCCGCGCGCTGCGCGCCGTGGGGGAGCCGATTTTCGGCGCGGATGCCAGCCAGATCTCGATGGCCAACCTCTTGGGCTATCTCTTCGAAGTAACGGAGCGTTTCGGGATGCAGACCCGGACCGAACTGATCCTGCTGCAACGGACGATGGTGGTCGTCGAGGGCGTGGCGCGCTCGCTGGACCCGAACCTCAATATCTGGAACGCCGCCCGCCCCGTGGTGGAGGATTACATCCAGTCCAATCTCGGCCCGCGCGCGGCCCTGTCGGACAGCCGCAAGATCATGCGCACGCTGCAACGCGCCATGCCGCTGATGCCGGGCCTGCTGGAGGATGCAATCTGGCGGGAACGTCAGCGCAATGAGACGCCCGAACGCCGCGAGCCCCGCTTCAGCTGGCGCTCCGCCGCTGTGGGGGCCGGGGCTATGGCCGTGGTCTCATTGGGGCTTGCCGCGCTGCTCTGAGCCGCTCAGCGTGGCGCGGTGATCTGGCAACACCCGCTGTAGAGCCGTACAGGATCATCCTGAAAGATCACCGTCGCCTCCAGCCCGTATACCCGATCGGACATACCGTCGGAACATTGCTTTGGCGTCACCGTGGCCGAAACCGTGCCTGCTGCATCCTGCGCGAGCAGCGCGCGACGCGGGCTGCGGAGCACCCCGCTATCCAGAACCGTCAGCCGTTCGAAAATCCGATCCCCTTCCGGCGTCGACCACCTCATCCCGCCACCCTCCGGGTCCAGGGACCAGAAAGGTTCCGTTCCCCCACAGGTGAAACCTGCGGGGAGCGACCCGCTCTCCCAGACATCCGTGCGGTAGCGCAGAAAATGCATCGAGACCCAGCCGCTGCGTTCGGCCAGATTAACGCGGCCCCAGTTCCCCTCGGTCGCGACGATTTCGATCCCCGTCGCGTCGGGGGCGAGCGTTCCAATGACCTCCGACCGCGTGGTCGGGCGCGCCCGGATGTTCAACACGTCATCCGCGGCAACGCCAGAGACATCGAACAGCGTCGGCAGCACATATTCCTGCGTGGCAGAGACCGGCGTCGCCAGAAGCATCGCCGCAAGAAAAACCCATCTGAACATCAACCTACCCCCCGGCGGCGATGCCGAAAATCCTTCCGATCCCGGCTGTTACCGCCATTGCGAAACTGCCCCAGAATAACACGCGCAGCACCGCCCTGCCTATCGGGGCGCCCCCTACAACGGCACCGATTGCACCAAGAAGTGAAAGGGAGATAAGGGTCGCGATCCAGACAATAGCGACAATATTTCCCGTGTGGGAGACTGCGGCCCCGATCAGCGGCACCGCCCCCGCCACGGAAAATGTCAGCGCAGAGGTAAACGCCGCCTGAATCGGATTGGCGCTGGTCACATCTGACAGCCCGAGTTCGTCGCGGATATGGGCGCCAAGGGCATCATGCTCCGTCAACTCCCTTGCGACGAGCATCGCGGTATCCGGGGCCAGACCGCGTTCGACATAGATCCCCGCCAGTTCCTCCAGCTCCACATGCGGGTTCTCGTCAAGCGCCTGACGCTCGCGGCGGATATCCGCCCGCTCGATGTCGGACTGGCTGGAGACGGACACATACTCCCCCGCTGCCATCGACAGGGCGCCCGCCGACAGCCCCGCCAACCCGGCCAGCATGACCGCCGCATGATCCGTCCCCGACGCCGCCACCCCGACAATCAGCGAGGCAACCGAAACGATCCCATCATTCGCCCCCAGCACCGCCGCCCGCAACCAGCCGGAGCGGGAGACGTAATGCGGATCGTCCGGATGCGCATCCGGGTGCGTGTGACGGGACATGACCGGGCTTCCTTAACCTGCTCAGGCGCGCGCGGATATCTGCGCCACGCCGAGAACCTCTAACACCTTCGCCTCGATATCCGGCGCGTTCATGGCCGCATCGGCATACATCTGCGCCGGGCTGTTATGGTCGATGAACGTGTCAGGCAGCACCATGGAGCGGAACTTCAGCCCGTGGTCGAATACGCCTTCATCCGCCAGAAGCTGGGCGACGTGGCTGCCGAACCCGCCGACCGCGCCTTCCTCGATGGTGATGAGCGCCTCGTGTTCGGCGGCAAGGCGCAGAATGAGATCGCGGTCGAGCGGTTTGGCGAAGCGCGCATCCGCCACGGTCGGGGTTATGCCGCGAGAAGCAAGAGCCTCACGCGCCTTCATCACCTCCGAAAGCCGGGTGCCAAAGGAGAGGATGGCGACACGGTTGCCCGCGGCGATAAGGCGGCCCTTGCCAATCTCAAGCGGCACCCCGCGTTCGGGCATCTCCACGCCCGTGCCCTCTCCCCGCGGGAAACGAAAGGCAATCGGCCCGTCATCATGCGCGGCGGCAGTGGCGACCATATGGACCAGTTCCGCCTCATCAGCGGCGGCCATGACCACGATACCCGGCAGGCTGGACAGAAAACCGATATCGAAGGATCCGGCATGGGTCGCGCCATCCGCACCGACCAGCCCCGCCCGGTCAATCGCGAAGCGGACCGGCAGACGCTGGATCGCAACGTCATGCACGACCTGATCGTAGCCGCGTTGCAGGAAGGTCGAGTAAATCGCGCAGAACGGCTTCATTCCGCCCGCAGCGAGCCCCGCCGAATAGGTCACCGCATGCTGCTCGGCAATGCCGACGTCGAAGCAGCGGCGCGGAAAACGCTCGGCGAACAGGTTCAGCCCGGTCCCGTCGGGCATGGCGGCGGTAACGGCGACGATCTTGTCGTCACGCTCTGCCTCCGCAATCAGCGATTTGGCGAATACGCTGGTATAGCTGGGCGCATTGGATTTCGCCTTGGCCTGCTGGCCGGTCAGCACGTCGAACTTGCCGCGCGCATGACCGCGATCCGCCGCGTCCTCCGCCGGGGCATAGCCCTTGCCCTTCTTCGTGATCGCGTGGATCAGAACCGGCCCGGTCGCGCGCGATTTCAGCGTCCGCAACAGCGGCAGAAGCTGGTCGAGATCATGGCCGTCCACCGGGCCGATATAGGAAAAGCCCAACTCCTCGAACATGGTCCCGCCGACCGCCATGCCCTTCAGCATCTCCTTGGCCCGCCGTGCGCCTTCCTGCAGCGGTTCAGGCAGGAAACCGACGGCACCCTTGGCCATGGACTTCAGCTCATGAAACGGCCCTTCGGTGTAAAGCCGTGTCAGATAGCTGGACAGCGCCCCGGTCGGCGGCGCAATCGACATTTCATTGTCGTTCAGCACAACGAACAGCCGCTTGCCCAGATGCCCGGCATTATTCAGCGCCTCAAACGCCATGCCCGCGGACATGGCCCCGTCGCCAATCACCGCAATCGCATCGCCGGGATCGCCGCCGAGTTCGCGCGCCATCGCGAACCCAAGCGCCGCACTGATCGAGGTCGAGCTGTGGCCCGCGCCGAAGGCGTCATAGGGGCTTTCCGACCGCTTGGTAAAACCCGACAGACCGCCACCCGTGCGCAAGGTGCGGATGCGGTCGCGCCGTCCGGTCAGGATCTTGTGCGGATAACATTGATGCCCGACATCCCAGATGATCTTGTCGCGCGGCGCATCGAACACGGCGTGCAGGGCGACGGTCAGTTCCACCACGCCCAGACCCGCCCCCAGATGTCCGCCGGTTTCGCTGACCGCGCTGATGGTCTCCGCCCGCAACTCACCGGCAAGCTGATGCAGCTCCCGGTCGCTCAGCGCCTTGAGGTCGGCAGGCAGGTTGACCCGGTCCAGAACCGGGGTCTTGGGACGATCTTGGTTCATGTCGCGGCCCTTTCCGGGGCTTCAGCTTTGCCGGTCGATAACGAAACGCGTCAACTCACGCAAGTTATCCGCCTCCGCCCCATAAGACGAGAGCGCCTTCGCAGCACGCTCCGTCAGGTCCGAGGCACAGTTGCGCGCCTTCTCCAGCCCCATCAGCGAAACGAATGTCGCCTTTCCGGCTTCGGCGTCCTTGCCGACACGTTTTCCGATGGTGTCCTCATCGCCGGTGACGTCCAGAATATCGTCCTGTATCTGGAACGCGAGTCCCAGATCAGCAGCGTAATCGCGCAGCGCCTGACCTTCCTCGCCAGCGATCAGCGCACCTGCCTCCGCCGAGAACCCGATCAGGGCACCTGTCTTCGCCGCCTGCAACCGGGTGATCCCCTTCATATCCAGCGGCGTGGGCGAATCCTCGGCGGCGATATCCAGCATCTGCCCATGCACCATGCCCTGCCCACCAACCGCAGCAGCAAAAGCAGTGATCAGCCGCAGCCGGGCTTCGGCATCCCCGATCGCAGGATCAGTCAGCAGGCGGAAAGCAAGCGACTGCAAAGCGTCCCCGGCAAGGATCGCTGTCGCCTCGGACCACTGAACATGCACTGTCGGCATGCCCCGGCGCAGATCGTCGTTATCCATCGCGGGCAGGTCGTCATGGACAAGGCTGTAGGCATGCAGCGCCTCGACCGCCACCGCGACCGGCAACGCTGCCTCGTCCGATACGCCATGCAGCCGCGCCGACTCCATGACCAGAAACGCCCGCAGCTTCTTGCCGCCGACACAGGCATAACGCATCGCATCCGCCAGATCGCCCGACGGCAGATCGGCCATCGCTGCGTCAAGCGCAGCCTCGACCTGCGCCTTCACCTCCTCAAGACGTTCGTTCATTACAGCCCCTCGGCCTTCGTCGTGCCGGTCGGCTGGCCCTGCGAAAGCGTGATCTTCTCGATCCGCTCCTCCGCCGCGCGCAGCCGCGCCTCGCAATGGGCACGCAATGCCGCGCCGCGTTCATAGAGCTTGATCGAATCCTCCAGCGAGGCATTGCCGCTTTCCAGCCGCGAGACGACCTGCTCAAGTTCCTTCATCGCGTCCTCAAAGGACATTTCGGCAATTTCGCTCATATTGCGTGCCTCATCAGTGTTTCGACATGCACCCGGACCGAGGCCCCGAGCGCCGCAAGGTTGTAGCCGCCTTCAAGGCAGGACACCAGTTTCGCCTCGCATCCCTGTGCCGTTTCGGCAATTGCCTGCGTTATCACCGCAAAGTCGTTTTCACGCCAGCAAAGCTGCGCCAGCGGGTCGTCATCATGGGCGTCAAACCCTGCTGAAATGATAACGAGCTGCGGCGAAAAATCAGCGACGCGCTCAAGAATGCCACCCCAGACCTGCCGTGCGACACGGCCATCCGAGCCGGGCCGCAGCGGCGCGTTGATGACATTGTCATGCGCCACGCGTTCCGACGCGGCACCCGTACCCGGCCAGAGCGGCATCTGGTGGCTGGAGGCGAACAGCGCCCGTGGCTCGTCCCACAGGATCGCCTGTGTGCCATTGCCGTGATGCACATCAAAATCCAGCACGGCAACCCGGTCCAGCCCACGCCCGTCCAGCGCATGTTTCGCCGCAATGGCAGCATTGGAAAAGATGCAGAACCCCATCGGCGTCTGCGATTCGGCGTGATGACCGGGCGGACGCATGGCAACGAAAGCGCTGTCGGCATCCCCATCCAGCACCGCATCCACTGCCGCGACCGCACCACCCGCAGCGTGGCGCGCTGCGGCAAGACTGCCGGGCGACAGATAGGTATCGCCGTCCAGCATTTGCCAATCCCCTGTGGGAACCGCGGCAGCGATCCTGTCCAGATAGCTCTGCGGGTGACAACGCAGCAGTGCCGCATCCGCGATATCCGGTGCCTCACGGCGCGCGACATCCAGCCCCTCAACCGCGCCCATGACGGCCCCGTAGCGGGCAAGTTGTTCGGGATGACCCGGCGGGTTCAGATGATCCTCGGCCGAGCGATGCGTGAAAAGCAATGTCATGATGCCGGATCAGACAGGGCGCTGCACATCGTCCTCGGCGTCCTCGGGCGATATGCCAAGCGCTTCCAGACCCGCCTCAAGATAATCCGCAAGCCGTGGTTCGCCCATCAGATAATCCTCGGTCGGCGTCGTCTTCTCCGCCCGCGCGGTCGCTATCGCCTCATCCAGATCGTCGGCATCGAAGCTCTCGCGCCCGATCCACATCACGGCGGTCAGGGCGGCCTGTTCGTCCTCGTTCATGTCGGCAATGAACTCGTGCAGTTCCGCGCTGACGCCTGTTCCCTTGCGAAATCCACTATGCGCCCAGGCATCGACGCCGCTGTCATATTGACGAGCGCGGATAATCACATGAGCAATTTTATCCGTTGGTATGTCACGCATGTCGATCCCCTTGCCCTACGGCCCAGTTGTCGCGCCACATGGCGATCAGGTCAATCCTTACGTCCGAACAACCGTTCGATATCGTTAAGCGACAGTTTGACCCATGTCGGGCGTCCGTGGTTGCACTGACCGGATCGCGGCGTCCGCTCCATCTCGCGCAAGAGGGCGTTCATCTCATCCGCGGTCATCCGGCGGCCCGAACGCACCGAGCCATGACAGGCCATCGACGAAAACACCGCATCAACCCGCGCCCGCAGCCGGTCAGAACTGCCCTGCTCCGCCAGATCGTCGGCAATATCCCGGATCAGCGCCGCCGCATCCAGCTTGCCGAACAGCGCCGGTATCTCGCGCACGGCGACCGCACTGCCGCCGAATGCCTCCACATGCAGGCCAAGCTTGGCGAGATCGTCCGCGACCGAAACGATGCGGGTCGCGTCATCCTCGGCCAGTTCCACAATCTCCGGGATCAGCAGGGACTGGCTGGCGATCCCGTTCCCGTCCGCCTGCGCCTTCAGCCGTTCATAAACCAGCCGCTCATGGGCCGCATGCTGATCGACGAGGATCATGCCGTCGCTGGTCTGCGCGACGATATAGTTTTCATGCACCTGCGCCCGCGCCGCACCAAGCGGCGCATCCAGCAGAACCGGGTCGGTCTCCGCCGCTTCGATTCGGGCTGAGGGCGCTTCCGCAAACCCGTCAAAGGCCGGGGCCTGCGCCGCATAGGCGGTCTGGATCGCCGCGCGCGAGGGCGTGTTAGGCCGGTAATCGCCCTGATAGCGGCGCGGCGCGGCCTGCTCCGGCTCCGCCTGGAACGCAGCCAGCGTCGCCGCGCCGATTGTATCCGCTGCACGACGCGAGGCATCCGCCAGAACATTGCGCAGCGTCGACACCACCAGCCCGCGCACCATTGCCGGGTCGCGGAACCGCACCTCCGCTTTTGCAGGATGCACGTTCACATCGACGAAATGCGGCTCGCAATCGATAAACAGCACCGCCGCCGGATGCCGACCGGCAGGCAGCACGTCGAAATACCCGGCCCTGAGCGCGCCGGTCAGCAGCTTGTCGCGCACCGGCCGGGTGTTCACATAGGCGTGCTGCGCCACCGCCGCGCCACGGGAATAGGTCGGCAGAGCGGCAAAGCCGGTCAGCCGGACCCCGTCACGTTCGGCGTCTATCCGCACGGCATTGTCGATAAACTCCCGCCCCATGACCCGCGACAGGCGGGCGTGAAGTGCGTCGAACAGATCGCCCTGCTCCGCATCAGCACGGAAAATCACCCGGTCGTCGTCCGACAGCGTAAACGCCACCGAAGGCTCCGCCATCGCCAGACGGCGCACGACATCGGCAATCGCCTGCGTCTCCGCCCGTTCACTGCGCAGGAATTTCAGCCGGGCGGGCGTGGCGAAAAACAGATCGCGCAATTCCACGACGGTGCCGGGATTGGCGGGGGCCGGGCGCACCGGCTCTGCCTTGCCGCCGGTGACGCGGATTTCGGCGCCTTCGCTCTCCGCACGGGATGTGATCACAAGCCGACCGACCGCACCGAGCGAGGGCAGCGCCTCACCCCGGAACCCGAAACTATTGATCGCCAGCAGGTCCGACCCGTCAATCTTCGACGTCGCATGACGCGACAGCGCCAGCGGCAGATCCTCTGCCGTCATACCGCAGCCATCATCCGCAACCCGGATCAGCGATTTTCCGCCCTGCGAAATGGTCACGTCGATCCGATGCGCACCGGCATCCAGCGCGTTTTCCACCAGTTCCTTGACCGCAGAAGCAGGCCGTTCAACCACCTCGCCCGCTGCGATACGGTTGGCGATGCTATCGTCAAGCTGCCGGATGACCGGGCGTATCTGGGGGTCGAATGTGTTCATAACCCAATATGTAGCAGGGTCGCAGTTAATTTAAAATGATTCGACAGCGGTAATCCGCCGGCCCCGGACCCCAAGGCGCTGCTTCGCGTTTATCATCAAGCGGAGCCGCTCCGCCTGTATTTGTGGAGAGTAAAAATGAGAAACCTTTTTGCCTTGATAGTTTTCGGCGCGACCATCGGCCTGGCCGGATGTGGCGATGACGCAGTAACCCGCGCAACCACCGGCGCGGCTACGGGTGCCGTTGTCGCAGGCCCCGTCGGTGCCGCTGCCGGTGCCGCACTTGGCGGAACCGGCACGGTGACTGTGGATTGACCTGCCGCGCTGCCTCGGCTTTGCCTGAGGCAGCGCGTTTTTATTTCGCCTCAGCCTCGATCCCCTGCGGGCGACCGACCAGCACGAATTGCAGCCGGTTGGCATCCAGCCGCTCTCGCGCAACGCGGGCCACGTCGTCGGCGGTGACCGCCTCAATCTGAGCATTCCGGTTTTCGGGATAGTCGATTGGCAGGCCGATAAGCTGCATTCCCGCAAGAATGCCCGAGATCTTGGCATTGCCGTCCCATCTCAGCGGATACTCGCCCGTCAGGTAGGTCTTGGCGTCGGCAAGCTCCTTCTCCGAAACACCGTCAGCCATCCGCGCCCATTCGGAGCGGACAAGATCGACGGCCTCCGCGACCAGATCGTTCGAACTGGACATGCCGCCGCGCCAGCTCGGGCCATAAACATTGTTGACCAGCGAGGTATAAACCCCATAGGTCAGCCCGCGTTTTTCACGGATTTCTTCCATCAGCCGCGACGAAAACCCGCCGCCGCCAAGAATATGATCCGTCACAAAGGCCGCGAAATAATCCGGATCGTCCATCGACAGACCCGGCTGAGCGAAAGAGACCACGGTCTGCGGGCTGTCCCAATCGATCACCTCGATCCCGCCTTCAGCAAGAAATTCGGCCTGTTTCGGCAGGGGCACGGTTCCGTCCGCCGGGATGCCGCCAAGGATACGGTCGATCAGCAGGCCAAGCTCCTCGCCCGTGATGTCACCTGCGGCCCCGACCACGACCCGGTCGCGGGCAATGACGCGGTTCTTTGCCTCGACCAGATCCTGCGGACCCAGCGGCGCGACCGATTCCGCCGTACCGTTGATGGAGCTTCCGTAGGGATGCGCGCCCCACATCTTCGCTGCCATCGCCTTGGACGCAATGGCATTGGGGTCATTATCCTCGGCCCGGATAATGGCCTGAACCTGCCCCTTCACGCGCTCGACAGCATCCCGCTCAAAGCGCGGCTCAGCCAAGGCAACCGCCAGCAGATCGGCGCTTTCATCGCGATTTTCGGTCAGCATCCGGGCCGAGACCGTCAGCGCATCATCCCCGACATCGAAGCTGATCCCGGTCGCCAGCGCCTCTTTCGCGGCGGCAAAGCCGGTCGCGTCCATATCGCCCGCACCTTCCTCAAGCGTGTGGGTCATCAGGTTGATCGCCCCACGCTTGGCGGGCGCATCAAGGCTCGCCCCGCCGCGAAACGCGAAATCGAGCGAGGTGAACGGGATCGAATGATCCTCAACCAGCCAGGCCTTGATACCGCCGGGGGAGGTGATTTCCTGAATTTCCTGCGCGCGCAGCGGAAGCGCGGCAATCAGACCGACCGCGATCATTGTGCAAAAACGAAGAAAGCTCATTGATCTGCCTCCCCGGCTACGGGCTGCGCGACCGTTGCATCTTCCATTGCGGCATCTGCAGTGGCGGGGGCGGCTTCCGCGTCGTCTTCCGCCGGCATCAGCCAGCCATTCACGCTAGCGGTGCTGTTCAGCACCAGCTCCGCCGCCGCCATGACATCCTCTGTCCCGACATTTTCCAGCAGATCGGGCCAGTCATTCACATCCTCGATGCTAAGCCCCGTTGCCAGCCCCTGCCCGTAGTCATAGGCACGGCCATGCGCGGAATCGAGTTCATAGATGCGCGATGCGCGGATCTGGGTCTTGACCCTTTCGAACTGCTCAGGATCGGGGCCGTCGCGCAGGAAACCGGCGAGAATCTCGTCCAGCGCGGCCTCGGCCTCTTCCGGCGGGACTCCGTCGACCGGCGTCATCGAAATATAGAAATTGGTCGGATCAACAGCGAAGCCATCATACCCGACCGAAGCGCTGAGCGCCTTGCCCGTCATCACCAGCTCCTGTCCCAGCACCGAGGTCTGCGGCGAGCCGCCCAACAGTTCCGCCAGCACGGTCAACGCGGCAGCGGTTTCCTGATCGCCGGGATTGCGTTCCGGCACCAGAATGCTGCGGATCATGGAAGGCTGCGGGACGCGCGGATCATGCATGACCATCCGGCGAGTGGCGCGCTGCTCCGGCTCCTGCGGGCGGGCGGCGCGGATTGCGTCGTCCTCTGCCGGGATCGGGCCGTAATATTGTACCGCCAATTCCTGCGCCCGCTCCGGGGTAACATCACCCGCCAGCACCAGAATGGCGTTGTTCGGCGCATAGTAACGGTCATACCAGGCGAGCGCGTCGGCACGGGTCAGGCCCATCATCTCGTCACGCCAGCCAACGACCGGGTTGCCATAGGGATGGTTCAGAAACTGCGCCGCGCTTCGTTCTTCGCGAAACAGGGCCGCGGGATTGCTGTCGGTGCGCTGCGCGCGTTCTTCCAGAACCACCTGCCGCTCGGCCTGCCAGTCCTCTTCGCCGACGCGCAGATTGGCCATCCGATCCGCTTCCATTTCCATGATCATCGGCAGCCGGTCGCTGGCGATCCGCTGAAAATAGGCCGTGTAGTCGTAGCTGGTGAAAGCGTTGTCCATGCCGCCATTCGCTGTCACGGTCTGCGAGAATTCACCCGGCTCCATCGTGTCGGTG
Source organism: Paracoccus sp. SCSIO 75233 (assembly GCF_027912675.1). NCBI lineage: Bacteria > Pseudomonadati > Pseudomonadota > Alphaproteobacteria > Rhodobacterales > Paracoccaceae > Paracoccus > Paracoccus sp. SCSIO 75233. The sequence continues at coordinate 3,252,051 of NZ_CP115757.1, read as the reverse complement.
CCCTTGAACATCAGATGCTCAAGATAATGCGCAAGGCCGGTTTTGCCCGGAGCCTCATCCGCCGATCCGACCTTGTACCAGACCATCTGGACGACGACCGGGGCCCGATGATCCTCGATCACCACAGCCTGCATTCCGTTATCCAGCGTGAAACTGCTGACGCCGGGCGGTGCCTCGGCCAATGCCGGGGCGGCAGCCAGAGATGCGACAAGGCATAATGCGCGCATAAAAAATCCTTTCACGAAGCCACAGTTCTGCGCCAGACATGGCGCGCCGAACCAACACGGGCAAATCACGACCGGGTGACCCGGAGGCGCTATGTTAAGTGGTCGCTATCGATTACTCGGCCGGTGGCGGCGGCGCAGAAGGCGTCCGCGCGCCGGCCCGCTGCCAGCGTTGATACTCGGCCCGGCTGTCCAGCGTCATCGGCTCATAAGCGCGGTAATAGACATCCTTGCGGGCCCAGCTTTCCAGAAGGCGGCGCGAATGCCGCGAACGCCAGGTCACATCTTCCTGCGCCAGCTGCGCACGGATCTGCGCGTTCACACCCAGTCGGGAAGCGTAATTGACCAGCGCCCCATCAGCCGCGCCAACCCCGGTCGGCGCCAAACGTCCCGGATCGCCGCCCAATGCCGCGACCGCGTCGCCTTTGGGGTTCGGATCGGTGATATTCGCTCCGCCCGGTGTCGGCTGCGGAAGCTGGTTCAGGTCGGGCGGCATCGACAGGGACCGTGTCGGCAGAATCGCGAACTCATCCGGCGAATCCTGACCGGCATCGATATTGTGAAGCTGCGGATCGCTTGAGCAGGCTGCTACCGCCGCCGCACCGATCAACGCCCAAAATCCCCGCATGCCGGTCTCCCGTTTCAATTCGACGCCAGTTCTAGCCGGATTTTCCCGAGACGTCACGGGTCTTGTCGTCGGTCGCATCCGAAGCTTGCGGAGGCTGCAAAATCAGGCCGATGGCCCCGGCGAAAATGCTGATATCCGCGACGTTGAAGCTGAACGGGTTCTGCCAGCCCGGCAGCGACATGTTCAGAAAATCCGCGACCGCGCCGTAGAGCAACCGGTCAATCACATTCCCAAGCGCCCCGCCGATCAGCAGACCCGCCGAAAGCTGCGCAAACCAGCCCGGACGGCTGCGCCTGACCCAGAGAAACACCCAGACGCAAATCGCCAGGGCGATCCCGATCAGGATCCAGCGGGTCGCGTCGTCCGACGAGCTGAACAGCCCGAAATTCATCCCCTGATTCCACGCCATGCGCAGATTGACCCACGGCGGAAACACATCGATCTCGCGGATACGATCAAGGCGCAGGACATGAACCACATAGTATTTGCTGATCTGGTCAAACAGCAGGATCAGCGACGCAACCCAGATCATCACCCGCAGGCTGTTGGGTTCTGCCGCAGGCGGCGCATTTTTTCCGGCGCGAGGCTTCGCAGCGGATTGCGATGTTTTCTTTGCTGCTGCCGGTTTCTTTGCCGTCGCGCCTTTTGTGGTTTCCTTTGCCATCAGTGCCTGAAATGCCTCTGACCCGTGAACACCATTGCGATTCCACGCGCATCCGCAGCCTCGATCACCTCAGCATCGCGCATGGAGCCACCGGGCTGGATGACCGTCGCCGCACCCGCATCCGCAAGCGCCTCGACACCATCTGCAAACGGGAAGAACGCATCCGACGCGACCGCAGCACCCGTCGTCAGCGGCAAGGGCAGCGACAGCGCCTCAGCCATGTCCTGCGCCTTGCTGCGCCCGATGCGGGTCGAATCGACGCGGCTCATCTGGCCGGCCCCGATCCCCACGGTCGCCTGATCCTTCGCATAGACGATGGCATTCGATTTCACATGTTTGGCGACCGTCCACGCAAACAGCAGATCGGCCAGTTCCGCCTCGGTCGGCTGACGCTTCGTGACCACTTTCAGATCGGGCATCAGCACCCGGCCATTGTCGCGCGACTGCACCAGAAACCCGCCCGCGACCTGCCGGAAGGCGGTTCCGGCAGCCGCAGGATCGGCCAGCCCGCCTGTAGTGAGCAGCCGGACATTCTTGCGCGCCGCAAAAACCTCTTTCGCTTCGTCGGTCGCGTCGGGGGCGATCACCACCTCTGTAAATATCTCCGTGATGGCGCGGGCCGTTTCGCCGTCCAGCTTGCCGTTCAGCGCGATAATCCCGCCAAAGGCAGAGGTCCGGTCGCAGTCGAATGCCCGCCGATAAGCCTCGACCGCCGTATCACCACGCGCGACGCCACAAGGGTTGGCGTGCTTGATGATCGCGCAGGCCGGGCCGTCTGCCGGATCGAATTCCGAGACCAGTTCAAACGCTGCATCGGTATCGTTGATATTGTTGTAGCTGAGTTCCTTGCCCTGCAACTGTCTGGCCGTCGCGACACCCGGACGCGCCTCGCCGGTCGTGTAGAACGCCGCCTGCTGATGCGGGTTCTCGCCGTAGCGCAGCCCCTGGGCGAGCGTGCCGGCAAAGGCCCTGCGGCGCGGCGTTTCCATTCCGATCGCCCCGGCCATCCAGTTCGACACAGCCGCGTCATACGCCGCCGTCCGCGCATAGGCCGTCTGCGCCAGCCGCTTGCGCATCGCGAGGTCCAGCCCGCCCTGCACCTCCAACTGCTTCAAGACCGGATCGTAATCCTGCACATCGACCACCACGCCGACAAAGCCATGGTTCTTGGCCGCCGCCCGGATCATCGCCGGACCGCCAATGTCGATATTCTCGATACAGTCCTCGTAACCGGCACCTTTCGCGACGGTTTCCTCAAACGGGTAGAGGTTCACGACCAGCAGGTCGATCATGCCGATCCCGTGTTCCTCCGCCGCTTTCTGATGTGCGGCGTCATCGCGCAGCGCCAGCAGCCCGCCATGCACCACAGGATGCAACGTCTTGACGCGGCCATCCATCATCTCGGGGAAGCCGGTGACTTCCGACACATCCTTGACCGCGATCCCGGCATCGCGCAGCGCCTTCGCCGTGCCGCCGGTCGACAGAATTTCGACGCCGCGCGCATCGAGCGCTTGGGCAAACTCAACAAGGCCGGTCTTGTCGGACACGGAGATCAGGGCGCGTTTCAAAGGGACGATATCTTGCGGCATATGTTCCTGCATTCTGGCAGTTTCGGATTGCCGCCTAGCTAGCGCCTGCCCGCATGAAGGTCCAGCCAATGCGAACCGCCTGCGCGGTCAGACGGTGGCTCAGCACGATCTGGGTGGTCGGCTGCGGCGCAGATTGTCCGCTTTCAAGATAAGCCGACGGCTCAAGCCGCTGTTCGGCGATCATGTCGTGGCTGAAATACCACTCCTCTTTCCCGGGCAGGATCAGCCGGATCGCATCTCCGTCGGGGATGGCATCGACATCGGGGTGAAGATGGAAACGGATGTCATAGCCGATCCCATCCGGCATATTGGTCAGGATCTGCTCCAGCCGGCCCTGACTTTCGATGTCGAGCGCGGCCAGCGTATCCTCGCCACGCAACTCGTCCCCGTCCGCCGAAAGATAAAGCTCGCGCAGGCAGGTCAGCCCATGCGTGCCCTGCCAGGCATCGTGACCGGAGAGGATCGGTTGCCCCTCCCGTGGTGACGGTGCGGGTGCATCGGGCGGCATCAGATTGCCCTCATCGTCGCATTGTCCCGCCCAGACCTTCTGCGGCAGCAGGGTCAGACGCTCGCTGCCATGTTCGTCAGGCGGCAGCAGCTTGGCCGAACTCAGCCCGGTCAGCGACAGCGTCGAGTGACAGGCCGTCGCACGGCTCGCCCGCGCCCAGGCCGGACCGAACATGCCGCCCGCACCGCAATTGACGACAATCGGATGCCGGGCGGAGGTGAACTCTATCGCCAGCGTCGAAGCATGCGCATGCGCCGCCGCAGGTCCGGCAGGGGGCGCGGCGGCGTCCAGCATCACCGTCGAGCGCGACCGAGACAGCCGGGCGAACCCCATTGCATGACCGGGGGCAACAATCGACGGACCCGTCGCCGCCCGCAGGCTGTGATCCAGCCGCCCGGCAGGCCCGCGCCCGCCACCATGAAAGCGCGGCAACCCGCCATCCGCATGGCGCAGCGCCCGGAGCACCGGCGCGATTTCCTCGATCACCGATGCGATCTGTTCGGGTATGTCCCGCCCCATATCTTTCGCCGTGGCACCGACCCAAGCGAGTTGCGACAGACATGACAGCAGCGCCTCAGGGCAGCGGCCCCGCATGACCCGCCGCCGGATGCTGGTCTCGACATCGGACGCCAGATCGTCAAGCGCAGCTTGCGCCGCACCCTCGGCCCCTTTCAAAAGCATCGCCGCCATGGCGCGCGCCGAAAGCGCCTCGACCCGCGCCGCACCTTCCAGCATCCCGACCCGTTCCAGAACCGAAAGCTGCGCGTGAAGGCTGTCAAACACCGGCTGCGCAGTATCGCGATCCAGCCCCGGCAAAATCTGCCCCGCGTGAAACAGCCAGCGCAGCACCCTGCGGCCGGTGACATCCGCACGCCAGACCGGCGAATCCGCCGCGGCTGACGGTTTCGGATGCGCGGCGATCCATGCCAGCACCCGCATCTGCGCCAGATCCCGCGCCTTCGCGCTGCCGACCGCCGCGAGATCGTCGAGCCACCCGAAGCCGTGCAACTCCGCCGCCTGTGCTGGCGTCAGATCCGTGACAGCGAACGGATCGCCCTCGACCATCGCCCCGGTCAGCGGCAGCTTTCCGCCCAGAATTTCATGCCCACGCAAAGCGGAGCCGAGGCTGCGCGGCTCCGGCGGGCGGGTAAATCCGTATGGACGAGGCGTTGTCGTTGTCATGACGACTATCTACAAACCCGCCTCCGGCTTGCGCAAGCGGGCGATGAAAAACCCGTCCATCCCGCCCAGATCAGGCCAGTAATCGGGCCGCAGCCGCAACCCGCCCTGTGCCGTGATCCATTCCGGCGCAATCCCCGGCAAATCAGGTTTTTCAACAACAAGTCCGGGGTGACGCTGCAAAACCGCCGCAAGCTGATCCTCCCCTTCTTGCGGCAACAGCGAACAGGTGGCGAAAACCAGCCGACCGCCCGGCTTCAATATCTCAAGCGCATGATCCAGCAGCCGCGCCTGCAATTCAGCAAGCCCGGCAATCGCCGATCCGTCACGAATCAGGGGCAGGTCCGGGTGGCGGCGGATCGTGCCCGTGGCGGAACATGGCGCGTCGAGCAGGATCGCATCGGGCGGCCCGGCAGGACGCCACGCAAGCGCATCGGCCTCCACCACCTGAGCCGTCAAACCGCAGCGCTCCAGATTTTCCCGCAGCCGGTTCAGCCGGGAGGCGGAGACATCCACGGCGGTCACATCCGCCCCTGCCGCCGCCAGTTGCATCGTCTTGCCGCCGGGCGCGGCACAAAGATCCACGATCCGCTCGCCCGATTGCGGGTCAAGCAGCCGGGCCGCGATTGCCGCTGCGGCGTCCTGCACCCACCAGTCGCCTGCCTCATAACCCGGCAGGGCGCTGATCTGACCGCCCGACCGCTGGCGGAAAGACCCGGTCGGCAGCGGCTCTCCCGGTGCAGTCGTTTCAGGTTTGGCCGTGAAATCAACCGGTGCACCGTTTTGATGCGCGGTTTCAATGGCCACGGCAATCTCTTCGCCCCATGTCGCGACGACCGGATCACGCAGCCATTCCGGCATTTCCTCGGGCGGCAGTTCCGCCCATTCCGGCCCGTGTCCCGAAACTTTGCGCAGCACGGCATTGACCATGCCGACAGCCGCGCGCCCCTTTGGCCCCATGCCCCGCACGAGCCCGACCGCCGCGTTGACCGCGCCATGCGGGGCCTCGCCCATCTCCAGCAACTCAACCGTCGCGAGCCGCAGCGCATCGAGGATCTCGGGCCGGGGTTTTTTCGACAGATGCTGAACCAGAACGGCATCTGCACGGTCAATATTGCGCAGGACACCCAAGGCAAGCCGCTGCGCCCGCGCACGATCGGGCGGGCTGAGCCGCGCAATGGCCCCGGCCTGATCCGAAAGCGCGTTCCCTTCCCGCACCCCGGCGATCAGGCGCAGCGCCCCCTTGCGTGCGGCGTCTCGCGGCATCTTCTCTGCTGACTTGCCCAATTCCGGCCCTTTCACTAGATTCGCATTGTTACCCAAAGAAAAGGCCGCCCGCCATGTCCGAGAAACGCGATCTTCCGCCCGAGGCTATCCGCGCCCTCGCCGAAGCCGAGGAACGCCGGAACAGCGCGAAATCTCTGAACCTTCCGCCGGAACTGGGCGGGCGTGACGGGCCGGAGCCGGTGCGCTACGGGGATTACGAGAAGAAAGGCATTTGCGTCGATTTCTGAGCCGACGCTGGCGCGGATTGGCCCGCGTCCTTACGCGACCAGCCCTTTCGGATCCGGCAGACCGTTCGACCGGCAGCACGCCGTCAGCGTATTCGCCAGCAGGCAGGCAATGGTCATCGGACCGACGCCGCCCGGAACCGGCGTCACCGCACCCGCAACCGCCGCGACCGCATCGTAATCCACATCACCGACCAGCCCGTCCTCGGTCCGGTTGATCCCGACATCGATCACTGTCGCGCCCGGCTTGATCCAGTCGCCCTTGACCATCTGTGGGCGACCCACAGCCGCAACGACGATATCGGCGCGACGCACCACGGCGGGCAGGTCAACCGTCCGGGAATGCGCAACTGTGACCGTCGCGCTTTCCGCCGTCAGAAGCGCCGCCATCGGCTTGCCAACAATGTTGGAGCGCCCGATGACCACGGCTTCCTTGCCGCTCAGATCGCCCAGCAGATCGCGCAGCAGCATCAGGCAGCCGAGGGGCGTGCATGGCACCATTGCCCGCTGCCCGGTCGCCAGACGGCCCGCATTGGCAACGGTGAACCCATCGACGTCCTTCTTGACGGAGATCGCGTTTATCACCTCCGCCTCGTCGATATGGTCCGGCAGGGGTAGCTGCACGAGAATACCGTGAACCTCACGATCCGCGTTCAGGCGACCGATCAGCGCCAGAAGCTCGGCCTGGGTCGCGTCGGCGGGCAGGCGATGCTCGAAACTGTTCATCCCGGCTTCGACCGTCTGCTTGTTCTTCGAGCGGACATAGATCTGGCTCGCCGGGTCTTCTCCGACCAGCACCACGGCAAGACCCGGCGTCACGCCATGCTCCGCCTTGAGCGCCGCGACCTGATCCGCGATCCGCTGCCTCAGCTCCGCCGCGAAAGCCTTGCCGTCAATTCGTGTCGCCGCCATCTTTGCTCCCAAGCTGTGCGTCTTCCTGCGCAATGAAATGATCCACCATCATCCGCCACAGCCTCTCCGCCAGATCGGGATCCAGCCCCTGTCGTTCAGCCTCGCGCCGTGCATTGGCCACGACCTCTTCAACCCGTGCGTCAATGCGCGCGGGCAGACCGACCCTGGATTTTATGGTGACAGCATGATCGATCAATGTGCTGCGTTCCGCCAGAAGCGCGACGAGCTTCTCGTCGAGCGCGTCGATCCGCGCCCGCAACGCAGCCATATCGGTGATATCCTCGTGTGCCATGACCGACCTATTGCCCGCTCGCACGGCGGCACGCAAGCCCCGAGCGTTGCAAGAATGTCGCAGCAGAACCATTACAGCTATATGACGGAACCAGATGCCATGAAAACACGTTCGGAATGCGTACGCGGTCTATTGCCGCAAGGAAAGGACAGGCCATGGATGGGCTTGGCATCTTTATAAACCTCGGATTTGCGCTCGCTCTCGTACTTGGCGTGACGGCGCTTATGGTTCTGTAATTCTGCGGAAAAAACCAGAACTCGAAAAACCCCGGCCTGAGGCCGGGGTTTTCGGTTTTATCAGGGCTGTGGCACCGGGTCGCCGGATTCTTCCGAGGATCGCCCTGCTTTCGGAATCGCGCTGACCTGCGGAATGCCCGAGGACGGCGTATCATCGTCATCGCCCAGCGGCTCGCCGCGGATGACCTTGCCGATTTCGTCGCCGGTCAGCGTCTCATATTCCAGAAGCCCCTTGGCGAGACGTTCGAACTCTTCCTCTTTCTCGATCAGGATCCGCCGTGCCTCGACATAACCTTCCTCGATCAGGTCATGCACTTCCTGCTCGATCAGCTCCTTCGTCGCCGCCGAGACCGAGAAACCGCCGGTATTGCCGGAATAGCCCTCATGCGCCTCGGCATAGTCGATATTGCCCACCTTGTCAGACATACCCCAGCGCATCACCATGGCACGGGCAAGCTGGCTGGCCTGCTGAATGTCGCCCGCAGGGCCGTTCGACACGCCTTCCTCGCCATATTTGATGATCTCCGCCGCTTTCCCGGCCATTGTCATCGCCAGCTTCTGCTTGACCTCGTCCTTGTGGAAATTCAGCCGGTCCATCTCGGGCAGGCTGACCACCATGCCAAGCGCGCCACCACGCGGAATGATCGTGGCTTTGTAGACCGGATCGCATTTCGGCAGCGACAGCCCGACAATGGCATGGCCAGCCTCGTGATACGCGGTCTTTTCCTTCTGCTCTGGCGTCAGCACCATGCTGCGGCGTTCGACACCCAGCATGACCTTGTCCTTGGCGTTCTCGAAATCTTCCATCGTCACGAAACGCCGCCCGATCCGCGCCGCCATAAGCGCCGCCTCGTTCACCAGGTTCATCAGATCGGCGCCCGAGAAGCCCGGCGTTCCGCGCGCGATGATGCGCAGATCGACATCCGGCCCCTGCGGCACTTTCTTGGCGTGAACGTCGAGGATCTTTTCGCGGCCCTTGATATCCGGGTTCGGCACATGGATCTGACGGTCGAAACGGCCCGGACGCAGCAAGGCAGGATCCAGCACGTCCTTGCGGTTGGTCGCGGCGATGATGATGACGCCTTCATTCGCGTCAAAGCCGTCCATCTCCACAAGCAACTGGTTCAGCGTCTGCTCGCGCTCGTCATTGCCGCCGCCGATGCCGACGCCACGGGCGCGACCGACCGCGTCGATCTCGTCGATAAAGACGATGCAGGGCGCGGATTTCTTCGCCTGCTCGAACATGTCGCGCACGCGGGAGGCACCGACACCGACGAACATCTCGACAAAATCGGAACCCGAGATGGTGAAGAACGGCACACCGGCCTCGCCCGCAATGGCACGCGCCAGCAGCGTCTTGCCGGTCCCCGGGGGACCGACCAGCAAAGCACCTTTCGGGATCTTGCCGCCGAGGCGGCTGAATTTCTGCGGATTGCGCAGGAATTCCACGATCTCTTCCAGCTCCTCCTTGGCCTCGTCGATGCCTGCGACATCGTCAAACGTCACCCGGCCGTGCTTCTCGGTCAGCAGCTTCGCGCGCGATTTGCCGAAGCCCATAGCGCCGCCCTTACCGCCGCCCTGCATCCGGTTCATGAAGAATATCCAGACACCGATCAGCAGGATGAACGGCAACCAGACGCCCAGCATCGACATGAAGCCGGATTGCTGCTGCGGCTCGACCCGGACCTCGACATCCTTGGCGATCAGTTCGTTGGCGATTTCCTCGCCCTGCGGACGAACCGTGGTGAACTGGTTGCCGTCATTGGTCTTGAGGTAAATATCCTCGCCATCAATCGTGACCGTCGCGACCTGGTCATTCTCGACCCGGTTGATGAAGTCCGAATAGCTGATCTGCCGGCTGTTCATTTGCGAAGCGCCATCGCTGAACAGGTTAAACAGCATCAGGATCATCAGAAACAGAACGACCCAGAAGGCGATATTGCGTGCGTTACCCAAAGGGCTTTCCTCCGCCGGGGGTTAATTGGTTTGCCGTGAAAATAGGGATTCAGCGCCGGGGTTCAATGCCCAAGCAGGATAAGGCGCAAATCTGTCAGCCTCCGCAGCGGCGCCGCCGAGAGCCCGTCAGCGGGGGCCAGCACCGGCGAAAAGACCGCGCCATCGCGGATCACGACCGGCAGCGCCTGCGCCTCCAGATGGGTGAGCCCGGCCTCCCGCCAGCCGCCGGGGGCAGGATCGGGCATGGCCGCGGCAACGCGATCACCCGACCTTAATCCGCTGATTTTCCATCGGTTATCCCAATTGTCCCGCACCAGATCAGCCTTCACCGCCGCCGCCGGTTCCCGGTGGACAAGAAGGCCCCGCCCCGGATCCAGCACCGCACCATCAAGCGTCGCACGGTTGCCCGAGGCCAACGCCTGAAGCGCATGTTCGACCGTCTGACGGCGCGGCGGATAATTTGCGCCTGTAACAAATCGGACCGCCGCGATGATCAGACGGCGGCGCGATTCGGCTGGCAGCAGGTCGAATGCAGCCCGGTCCAACAGCAGCGCGCCATGACGCAGCCGCGCGCCAGCAATGATCGGTTCCAACCCGGCATTCAGCGCATCCCGCGCCTCGGCAAGGTTTGTCGCGGACAGGGCGAGCGCCTCTGCCTCCAGACCCAGTGCCGCCATCGCCTGCCGGATTCGCGCGCGATCATATTTCTCGTTCCGGTTCGTGGGGTCCTCCACCCAGCTTGCGCCGATCTGTCGCAGCCAACCGCGCAGTTCTTCACGCCCGATCCCCAGAAGGGGCCGGAGCCAGACGATCCCGTCCGCCGAACGTCGCTCCGACATCGCCGCGAGCCCGTCGATTCCCGCGCCGCGCGACAGCCGCATCAGAAGGGTTTCGGCCACGTCATCGCGCGTGTGACCCAGCATGACGGCATCAAGCCCGCGCGAGGCCGCCCAACCCGACAGAAGCTCCGCCCTTGCCTTTCGTGCATTGGCCATCAGGTTGCCGGCACCCTGACCGTCCCATCTCAGCACATCATGATGAAGCCCAAGCGCATTCGCCTGCCGCGCAGCCGCATCTGCCTCCGCCGCCGATTCGGCACGCAATCCGTGGTCGACCGTCGCCGCCTCCACCCGCCGTTTGCGAAGCGATGCCCATCGGGCGGCCAGGTGCAGCAATGCCGCCGAATCGCCGCCGCCCGACAATGCAACCCCGAGGCTTGGCAAATCACATGCGAGCCGGTCAAACGCGGCGAAGCCACGCGCCTCGACAATGTCAGGATCAGTCGCCACCTGCGTCGTCCGCCGCACAGCCCAATTCAGCCGCCGCGACCTCCGCCTGCGCCGCTTCTGGTGCCTCCGGGAAACGGATGCTCAGTTCCGAAAGGAAAGGACAGGCCTCTGCAGGCGAAGCAACCGTCGCCATTGCCCGCGACAGCTCAAGCAGGCTTCGCGCCGCGCGCGGCCCATCTGGGTCGGCAGAGAACGCCTGCAACCAGGACTCCGCCGCCTGCTCCGTCTGTCCTGCCTCCCGCTGTACCATACCCAGCAGAAACAACGCATCGACTGTCAGTGGCCCGCCGCCGTGAACCGCGACGAATTCATCCAGCAGCGGAATGGCCTGCGCCCAATCGCCAGTCTCAATGGCTGCACGCGCTGCAGCGAAATCGTCGGCCTCCTCCTCGGTCGGCGGAATGGCATCGGGTGTTACATCATCAAGCGGCGGCAGGGTGACGCTGCTGATATCCGAGGGTGGAGGCGGGACGACCGCCTCCCCGGACAGCCCCCCGCCAAAATCGCTCTGACGGCCAAGCTCCGCCGTCATCAGGGCCCCCAAATCGCAATTCGGGTCCAACTCACAAAGCCGGAATTCGATGTCACCCAGACGATTGCTGCCATCCGCAACCACACGCTTCACGCGGTTTGTCAGCTGTTCTGTCTGGTCGGTCAAGCGCGCGATCTGCGCCTCCATCGCGTTCATCCGGTCGATTGCCGTATCACCGCCCGCAGCCTCGAACCCGGCCGCGCCGGAGGCGAGCAACTCCGCCCGCAGCGCCTGAAGATCCGACGCCACCGCACGAAGGCTGGCCTGAATATCGGCCAGCGTTTCCCCGTCGATCTCGGGGGCCGCGTTTTCCGGCGGCAGAAGCTCCGTCGCGCCGTCGAGCTGCGGCATGGCCTCCAGCCCCTCGACCAGCGCGGGATCGTCAAGGATCAGCGGTTCCGCAGGCAGCGCCGGTTCCTGCGCCTGCACCGGAGCCGACAGCACCCCTAGCAGCAGCGCGCAGCATAACGCCCGCATCATCAGGCCCCGGCCTGCGGCGCGCTGACCACGGTCACAGCGCGACGGTTGCGCTCAAGACAGGACGCCTCCGACGAACAGATCGCCGCCGGGCGTTCCTTGCCATAGGATACCGTGCGGATGCGGCCCGCCTCGACCCCTTTCGCCACGAGATATTCCCGGACGGAGGTCGCCCGCCGCGCCCCAAGGGCAAGGTTGAATTCCCGCGTGCCCGGCTCATCGGCGTGGCCTTCCACCAAGGCGCTGTAGGCCGTGTTCTGGGTCAGCCAAGCCGCCTGCCGGGTCAGCGTCGAACGAGCGTCGTCGGACAGCGTCGCCTCGGCTTCGGGGAAATAGACCGTGTTACCCGCTGCCGCGAAATCCGCGCCCGGTTCCACCTGCGCCGCCTCCGGCGAGCCCGGCAGCCGGTTTCCGGGCACATTAACGTCGCCGCGATACACAGCAACTCCGCCCGGCCCGGTGACATAGGGATCGGTTACAGGGGCCTGCACAATCTGGGTGTCATTTGCCATATTGCAGCCTGCCAGCCCGGCAAGAGCGGAAATCAGGATCAGGGTCGCGCGCATCAGTCATATCCTCGGCCAGACTCAGGGCAGCAGCGGACCCCATGCGGAATCGGACGCCGCAGCTTCCGGCGCAACTGGTTGCATGTTTCGCCCAGTGATGTCTACCGACAGCAAACCCGGCGGCGCATCATCCTGTTCCTGCCGTGTGAAGATGAGCACACGCCCGTTCGGCGCCCAGTCCGGCGCAGCGTCATGCGCGCCCTCCGTCAGCATCTGCATATCCGATCCGTCCGGGCGCATGATGCCAATTGAGGAACCGTCCTTGCCGTGCCGGGTAAAGGCGATCCGGTCCCCGCGAGGCGACCATGACGGTTCGCCGTAGGCCTTGCCCGCCTCACCGAATGAAATGCGCATCGGCTCCGTTCCATCCGCCCGCATGACGTAAAGCTGCGAGGTGCCCGAGCGGTCGCTTTCGAAAACGATGCGCTGCCCGTCCGGGGACCATGACGGCGCAGTGTCAATCGAGGGGCCACGGGTCAGTTGCTTGGCAAAAGACGGGCTGGCGGTCGGCATGATCCAGATATCAGTATTGCCGCTCATCTCGCGCGAAAACGTGATCCAGCGCCCGTCAGGCGAGACATCCGGGGCAAAGCTCATCGCGTTCGGGTCACGGGTCAGCGCCGTCGCCTCTACAGTGGCGACATCCATCGACATGATCTGCGGCACGCCAGAGGCGAAGCTGGTATAAAGCAGCGTCGCCCCATCCGGCGAAAACCGGGGCGACAACACCAGATCATCGGGAGAGGTCAGCCATTTGATCCCGTAACCGTCATAATCCATCACACCCACGCGCTTGATACGCGCTGTTGCCGGTCCGCTTTCACCGATAAACGCGATCCGGCTGTCGAAATAGGGATCCTCGCCGGTGATGCGGCTGTAGATCTGATCGGAAATCTTATGGGCCGCACGCCGCCAGCCCTCGCGCGGCGCATCGAACTGCATCCCGTCGCCCAGCGGTTGCGCGGCGAATATGTCAAAGAGCCGGAAGCGAATGCTGATCGCGTCATCATCAGCCTCGACCGTTGCGGTCACCAGTGCCTCGACCTGTGTCTCGCGCCAGCCGATATAGTCGACGGGCCGGTCGAAAACGGTTTCCGGCTGCGGATCGGGGGCGGCGATCTCGAACAACCCCGTTCCCTGAAGATCCGCCGTGATGACTGCGGCAATCCCTGCCGCGAGATCATCGGGCGCGGTCTCCGCCTCGCCCGTATCCGTCGGACCGGCCGCGACGATATCGCCCAGATTTTCCACATGCAGCGCCACCGGCATCGGGCGCATGACGCCCTCGGTAATCTCGATCCGCAAGGGTTCGTCCTGCTGGGCCAGTGCCAGAGCCGGCACGAAGATCGCGGCAAGGACAACACCAATTCTCAGCGGCGCGGACAGCTTCATTCAAACCCCTCGACACCGGTCGGAGTAAAGGTCATCTCGACATCGTCCCACTCATTATACTTATCCGCTGGCAGGTCATACCCCCCCTGTTCCATCGCACATCTTAGAACGGCACGGCGCGCTGCCTCATATGCGCGCTGCCGTGACGGTTCCGGCTCAGGATCACCGACAATGCGGAAACTGTTCGGGTCTGGCATCCCGTCGCGATCCATCGCAAAACCAACGACCACACGCATCTCGGCGGCGTCCGTGGACAGCGTTGCCAGATTCCAGCACCCTTGCACCGCATCCCGGAAGCCGTCTTTCTCCGCGTCCGTCATCGGCACTGTCGCGATGTCCAGAGTGTCGTCGCGGACGATCTCAGACGGTCGCGTCTCGCCCATTGCATCGGCAAGCGCATCGTCCAGCACATCCGGCTGAATCGCGGCAGCCCCAGCCTGATTGAGCGCATCGGTCAGAATATCCGACCCGCCACCTTCGCCCACGCCCTCCGGCGCGTTGCCATCGACCGGACTTGGCGTCGCTTCCTCAGCGGCGGCGGCTTCCTCTTGCAGACGCTGTTCCTCGGCGAGTTGCTCGGCAAGCGCCGACCGCCGGGCGAGTTCGGCCTCAGCGGCGGCACGTGCTTCTTCCTCCGCGCGCTCCTGCGCCTCACGCGCCAGACGCTCACGCTCCGCCCGCGCCTCTTCCTCGCGCCGACGTTCTTCTTCGGCAACGCGTTCCGCCTCTAAGCGGGCCTCCTCCGCAAGCCGTTCTTCCTCGCGCCGCCGGGCTTCCTCCGCCAATCTCTCGGCTTCGGCCCTTTCGGCAGCAAGCCGCTGTTCTTCGGCCTGCCGTTCCGCCTCAAGACGTTCCTGCTCCGCGCGCCGCTGTTCTTCGGCCAAACGCTCGGCCTCAGCCTGTTCTGCCGCCAGCCGTTCCGCCTCCGCACGCTGGCGCGCTTCCTCGGTCTGCCGCTCTTCCGCCAGACGTTGTTCTTCCGCAGCCTGCGCCGCCGCCTCTCTCGCCGCCGCCTCCTGCGCCAGACGCTCCTGCTCCGCTTCTGCCGCAGCCTCCGCAGCCAGCCGTTCCTCTTCCGCCTGTTGCTGCTGCGCCGCGATCCGATCCGCCTCGGCCTGTGCGGCAGCCACCGCTTCCGCCTCCTCTGCCGCGCGACGAGCGGCAAGCACCGCCTCGCGCAAGCCTTCCGGGCGCTCCGGCGGGCGGCGAGAGGTGGCAAGCGCAAGCTCCGACACCGGCGGCGTCTCCGGCTCCTGCGGCGCATCCGGCTGGTTGTCGGGGCGAAGCGGCGTGCTGGTTTCGGGCGAGACGTCCTGACCCGGCGCATCGGGGGCGGTATCCTCGACCGGCGCTGGCTGCGCAGGCTCCGGCGCAATCGTTGCCACGTCGACAGGCGGCGTCTGATCCTCGAAATCGCTCAGGTCGGGCGCGTCCTCCGATACCGTCGCCGCCTCCGGCAGGGTCGTCGCTGTACTGTCCGGCTCCGGCACATCAAGCGCCAGGTCGGGGCCTTCCGGTGCCGTCGTATCGCCGGGCGTCAACGGCTGCTCCGGCGCCTCGCCATCGGCCTGCCCGACAGGCCCTGCCCCGCGAGACCGCGCCGCCAAATCCTCGAACTCCGCGCCGGAGATCGTCGCGACCTCGGTCAGTTGCGGCGGCGGGTTATCGCGCGCCGCAAACAAGGCTCCGCCTACAAGCGCCCACAGCACCAGCCCGGTATGGGCCAGCCCCGAAATCCAGAACCCCGCCCGCTCGACGCGGTCGCGACCCTTGGGTTCGGCCTCCAGCGGATCAAGCATGGCCTCAGCCGTCCATCCGCGGCCCGCCGGTATCGGTCACCAGCACGATATTGTTGAAGCCGGCCGCGTTCAGCGCGCCCATAACCTGCACCACGCGGGAATAAGGGATGGAGCCATCGGCGCGGATGAATATCTTGGAGGATTGCCGCACCGCCGCCATCTCGCGCAGCCGGGTGACGAGTTCGTCCTCCGACACGCTGTCCTCCATCAGCATCAGCGGCCCGTCAGCGGGCACCGACACGGTCAGCGGCTCCTCCGGCTCGGCGGTCACGGCATTGGCCGCCGTATCGGGCAGTTGCAACGGCACGCCCACGGTCAACAGGGGCGCCGCCACCATGAAGATGATCAGCAGCACCAGCATCACGTCGACAAACGGCGTCACGTTGATTTCCGCCATCGGCTGCCCGCGGCGGCGACCGCGGCGGGTTCCTGACTGTCGGGATTGAGCCTGCATGGCCTAAGCCTCGTTCAACTGGCGCGACAGGATGGTCGAGAACTCATCGGCGAAATTCTCATAGTTCCGCGCAATCCGGTCCGTGTCCGAGGTGAATTTATTGTAAAAGATCACCGCCGGGATCGCCGCCAGCAGACCAAGCGCGGTTGCCAGCAGCGCCTCGGCAATCCCCGGCGCGACCACGGCGAGCGAGGTGTCCTGCGCAATCGCTATCTGCTCAAACGCGGTCTTGATGCCCCAGACCGTCCCGAACAACCCGATAAACGGCGCGGTCGAACCGATCGTGGCAAGGAACGAAAGGCCGCGCGTCAGCCGCGCCTCCTCCCGTCCGATGGCGACATTCATCGCCCGGTCCACGCGGGATTGCGTGCCGGGGATCATCTCGCCCGTGTCATCCTGCGATTTCCGCCATTCGCCCATTCCAGCCGCGAAAATCCGCTCCGCAGCACCGCGCGGCGTCTCCCCGATCCGGTCATAGAGATCGTCCAGCGGCTCCCCGGACCAGAATGCCCGGTCGAACTTCGCTGCCTCGGCCCGTGCGGCTGTGAATTTCATCGCCTTCTGAATGATGATCGCCCACGACCAGAACGACGCAAGGATCAGCAGCACCATCACGATCTTGACGATCAGCGAGGCGCGCATGAAAAGCGCGATCAGCGAAAAATCGATTTGTTCCATGACCTGCCCGAAATTTCCTGGCATTTTTGCCTTGCAGGCCGTTCTAGCAGAGTTCGTTCCGGGCGACCAACAAAATGACAATCAACTTCGCATGAGTTGCCCGAGATCGCCCGGCAGACGGCGCGGACGCATATCCGGCCCAAGGCAGGCCAGCGTCACCTTCGCCGCGAAAAGCACCTGCTCGCCGCGCGTCACCTGCTGATCCAACTCGATCCGCGCAGGCGTGATCCGGACCGGGGAAGTTGTCACGGTCAACGCATCGTCGAAAACGGCAGGGGCCAGATAATCCGCCTCCACCCGGCGGACGGCAAACACGATCCCCTGATCCTGTTTCAGCCGCGTCTGGTCGAAGCCGAGTTCACGAATCCACTCCGTCCGGGCGCGTTCAATGAATTTCAGGTAATTCGCGTAATAGACGATCCCGGCGAGATCGGTGTCTTCGTAATAAACCCGAACCGGCCAGCGATGCATCAGTCCCACGTCCTGACGATCTTCGCCAGCTCCGGGAAAACCTGCGGATTGGCGCAGACAATGTTGCCCGCGTCGACAACCGGGCCGTCACCCCGGATCGTCTCGACAAAACCGCCGGCTTCCTTCACCAGCAGAATGCCCGCGGCAATATCCCACGCATTGATATGACGCTCCCAATAGCCGTCGAACCGACCCGCAGCGACATAGGCCATATCGAGCGAGGCGGTCCCGAAGCGCCGCACCCCCGCCGTAATCGGCATCAGCCGGGCGAGATCCTTCAGCGTTGCGGGCAGCGGCCCGTTACCGCCAAACGGCACCCCGGTCGCGAAGACCGATTCGATCATCTTGCGACGTCCCGAGACGCGCAGACGCTGCCCGTTCATCCATGCGCCGCCGCCCTTCTCCGCCGTGTAAAGCTCATCCTTGGCGGCGTCGAAGACAACCGCCGCGATGATCTCCCCCTTATGCTCAAGCGCGATGGAGACCGCCCAATGCGGCAGGCCGTGCAGGAAATTCGTCGTGCCGTCCAGCGGATCGACCAGCCAGCGCCGCGTCGGGTCCTCGCCCGGCTCTGCCCCGGTTTCCTCGCCCAGCCAGCCGTAATTCGGCCGTGCGCCGCGCAGTTCTTCCTTGATGATCCGCTCCGACTCGTGATCCGCGCGGCTCACGAAATCGCCCGCGCCCTTCACGCTCACCTGAAGGTTCTCGACCTCGCGGAAATCCTTGACCAGGCTGCGCCCCGCCTTGCGGGCAGCCTTGATCATCACGTTCATATTGGCGCTTTGCATCGCGGCGCTCCTGTGTCTCGGTTTGGCGCGGGTTTAGGGGCATTGGCGCAGGAAGGGAAGGCTGCGCCTGCAAATGCACGGTATTACGCCATTGCGCCGCTCAGGCCAGGGGACGCCCCGCCCGGACCCCCTCCATCCGCGCCAGTCGCAGGACATGCTGCATGTAGGGTTGTGGATAATCGCCCTCGCGCAAGGCAGCGTAGACCGTCCGCCGGACACCGGCTTCACCCAGCCGTACAAAGCTCAGCTCGGGATTTGCGGAATGCCGCCGCAGAACCCAGTCCGGCATCACCGCCACGCCGCGCCCCGCAGCGACCAGCATCAGCGTCACATCGGTCAGTTCCACCTGCCGCACCTCGCGCGGCTCGACCCCCGCCGGGGTGAGGAATTCCGAGAACACATCCAGTCGCTCCCGCTCCATCGGGTAGACGATCAGCCGTTCGCCCGCCAGATCCTGCGGCTCGGCAAAGCCGCGCGCCGCCAGCGGGTGACCCGCCGCGACGACCAGTGTCGGGGCGTAGTCGAACAGCGCCTCAAACCGGATACCGGGCAATTCCTCCGGGTCCATCGACACCACCAGATCAACCTCCTCCCGCTGAAGCGCAGGCAGCGCGGCGAAGGCGAGGCGCTGGCGGATGTCCAGATCGACCTCGGGGAAGCTGTGACGGAACTGATCCAGCACCGGCAGCACCCAGTCGAAACAGGCATGGCATTCCAGCGCAATATGCAACTGACCGACCCGTCCGGCCTCGACACCGCGCAGTTCCGATTCGGCGGCCTCGACCAGTGGCAACACCTGATCGGCCAGCCGCAAAAGCCGCATTCCTGCTGCCGTCAGCCGCATCGGGCGGGCGCGGCGGACGAAAAGCTCCACCCCGACCTGATCCTCCAGAGCCTTCACCTGATGGGACAGGGCGGATTGTGTTATGTTCAGCACGTCCGCCGCCCGCGCCAGCCCACCCTGCCGGTGAATGGCGCGAACCGTGCGGAGATGGCGAAGCTCTATATGCATCAGACTCATTATGATGATGTGGAATATGAATTTGTCTCACGCCGCGCGATCTGGCACAAGGCGGCGACTGAAAGGAATTTAAGATGAAAACCCCTGCCGTCAGCTTCGAGTTTTTCCCGCCGCGCAATCTGGACGCGTCGTTCCGGCTTTGGGAAACGGCCCGCGCCCTGCAACCGCTGCAACCGGATTTCGTCTCCGTCACCTATGGGGCGGGCGGAACCACGCGGCAATTGACGCATGAGGCGGTGACAGCTTTGTCGAATCACTACGGGCTGAATGTCGCGGCGCATCTGACCTGTGTCGATGCCAGCAAGGCCGAAACGATGGAGATCGTCGAGGGCTATGCGGAAGCCGGCATTCGCGAGATCGTGGCGCTGCGCGGCGATGCCCCCAAGGGGCAGGCGAAATGGGAGGCGCATCCGGAGGGGTTTGCCTCCTCCATCGAGCTGATCGAGGCGATTGCGGCGCGTGGCGATTTCACCATCCGCGTTGGCGCCTATCCCGAGCCGCATCCGGATTCCGGGGGATCATCGGCGGCGGATGTGGCGTTTCTGAAGCGCAAGATCGACGCGGGCGCGACCTCGGCCATCACGCAGTTTTTCTTCGATGCGGACACGTTTTTCCGCTTCCGCGATGACTGCGCGGCCGCTGGGATCGACGCCCCGATCCTGCCCGGTATTCTGCCGATCCAAAGCTGGAAAGGCGCTCGCAAATTCGCCGCAAGCTGCGGCACCTCGGTCCCGCAATGGGCCGTCGACGCGTTCGAGGCCGCCGGGCCGGAGGGCGAGGCAGCGCTGGCGCGTGAGATCTGCGCCGATCTGTGCCGTAAATTGCTGGATGGCGGGGTGGAGCAGCTGCATTTCTACACGCTGAACAAGCCCGATCTGACGCTTCAGGTCTGCCGCGATCTGGGCGTGACGGAAACCGGCCTCGCCGCCTGATTCCTAACGATCCGTTAACAGCCGGACCTATCAGTAATAGCTCTGCCCCGGTCGCCGCAAATAGCGTTCGCGGCGGCGGGTGCGGGTGGGGTCTTGTTCGGTGGCGTGGGGGGCCAGATGGCCGGCGAGGATGGCGGGGCCGTCATAAGGCAGCGCTACGGAGTCGTGCAGATCCTCGCTCGGGTCCAGCCCTGCAACGCGGGGCGAACGGGCGAGGAACGCCTTGCCCCAGCCGCGCCAGTTGCCGATGGAGGGCGCGTCGGCATCCGACAAAAACCGCCAGCGCCACGATTCCGGCAGGGGCAGTCCGGCCTGCTCTGCCTGTTCCAGCATCCAGACCAGCGGGATATTCGCCAATGGCCGCGCGGTTTCATCGCCCCAGAGCTGGCCGCCGATATCGGAATGCGCCCCGCGAAACCACATCTGGCTGATCGTGCCTTGCGGGTGATCCTTGCTGCTCCACAGGATCGGCTGGAAGGCGGCGCGGTTTTCGTTCAGCGCCAGCGCCTGCACGCCCCGGCGCACATTCGCGCCGAGATGCTGGTCATGGAAACGGAAGCGCGGCTCCGTCAGCATCCACAGAAGCGGCAGACGAATGCCCAGCGCCATGACCGTATCGAACACACCCAGAAAGTCGATCGGCGCGTCGTCATGGCAGAGATTGCTGCGCATATGCGCCGCGCGCTGATCCTGCACCCCCTCGCGATAGAAGCGCCAGACACGCTGGATATTCCGCTCCGTCGCGGCGTCGGCGCGCAGCAGGCCGATCCGGTGGATCATCGCGGCGAGGGAGCGGATGGCGAAAGCCCCACGGGAATATCCCATCAGGAAAACCCGGTCCCCCGGCCGGTAGGAGGAGGCGAGCCAGCCATAGGCGTCCCGGATGCGCCCGCCCATGCCGCGCCCCATTGCGATGCCCATCAGGCTGCGCCATGCCTCCCACTGCTGACCGGCTGTGTAATGTACCCGGAACCCCAGCCCCCGCTGGAGACGCAGCAGGCGGTAGATCTGCCCGATATTGGAATGCCGCCCTTCCATCAGCGAGGCGAAAGTGCCGTCGATCAGGACGACATGTGTCACGGGCGGTCGATTCATGGGTTCAAACTAGCAGCAAATCCCTCAATGAAAATGAAGCTGTTTGTGACCGGGATTCAACACCCAAGCGCGCGGCGCTTGCTTAGGCCGGGTCATCCATAAGCAGAAGCGAGGGCGAGGCGGGCGGATCGGGCCGGAAAACGCCCGAAAACCGCCCGCACAAGGCGTACACAGACTGTGCACAGGCCGTACACAGATCGTATGACAAACGTATCACAACCTGCACCACAACAGGCGGGACGGCTTAGTCGAGCGCGTTGGCGGTCGCCCGCTGCATCTCTCCGAAGCCGTTGAAGCGGGTATTGGTGACGACGGAGTAGGCACCGGCGCCGTGGAAGATCAGATAATCGCCTTCTGCCACGTCGACGGGCAGGACCATCTCGCCCGGAAGCCGGTCGACGGAATCGCAGGTCGGGCCGAAGATGACCCGCCCGGCCTCGTCCCCGTCACGCGGCTGGCCGTCCCTGGTCAGAAGCTGCACCCGGTCAATATTGCCGACGATAGGCAGTTCGGCGAGCCCGCCGTAGACGCCGTCATTCAGGAAGACATGGCCGCCGTCGCGGACCGCCTTGACGCGGGTGATGAGCGAGAACGCATCGGCGCAGATGCCCCGCCCCGGTTCACAGACGAGCGCCGGGACGTCGCCATCGAATGCCTCTGCCGCGGTCTTGCCGATCAGGTCGAAAATATCCTCAAGCGCCGGTTCGACGCCGTGAACCCGGTGAGAAGGGAAGCCGCCGCCGACATTCAGCCGCCTTGCCCGCACGCCCGCCATATCGCAGATGTCGCGGGCGGTGCGGATATATTGTTCCCACGCACCGGGATCGGTGCATTGGGTGCCGGGGTGGAAGGTGAGTGAGGGGATGTAGCCCACCCCCGCCACCCGCTTCAGCAGTTCCGCCGCGAGTTCCGGCGTCGCACCGAATTTGGAGCCGAAATCATAGATCGCGCCCGAGACCGGCAGGGTAAAGCGCGGCGAGATTTCGCAGTTTTCGGGCGGCACGGCCTCGATCAGTTTTTCAAGCTCGGAACTGCTGTCGACCGACCATGATGTCACCCCTGCCTGAACCGCATGGGCGATTTCGGCGCGTGAGCGGACCGGGTTGTGATAATGCCGCGCGGCTTCGGGCGCGAGGCGGCCGATCAGGTCGATTTCGGCGGGCGAAGCCACGTCAAAGCCCTTGATCCCGGCCTGCACGAGATTTTCGATCACCGTTTCATCGGGGTTGGATTTGACGGCATAGGTCACGAGCCCCGGAAACCCCGCCAGAAACCGCTTTGCCGTCGCCTGCAACACGCCGGGCGAGAACACCATGACCGGGTTTTCGGGCCGGGTGTTGCGGATGATGTCGGCGGGATTTTTCCAGATGGTATCAGATGTTGTCATCGCAGCTTCCATGATCGCGGGGTGACAGGGGGCCGGTGGCAAGCCGGTGCGGCAATTGCGGCAAATACCCCATCCGGTGCGACGATTCAAACGGGAAGCTGCGCGCGGGCGGGATATTCGCCGCCGCCGTCATGCCGCAGTAATGCAGCCGCCACGCCGCCGGAAAAGCGGGTGCGCTACGCGGTTCTGTCCAGTCGGAACAGGTCGACGAAGCTTTGCGCGGCGGTCAGGTCGCCCTCAGCCGAGATGAAACCTTCCTTCATCATCAACTCGACCGGGGCGGCGCCGTAGACGGTAAAGCCCACGGTGTTGCCGGTGCCTTTCAGGACGAACGGCGCATCGGGCGTATTGACCGGGCGGGTTTCGAGGGTGCCGCCGGTCAGGCGCATCTCAAACGCCTCGGTTCCGAAATCGAAACCGGCATGGGCGTCTGTCCCTTGCGCGGCGTCGGGGATCAGGTTGACGCGCATGGAGATCATCAGGGCCGAGGGGCTGATGAAGCGGCGCGGATCGTGGCCGGGGGCCATCAGGGACCAGCGGCACAGCGCCTCCAGCACGGGCAGCAGGCCGCGGCCCATTTCCGTCAGGCTGTAGATGCCCAGCCGGGTGTCGTGATCGACCACGCCGACATCGCGCAATTGCGCCAGCCGCCCGGTCAGCACGCTGGCGGTGATCCCCGGCAATCCGGCGCGGATCATCTGGAAGCGTTTTGGGGTGAACATCAGCTCGCGCACGACCAGCAGCGCCCAGCGATCTCCGATCAGGTTCAGGGAATGCGCCGCAAGGCAGCCATCGTCATATCGCAGTCGTGCGGATCGGTTATCATTGGTCATGTTTTCATAGTATCAGTTGTTTTTTACTACCACAATTGGCATGGTGTGATTCCATGGACCAGTTTGGAGAGTGCGCGATGACCTATTACACCGGTTTGATTGCTGCGGTGCCGACGGCGAACAAAGACGCCTATCTTGAACATGCGAAGGGAAGCTGGCCGATCTTCAAAAGCCTCGGCGCGGTGCGGATGATCGAGGGCTGGGGCGTCGATGTGCAGAAGGGCAAGGTCACCGATCTGATCGACGCGGTGCAGGCCAAGGATGACGAGACCGTCGTCTATAGCTGGATCGAGTGGCCGGACAAGGCGACCTCCGATTCTGCCTGGGGGCAGATGATGTCGGGCGAGGCCGGGCAGGACATGCCAGAGATGCCGTTTGACGGCAGCCGGATGATCTTTGGCGGGTTCGAGCCGGTCTATGAGAAGGGATCGCCGGACGGGGCCGGGTATATTCAGGGTTTCCTGCTGGCAGCCCCGGAGGCGAAGAAGGACGCCTATCTCAAGATGGCCGACGACGCCTGGTCGATGTTCCTTGAGGGCGGATGTCTGGGAACGTCAGAGAACTGGGGCGTTGACGTACCGCGTGGCGAGAAAACCGACATGTATCGCGCAACCAAGGCCGAGGATGGCGAGGTGGTGCTGTTTTCATGGACGCTCTGGCCGGATCGGGCTGCCTGCGACAAGGCGGCGGCGCAGATGATGGCCGACACCGAGGGGCAGGAAATGCCGGAGATGCCGTTCGACGGGATGCGGATGATGTGGGGCGGGTTCGAGAAGATCATGGACTCAAACGAGCTTTGACGGCTTTTCGGGGTCGGTAACAGGAGAGAGATGATGGATTTTCACGGAAACCCGTGCTGGTACGAGTTGACGACAACGCAAGGCAAGCTGGAGGAGGCCGGGGCGTTTTACGGCAAGATTTTCGGCTGGACCGTGGTCGATTCCGGGATGGAGGGGTTTGCCTATCACCTCGCCAGGATCGGGGAATCGATGATCGCCGGGCTGATGAACATGCCCGACGATGTGGCGGGGATGCCGCCGAACTGGATGACCTATTTCTCCGTCGATGACTGCGACGAGTTCTGCGAGGACGCGACGGCCAAGGGTGCGCGGGTTTTCCGTCAGCCGAGCGATATTCCCGGCACCGGACGTTTCGCGATCCTTGCCGATCCGCAGGGCGCGGCTTTCGGCGTGCTCCAGCCGAATATGAGCGAGATGACAGATGAGCAGATCGCGAATATAGAATCGGGCGAAATCGCGGGGGCCTTCGATCAGAACCGCGCCGGACATGCCAACTGGAACGAGCTGATGACCAGCGATCCCGAGGCCGGGTTCGCCTTCTATGCCGGTTTGCTGGGCTGGGAGAAGGGCGAGGCGATGCCGATGGGCGAGATGGGCAACTACCAGCTTTTCCGCCGCAACGGGAAGGATATTGGCGCCATGATGGGTCTGGGCAATGCGCCGGTGCCGAACTGGCTGCCTTATTTCGGCGCCAACGGCTCCTGCGCGGCGAAGGCGGAGGAGATCACAGCGGCAGGCGGCAAGCTGCTTCACGGCCCGGTCGAGGTGCCCGGCCCGGCCTATATCGCCGTATTCCAGGACCCGCAGGGCGCAGGCTTCGCAATCGTCGCGCCGGAGAAATGAGCTGCAAGGCCGGGTCGAAAGGCCCGGCCCCGCACGCCGCGCAATCACATACGCGCGGGAGATCAGCTTCCGGGAACGGCTGATCTGTAGCTGACAGAAGGACGACCGCCATGATCCGACCCGGCCAGAATATCGCCATGAAAGTCCCCGCCCATAAATGGGCCGACACGGTGGCCTTCTATCGTGACCGCGTCGGGCTGACGGTCCAGAAAGAAAGCGGCGAGACGGTCGCATTCGCGTTCGGAAAGATCGTCCTGTGGATCGATAAGGTGCCGCATCAAAGCCAGACCGACATCTGGCTTGAACTGCTGTCGGATCATCCTGACGAAGATCTCGAACGGCTTGGCAGCCCGCGCCGCGACACGCTGGAGCCGCTGGACGGGACAGAGGGCCACTGGACCTCCGATCCTGCGGGCACGGTGCTGCTGCTTCGCAAGCCCTGATTCGGGAAGCAGGCCCGATCGGGGATTGGTGCAATATGCCTACCCGGGGGCATATGGGACAAATCCCATCCTTCCCGGGCCGGAAGGAAAGCCGGAAGGCTATAGCCCGCCCGAAATCCGGCACTCGCAATGACGGTCGGCGGCGGCGGCAAGCGAGATAATCGCGGAAAAGCATTTCCGCCGATTTAAAGGGTTCAGGATTTTCGTTCCAATCCACCTGCGAAAACAAGCCTGCCCGAAGCTGAAAACTCCGCCGGACAGATCATGCTCCAAATCCACCTGACCCGGCCGGAGCCATCGAATGGCATAAGATTCATGTTGCCAGCGGAATAAGGGGAATAACTCTTTGTCAGCATACAAAAATCTGCGATATTTCAATATATTCAAATGCTTAAAATAATCGTCAATTCAAATAATCATCACTTCGTATTTTCTGCCGTTGCAGCAGGAGCGGCATCAAAAGACATTTGTATCGAGAGCGTAGTCATGGAATTTCATACCTATCATTTCGAGGGATTTAAGGCGGAAACGAATATGTCGCAAAGCCAGCTATACGGGCTTGCGAACAATATCTATTCCTTCACCGGCTCCAACGCAGTGGTGTGGGATACCGGCAGCTATCGCTGGCAGGACAATGAAAGGCTCGGCGCGACGAACGGCTCCCCGCAGATCGAAGACAACAACCTGCTGAGCGACGATGATCGAAAGCCCGACCCGGACAGATCTTCCGCAAATGAGGGAATTCTGGTCAACGGGGCATTTCAGAAGGTGCAATCCGTCGGCTGCTATGTCGGTTCGACGGTGACGATGGACGATAACAACAGCTACCAGGTCAACGTCACCTCCGTCCTGTTGCAGGATGGAACGCTTCTGCTTCAGCTTCCCGATGGGGTCATCACAAATTTACGCTCGAAGGGCTACGGCTCGGCGCGGCTGAAATCGATCAAATTGGCACCTTCCTACCGGGAGGACGTGGCGCGCAATCCCACGAGGTATAATGATCGCTTCATCTGCTTCGCCGCAGGCACTCTGGTCGAGACGGAAGCGGGGCTGCGCCAGATCGACACATTGCAGGAAGGCGACCTTGTCCGCACGCGCGATCACGGGTTGCAACCGCTCCGCTGGATCGGATCGCGCAGTGTCGTTCAGCAACTCGGCACCAAAGAAACCGGACAGTTGCCGGTGCTGATCGAGGTCGGGGCGTTAGGGCCGGACCGGCCGCAACGCGAATTGATGCTGTCCCAGCAGCACCGTGTCCTGCTCAACTCCCCGATATGCCGGCGCATGTTCAGCAGTTCGGAGGTGCTGGTGGCGGCCAAGGAATTACTGGCGCTCGACGGGGTCCGGCTGCTTGAGGAATGTACGAGCATCAAATATTTTCACCTGCTGTTCGACCGGCACGAGATCATCTGCGCAAACGGGCTGGAGACCGAATCGCTGTTCACCGGTCCGGAGGCGCTGAAAATGCTTGGCGGCGCCGCGCGCGATGAAATTCTGGAACTGATGCCTGACCTTGCCGCGCCGGATTATCAGCCGGAGCCAGCGCGTCCGATCATTCGCGGACCCGCTTTGCGCAGGTTGATCGCGCGGCATTTGAAGAATGAGCAGCCCGTGTGTCAGGTCAGCAGGCGGCAGATTACGGGAGGGGCCAGTGCGCCCGGTATGACCTTCGACAAGGGGTCCGCTTCGATGCTGCGTGACACCCGTGACCATGATCCGCGCAACGGTCCCGTCTTGTCGTCTGCGGTTTCGGGCCGGGTAAAAAGCCGGAAGCGCGCCGCTTAGGTCCATCATCTGAACGGCTGCCCGCTGCGTGACGCGGGGCGTGAACCGGGGCGGGATCGGGCGGCATGGTCCCTCTCGGGCGGCGTCCTGTTGACCGGCAAGGTTTCTCTTGGAAATCCGGCCCGGCTGCGCCTATCACTGCGTCACGAAACAGATACGGGGAGCGCCCGATGAGAAATGCCATTGCCGCCGGTTTGATCGCATTCGCGGCCCCGGCCGCCGCCGAGACGACGGTCGGGCTGCTGCTGCCTGCCTCGGGCAATTACGCGGCACTCGGCCAGGATATCGAAGACGGTTTCCGCATGGCGATCACCGAGGCCGCACGCGACGACATCCGCATTCTGCGCGAGGATACGGAGGCCAAGCCGCAGGCCGGGCTGACGCGGGCGCGCAAGCTGATCATGCAGGATCAGGCGGATGTGTTGGTCGGCGTGGTGTCGTCGGCGGTGCTGGGTGCTGTGCGGGACGTGGTCCATCAGGCGCAGGTGCCGCTGATCGTCGCCAATGCCGGGAACAGCGACGCGACGGGCAAGGACTGCTCGCCCTATATCACGCGCGTCAGCTTCTCCAACGACCAGCTCAACCGCCCGATGGGGGAGTGGATGGCGGCACAGAGGATCGGTTCGGTCTTTACGCTGGCACCGGACTACGCGGCGGGCCAGCAGATGATCGGCGCGTTCTCGGAGGCGTTTACAGCGGGCGGCGGAGAGGTGGTCGGCGGCGATTTCACGCCCTTCGGCAAGACCGAGGATTTCGGGCCGTATCTTGCCAAGGCACAAGCCTCGGGCGCGGAGGCGCTTTATGTGTTCTACGGGGGCGCCGACGCGATCAGCTTCGTCAAGCAATATGACAGTTTCGGACTGCGCGAGAAATTGCCGCTCTATTCGGTCGGCTTTCTGACCGCGCCGCTTTACCTGCGCGCACAGGGCGAGGCGGCGGAGGGTGTGATCGGGGCGCTGCATTACTTGCCCTCGCTCGACACGGCGGAGAATGACAGCTTCGTCGAAAGCTATGCGCTTGAGCATGACGGCAATCTGCCTTCGGAATATGTCGTGGCCGGATATGATGCGGGTCGGCTGCTGCTCGGCGCGCTTGAAACCGGGGCCGAGGGGCGCGCGGAACTGGCCGCGGCCCTGCCCAAGGTGGCTTATACCGGCCCGCGTGGCCCGCTGGAGATCGACCCGGCGACGAATAACATCGTCCAGAATGTCTATGTGTTCGAGACGGTCAGCCGCGACGGAGAAATGACCCACCAATTGCTGGACACCGTCGAGGCAGTTCGCGATGCCCCGAATGGCTGCGAGATGGGCTGAGTGGCGGCGTTCTGGCTTCTTCAGCTTCTGAACACGCTGCAATATGCGGCGCTGCTGTTTCTGATCTCCGCCGGGTTGTCGGTCAGTTTCGGGCTGATGGGGTTTGCCAATCTGGCGCATGGGGCGCTGTATATGCTGGGTGCATATCTCGGCATTTCGGTCGCGGCAAAGGCCGGGTTCTGGGTTGCGCTGATCGCCTCGCCGCTGATCGTCGGGCTGACCGGGGCGGCGCTGCATCTGGGTTTGCTGCGACGGATCGCAGGCAAGGGGCCGATGCCGCAGGTGCTGGTCAGCTTCGGGCTGGTCTTCATCGCGGTTGAGCTGGTGCGCATCGTCTGGGGCGACGTGCCGCTGACACTGGCCGCACCCGAAGCCCTGTCCGGCACCGTGCGGATCCTTGGCGTTCCCTACCCCGCCTACCGGGTGTTCGTCATCCTGACCGGCGCGGCGGTTGCGATCCTGCTGTGGCTGATCGTCCACCGGACCGGCATCGGCGCGGCGCTGCGTGCCGCCGTCGAGAACCCGGATATGGCGCGCGCCATCGGGATCGACACCGGACGCCTGTTCCTTGGCGTGTTCACACTTGGCGCCGCGCTTGCCGGGCTGGGCGGGGTGGTTGCGGTGCCGATCGTCTCCGCCAGCACATCGATGGCGATGACGGCGCTGATACCGGCGCTGATCGTCACGGTAATCGGCGGCATGGGGTCGGTCACCGGCGCGATGCTGGGCGCGGTCATCGTTGCGGTGATCGAGGTGTTCGGCGCAGCGCTCTGGCCGGATGCGAGCGCGGTGCTGATCTATCTGGCGCTTGCCGCCGCCCTGATCTGGCGACCGCAGGGGTTGCTGGCTTCGGGGGCAAAAAGCTGATGTTCCGCCTGACGCCGATGCGCAGCGGGGTTTTCGCGCTGACGGTTGCCGCGCTGGCGATCTGGGCGGGGCTTGGCGGTTTCTTCGCGCGCGAGATGGTGGCGGAGATCGCGATATTGGCGATACTCGCCCTGTCGCTGGATCTGGCTGCGGGGTTCGGCGGCATGGTCTCGCTGGCGCATGGCGCGATCATGGGGGTTGCGGCCTATGGCTATGTGCTTGCCTGTCAGGCCGGTCTGCCGCCCTGGCCTGCGGCGGTTGTGGGGATCGCGGCTGCGGCACTGACCGGCGGCCTGATCGGCGCGGTATCGGCGCGCACGCAGGGCATCTTCTTCATCATGGCGACGCTGGCGTTTGGCCAAATGATCTGGACCGCCACATTCCGCAGCGATGCGCTTGGCGGCGATAACGGCATGGGCGGCATTCCGCGCCCGCCGCTGCCGCTGGCCGATAGCGGCGACCCGCTGGTCTTTGCGACCTATGCGCTGCTGCTGCTGGTCGCGGCATTTCTACTGGCGGCAGCATTGCTGCGAAGCCCGTTCGGGCGCGCGATGGAGGCCGTGCGCGACAACCCTGCCCGCGCCGCCGCCATCGGTCTGCCGCCCGCCCGTATCCGGGCAACCGGCTTCATGCTTTCTTCCGCCGTTGCCGGGATCGCGGGCGTTCTGGCGGCGCAGCATATCCAGTTTGTCTCACCCGAATTGATGGTCTGGACCGCCTCGGGAGAGGCGCTTGTGGTGCTGATCCTCGGCGGGATCGGCACGCTGACCGGGCCGGTGATCGGGGCTGCGATCTTCGTCGTGCTGAAGCACTGGGCCGCTGGCTGGACGGATCACTGGCATCTGGTGATCGGGGCGCTGCTGATCGCCGTCGTCCTCGCGGGCGGGCGTGGGATCTATGGCCTGATCGACCGGGGCCGCGATGCTTGAGATCGCCGACATCGCCAAAAGCTTCGGCGGGGTGGAGGTGATCCGCCCCCTGTCACTGCGTGTGGCATCGGGCGAGCGGCTGGTGATCCTTGGCCCGAACGGCGCGGGCAAGACCACGCTGATGCGGCTGATCGCCGGGGAAATCGCGCCGGATCGGGGATGCATCCGGCTGAACGGGCGCGACGTCACCGCCCTGCCCGCCGATGCCCGCGCCCGCGCCGGTCTCGGGCGCGGTTTTCAACGGACGAGCCTGTTTGACGGGTTCAGCCTGCGCGAAAACCTGATCCTCGCCGCGGCGTCTGCGGCTGGTCGAACCGGGCCGGGCCGCGATCCCTTGCGGGACGCAGCGCTTGAGGCGAAGGCCCGGGAGGCGGCGAGGCTGACGCATCTGAGCGATCTCGACCGCCCGGTTGCCGCCGCCGATCACGGCACCCGCAGACGGCTGGATCTGGCGATGGCCCTTGCCGGGGCGCCGCGCTTGCTGCTTCTGGACGAACCCGCCTCCGGCATCGGCGCGGGCGGGGCTGAGGAGCTGCACGGGCTGATCGCCGGATTGCCGCGCGCGCTGACCATGATCGTGATCGAGCATGACCTTGATCTGGCCTTCGCCATCGCGGACCGGATCGCGGTCATGGATCGCGGCGCGCTTATCTATCACGGCGCGCCAGAGGGCGCACGAGCGGTCTTGCGGGCGATCTACGATGCTTGAGTTGACCGACATCAGCGCCGGATATGGCCCGGTGCAGGTTCTGGACGGCCTGTCCCTTCGCGCCGAGGCGGGCCAGATCCACACCCTTCTGGGCCGGAACGGTGCCGGCAAAACCACCACGCTGCGCCGGATCATGGGGCTGCTGACCCCGGCGGGGGGCGCAATCCATCTGGACGGGCGGGACATCACTGCCTGGGCCACGCCCCGGATCGCCCGCGCCGGAATCGCTTGGGTGCCGGAGGGGCGGGAGATCTTCGGGAGCCTGAGCGTGCGCGAAAACCTGACGCTGGCGGGGCGGATCGGGAAAGGTGACTGGTCGGTGCAGCGCATCACCGATCTGTTTCCGGGTCTGGCCGGGCGGCTGGACGCGCCGGGGCGCGCGCTTTCCGGCGGCGAGCAGCAGATGCTGGCGATTGGCCGGGCGCTGATGACCTCGCCCCGCCTGCTGCTGCTGGACGAACCGACGGAGGGGCTGGCGGTCCCGCTGGTCGCGGCACTCAGCGAGGCGCTGCAAAAGCTGCGGGCTGAAGGGCTGACGATGATCCTCGTCGAGCAGAATATCCGCTTCGCGACCGCACTGGCCGACCGGATCACGCTGATCGCGCGCGGGCGGCATGTCTGGGGCGGCGACCCGGACGCATTCGCCGCCGCAACCGACATCAGGCGGCGTCATCTGGGGGCCTGAGCGGGCTTTGCCCTTTCGCCGACCTGTTGTCGCGCCTATATCCCCGGATCAGACAAAGGAGCTTCCTGATGGGCTACAAAATCGCTGTTGCCGGGGCCACGGGCAATCTTGGCCGTGAAATCCTGAATATTCTTTCGGAGCGGGAGTTTCCGGCGGATGAGGTGATCGCGCTCGCCCCCCGCCGCTCGCTGGGAACCGAGGTGAGCTATGGCGACGACACGCTGAAAACCCGTGACATCGACGGATTCGCCTTCGAGGGCTGCGATATCGCCCTGTTCGGAATGGGCCCGGAGGACGCACGCAAATACGCGCCGGTCGCGGCACAGGCGGGATGCGTGGTGATCGACTGTTCAGAGGCATGGCGGATGGATGCGTCCATCCCGCTGGTCGCGCCGGAGGTGAACGCCGCGGCGATCGAGACCTACCGTGAGAAGATGATTATCGCCTGCCCGGACGCGGCAACCTCGGAGCTGGTCGCGGTGCTGAAACCGCTTCATGACCGGGCGCGGGTGCGGCGTGTGGTCGTCTCCACCTACCAAGCGGTGTCGGGTGCCGGGAACGAGCAGATGGACGAGCTGTGGAACCAGACCAAGGGCATGTATGTGCCCGGTCAGGAGGTGGAGCCGGAGCATCTGCCGCGCCAGATCGCGTTTAACGTGATCCCGCAGGTCGGCGCGTTCATGGAAGACGGGGCGAGCCGGGCGGAATGGCAAATCGTGGCGGAAACCAAGAAGATCCTCGATCCCTCGATCCGGGTGTCAGCGACCTGCGTGCGGGTTCCGGTCTTTGTGGGCGACGCAGAATCGGTGAATGTGGAGTTCGAGGATTTCCTCGACGAGGACGAGGCCCGCGACATCCTGCGCGAGGCACCGGGGCTGCTGGTCGTCGATAAGCGCGAGGATGGCGGCTATGTGACGCCGACGGAAACGGTCGGGGATTTCGCCACGTTCGTGTCGCGCATCCGGCAGGATTCAACGGTCGAGAACGGGCTGAATCTGTGGCTGGTGGCGGATAATCTGCGCAAGGGCGCGGCGCTGAACGCAGTGCAGATCGCGGAGATATTGGGGCGCGAGCATCTCAGGAAAGGCTGAGGTTTTCTGCGCGAGGCCGGGGGTGCTACCCCCGGACCCCCGGGATATTTGGGCCAGGCTGAAAGGGCCGCGCGGGGTCAGGTTTCGCTGGTTTCCGCCGGGGTTTCTTCGTCTTCCGCCGGGGCTTCGCCATCGGTTTTGGCGAGGCTGCGCATGGCGCTGCGGAAATCGTCGGCGCGGGCCGTGGCGAGGGTGACCGGGGTCTGATCGGGGCGCGCGGCGAGATGTTCCGCGATCAGCCGGTGGCCGAGGCCGTAGCCGGACCATTTGCGGATCTTGCCGCTGCCGAAGAACCATTCGGCGTGATCGTAACCGAGCCGCGACCACTCATTCGAGGCGCGGCGGGCGAGCCCCTGCGAAGGGTTCACGGCGTCCCACGGATCCGGCTTTCCGCCCAGCACCTGAAGGACGAAATGACCGGCGAGCCCTTCGCTGACAAGCGCCTCGCCCAGCGATTTTCCATAGCCCGGACCGTCCCAGCGAATCAGGTGGTGGAATTCGTGAACGAGTGTGCGAACCACATAATCCGGGTTGTAGCGATCGGGGTCTATGGTCAGGTTTATCAGGCCCGGAGCGGGGCAGTTTCCGGCGACGCCCCAGTCGGGGATGACCTCGGTTCCGGTGCGGATGACGAGGTCCATGCGGGGCAATTCGACATGGTCGGAGGCGGCGCTGATTGCAGCGCGGATGGAGGTCCGGACCTCCGGGAGGATCCGGGTCACGCTGTTGCGCGCGTTCAGGAAATGGGTGTGCCAGACCGTCATGCGCGCAGTTTGACAGGTTCAAACGGCATTCGCCAGCAGGAACGGGGACGCGATCCGGGGTATCGGCGAATATATGCGGGTGGGGTGCAACGGGTGCGGGCGTTGCATCGGGTGCCGTTGCGCGGTGCGGGCGGTTTGGGGCAGTGATTGCTGGGGATTTTGGTGTGTCATGCGTACACGGGCGGTGCACAGGGTGTACACAGGCTGTGCACCGGGGAGGCATGGAAAGGGGTGCGACCGGAAGGGAGTGGTGCGTGGGAGGGAGTGGTGCACGGGAGGGATGGTGCGCTGAAGCGCACCCTACGGGGTTTGGAGGTTAGAATGGGATATCGGGGTGGTGTCAGATTTCGGGGACGAGGACTTCGCGCTTGCCGACATGGTTGGCGGCGCTGACGACGCCCTGATCTTCCATCTGTTCCACGATGCGCGCAGCCTTGTTATAGCCGATGGCCAGTTTCCGCTGGATATAGCTGGTCGAGCATTTGCGGTCCTTGGCCACGATCATCACCGCCTGATCGTAAAGCTGATCGTCGCCATCGGCGGAATTGCCGAGACCCAGCACGGCGTCAATATCGCCCGCGACCTCATCCTCGGGGCCATCGACGACGCCGGATTTATATTCCGGCGGGCCGAAGCTCTTGAGATGGTTCACCACCTCCTCGACCTCTTCATCCGACACGAACGGTCCGTGAACGCGGGTGATGCGCGAGCCGCCGGCCATGTAGAGCATGTCGCCCTGACCCAGAAGCTGCTCCGCCCCCTGTTCGCCCAGGATGGTGCGGCTGTCGATCTTTGACGTGACCTGGAAGGAAATCCGGGTCGGGAAGTTCGCCTTGATCGTGCCGGTGATGACATCGACCGAAGGCCGCTGCGTCGCCATGATCAGATGGATGCCGGAGGCGCGCGCCATCTGCGCCAGACGCTGGATACACGCCTCGATCTCCTTGCCCGCGACCATCATCAGATCGGCCATCTCATCGACGATGACGACGATATAGGGGAAGGTTTCGGGCTGAAATTCCTCGGTCTCGAAGATCGGTTCGCCGGTATCTTCGTCAAATCCGGTCTGGACGGTGCGCTTGAACAACTCGTCCTTCGCCAGCGCCTCGCGGACGCGGCCGTTATAGCCCTCGATATTGCGGACGCCCATGCGGGACATCTTGCGATAGCGTTCCTCCATCTCGGCCACGACCCATTTCAGCGCCACGACGGCTTTCTTCGGGTCGGTCACAACCGGGGAGAGCAGATGCGGGATGCCGTCATAGACCGACAGTTCCAGCATCTTCGGGTCGATCATGATCAGCCGGCAGTCCTCGGGCGACAGCTTGTAGAGGAGCGACAGGATCATGGTGTTGATGGCGACGGATTTGCCCGAGCCGGTGGTGCCCGCGATCAGCAAATGCGGCATCTTGGCGAGGTTGGCGACGACCGGGCCGCCGCCGATATCCTTGCCGAGCGCCAGCGGGAGCGGATAGGAGGCATCGCCATAGGATTTTGCCGACAGGATTTCGCGCAGCAGCACCTTTTCGCGGCGCGCATTCGGCAGTTCGATCCCGATCACGGTGCGCCCCGGCACGGTGGAGACACGCGCCGACAATGCCGACATGGAGCGGGCGATGTCATCGGAAAGCCCGATCACACGCGATGCTTTCAGCCCCGGCGCGGGTTCGAGTTCATAGAGCGTGACCACGGGTCCGGGATGGACGGCGGTGATCTGACCCTTGACGCCGTAATCGTCCAGAACCGCCTCCAGCATGCGGGCGTTTTCGGCCAGTGCCTCGTCCGAGAGGCGGTGGCGCTCGATGGTCGAAGGTTCGGTCAGAAGCGAGAGCGCCGGTTTCTCGAACTGGTTGCCGGTTTCGTCGAAGCGCAGGGCGGGCTGTGCCTCCGCCTGTGCCTGACGGGAGGGGGCGACGGGCTTCTTCGCCGGGACGACGACACGGGCGGTGTCCGCGCCGAAAGGCTGCGGGTCGGCGGGTTCGACCGGGGCGGCGTCATTGGCCGGGTCATGCAGGGCGCTGTCCTGCTGGCGGGCGTTCAGCCGCCGGGTGACAGAGCTGAGCAGGTTGCCCGCACCACCACGGGCGTTGATCGCGTCACCTATGCGGGCGCTGACTTCTTCATCGGTCGGGGCGTCGGCATCATGGGCCTGCGGTTCGACCAATTCGGACTCCGCCTCCCATTCGTCGCGCTGGCGTTTGCGGCGGAAGAGACCGCGGCGGGGTTCGTCGGGTTGTTCGGCGGTGTCGTCGGATTGCGCGCGTTCGGCGGCCCGGGCCTTGACGCCGCGCGCGGCCCCGACCGCACCTTGCGCGCCCTTGCCGAGCAGGTTCAGCAGGATTGCATAGGCGGTGACAAGGCCGACGAACAGCCAGTTGCGCAGGCGCTGAAGCTCTTCAAGGTCGAAGCCGAGGACGAAGCCGTAGAATGCGAGTGCGGCGAGCGCCATCAGCAGGGCACCGAATTTCAGCGAGGCGGCGGGGCCGAAGGGCAGCATATTCATCAGCCCGCCCATCATCATGTCGCCGAAATGGCCGCCGAGGCCGAAATTTTCCTGCCAGCCCGCAGGCGGCACCAGCGAGGCGCAGTAGACGGAGCCGAGGGCGACGGCAATGGGCAGGAACAGGCCGCGCATCAGCCGCTCCTCCCCCTTATGCAGCATCAGGCGCAGGCCCCAGACAAGCGCGCCCAGCACCAGACCCCAGACGCCGTATCCGGCGATCATCATCAGCGGTGCCGCGACATAGGCACCGAACCGGCCGAGCAGGTTTTCGGGCGGCTGGTCGGTTGCGGCAAGGAAGCTGGGATCGTCGGGTGACCAGCTCCACAGGATCAGCGAGAGCATCGCCGCAAGGACGATCAGACCCGCCCCGATCAGCTCTTTCCCGCGCCGTTCCAATGCGGCCTGCGTGTTTTGGTCAAACAGCGGATCGCGTTGTTTTGCCTGCCAGCTCGCCATAATCCTGCCCTTACTCGAATATCGTCTGTTTCAGGCGTTCGAGCGCCCGTTCGGTTTCGTCTTCGGTCGCGACCAGTGCGACGCGGATATATCCTTGGCCGGGGTTCTGCCCGTCCACCTCGCGCGAGAGATATGCGCCGGGCAGCACCTGAATGCCCGCCTCGCGCCAGAGGGTTTTTGCCGCCGCCTCCCCATCCGGGACCGGCAGCCACAGGAAGAAGCCGCCTGCCGGGGGCTGATAGCCCGGCACATTGCCCAGCACCCGGTCTGCGACCGCATATTTGCGCTGATAGAGTGCGCGGCTGGCGGTGACGTGGTCCTCGTCATTCCAGGCGGCAGCGCTGACCATCTGGGCGGGCAGCGGCAGGGGCGCGCCGGAATAGCTGCGAAGCTGGCGGAGCTGACGGATCGCCTCCCGCCCGCCTGCGGCAAAGCCGGAGCGCAGACCGGGAAGGTTGGAGCGTTTCGAGAGCGAGTTGAACATGACCACCCGGTCGGGCAGGCCCATGCGGGTGGCGGTCGCCAATGCTCCGGGGGGCGGCGTGTCGCGCCAGATCTCCGAATAGCATTCATCGGCGAAGATCAGGAAATCATGCTGCTCGGCCAGCGTCAGCAGGCGTTCGAGGTAGTCCTCATCCGCGACCGCGCCCTGCGGGTTGGCGGGCGAGCAGATATAGGCGATGGCGGTGCGATCCAGCAGATCGGCGGAAAGTGCTGCGAAATCCGGCAGGTGGCCGGTATCGGCGGTGGCGGGGACGAAGACAGGTTCCGCCCCCACGGCGGCGGCGGCGACGGCGTAGACCTGATAGAACGGGTTCGGGATCAGGATCGCGGGCTGCTTGCCGTTCTTGCGCTCCGGGCAGAGTGCGAGGGCGGCGTTGAACAGCCCCTCGCGGGTGCCGTTGAGGCTGGTGATCTGATCATGCGCGATATCGAGGCCGTAGCGGCGCGACAGCCAGCCGGAGATGGCGGCCAGCATCGGCGGATTGCCCTCGTTCGGGGGGTATTTCCCGAACAGCGCGATATTCTCCGCCATGATGGGGGCGACGAAATCGGGGATGCCATGACGTGGCTCGCCAATGGTCAGGACCATCGGTTCGCCGCCGGGTTCTATGCCCGACAACAGCGTCCGCAGGCGCGGAAACGCGTATTCCGGCAGGTTCGAAAACCGCTCGGGATTTGCCATGACTGCCTCTCACGATCGGGGTCGTCTCGCCCCGTTATGCTGTGAGGTTACAGAATCAGTGGCGTTCCGTCCAGTCAGTCTAGGCCAAAAGCGCGGTTTCCATTGCCTTTGCCACGCGCAGCAGCCGCAGATCGTCGTTTGCCGCGCCCATTGCCATGATGCCGCAGGCGGGACGCGCCGTCGGGAGGGTCGCGGCAGGCAGGCCCAGCAGGTTGCCGATGCGGGTATTTCTGAGCGTCAGCAGGTTCTCTGAGGCGAAGAAATCCGCATCTGCCAGCAGCCTCTCACGATCCGGCGGCAGGATCGGCACAGTGGGCAGGATCACGGCGTCGAAGCCGGCCACGGTATCGGCCCAGATCGCGCGCAAACGGCGAAGCGTTTCCCAGCCGGCGACGTAATCCGGGCCGGACACCTCTGCACCGGCACGGAACCGGGCGAGGATCGGGGGATACATCGCCTCCGGCGCGGCCTCGATATGGGCCTGCCAGATGCCGTATGCCTCCGGCGCGAACAGGATCGGGGACAGGGCCATCGCCTCCGCCACGCAAGGCGGCGCGGCGCGGCTGATGCTGGCCCCTGCCCGTGCTAGGCGTTCGACGCTTTCCTCAAACGCGGCCACGGGCGCATCGCGGGCATCTTCGAAGGGGACGCCGTCAAGGACCAGCAGGTTGAGGGACATGCGGTCGGCATCCGTCAGATCGGGCGTGCGGCAGGCGGTAATCGCGGCAAAGAGGTTGGCGCAGTCCTCAATATTGCGGGCGAGCGGGCCCGCGACGTCGAACTGACGGCAAAGCGGCAGGACGCCACGCGACGGCACGGCCTCCGGCGTCGGCTTGAACCCGGCAAGCCCGTTCCAAGCCGCAGGCGCGCGGATGGAGCCGCCAGTGTCCGACCCGATGGTCGCCGCCGCCAGACCAAGCGCCACCGATACCGCAGAGCCGGAGCTTGACCCGCCCGGCGCAAGTGCCGGATCAAGCGCATTTGGCGGGGTCGCGGTCATCGGGTTGAGGCCGAGCCCGCTGAAGGCGAGTTCCGTCATATGGGTCTTGCCCAGACAGACCAGCCCGGCGAAATCCGCGTTTTCCAGCACAGCCGCGTCGCGTTCCGGGACGCGGCCCTTCAGCAGCGCCGATCCATCCTCCGTCGCGACGCCTGCGCTGTCGACATTGTCCTTCCAGCTTATCGGCACCCCGTCCAGCAGGCCGAGACGCTGTTCGGCCTTGGCGCGATCATGCGCCGCAATCGCCTGCGAGCGGGCGCGTTCCGGCGTCAGCCGTGCATATATCTTATCGCCATCGGGGTGTTTTTCCGCCGCATACAGATAAGCCTCCGCCAGATCGACGGGCGACACCAGACCGGCCATGATGGCGCGGCCCTGTTCACTTGCGGGTTTGGTCAGCCAGTCCATCGCTCTCCCCTTCGCTTTAGGGAAGGCTAATGCGGGTAAACGGTTCCGTCCATCGCTTTTGCCGCATGGACGCGGCGCGGCCCGGGGCGTAGGTTCGGGCCATGAGAAACGAATATGATGTCGTGATTGCCGGGGGCGGGCTGAATGGTCCGGCACTTGGGCTTGCCCTTGCTGACGCGGGGCTGCGTGTGGCCGTTGTCGATGCCGCCCCGGAACGGGCGCGGGCCGATGACAGCTTTGACGGGCGGGCTTATGCGCTGGCGCTGGCCTCCG
Source organism: Paracoccus sp. SCSIO 75233 (assembly GCF_027912675.1). Lineage (NCBI taxonomy): Bacteria > Pseudomonadati > Pseudomonadota > Alphaproteobacteria > Rhodobacterales > Paracoccaceae > Paracoccus > Paracoccus sp. SCSIO 75233. The sequence continues at coordinate 3,212,583 of NZ_CP115757.1, read as the reverse complement.
TCAGGTTGCTGGGCGGGATCGGCGTCTGTGACGGGCTGGCAGAAACCGCCCAGCCGATCCGCAAGGTGATTGCCCGGCAGGGGCGAGGGACCGAAATCGGGCCGTTCGGGTTGTATTTTGACGCAAACGAGATCGAAGAGGGCGTGCTGGGCCAGATGCTGGAGGACCGGTTCCTCTATCGCGCTTTGCTGGGCGCGATGCGGGACCGGCTGACCCATATTCCCGAAACGCAGGTGGTGGGCGAGGCCGCCGATGCGGGCGGCATCGATGTCAGCCTGTCGGACGGGCGCATCCTGCGGGCACGGTTGCTGGTCGGCGCGGATGGCCGCAGGTCCGGGGTGGCCAAGCGGGCCGGGATACGGCGGAGCGGCCATGATTACGGGCAGACCGCACTGGTCGCGGCGCTGGATCAGGAAATTCCGCATGACGGCGCGGCGCATCAGATCTTTCTGCCGACCGGGCCGCTGGCGGTGCTGCCGCTGAAAGGGGACCGGTCATCGATTGTCTGGTCGCTGAAACGGGACCGGGCGCAGGTGATTGGCGGGCTGGGGGATGAAGATTTCCTCTCCGTGCTTGGTCAGCAGATCGAAGCGATCACCGGGAAGGTGACGCTGGCCGGGCCGCGTTTTTCCTATCCGCTGAACCTGACGCTGGCGAACAGCTATATTGCCGAGCGGGTGGCGCTGATCGGGGACGCGGCGCATGGCGTGCATCCGATTGCCGGACAAGGCCTCAATCTGGGTCTGCGGGATGTCGGGGCGCTGGCGGAATGCGTCGTCGAGGCGGCGCGCAACGGCGAGGATATCGGCTTTGCGACGACGCTGGACCGCTATCAGGGCTGGCGGCGGTTCGATTCCACCTCATTGGCCTTGGGGATGGATGGGGTGAACGGTCTGTTCTCCAACGACAACCCGGTGCTGCGCGGGATGCGCGGGCTGGGGATGGGGGCGGTGAATGCCGTCCCGGCGCTGCGGCGGCGGTTCATGCGCACGGCGGCGGGGCTGAATATCGACCCGATGCCGAGGCTTTTGGCGGGGAAGGCGCTTTAGGGCGCCATCCATCTGCCCTGTTAATCTGAAGTATTTGCGAGGACAGAGCTAAGCTAAAAGCGGTCGACCGGGAGAGCTTGGCGGACACATCAGCGACGGGGTCGCGCGACGTTTTAATCCGCCTTCAGCAGCCGCGCCTCGTCCACCAGCATGATCGGGATACCGGCGCGGATCGGGAAGGCCAGACCGGCGGCTTTCGACACCAGCTCCTGCCGGGCGGCGTCGTAATGCAGCGTGGTGTGGGTCACCGGGCAGACCAGAGCCTCAAGCATGTGGCGGTCGAAACCGGGCGCGTCGGGCTGGGTGTTTTCGTCGGTCATTGGATCACCTCGTCATTTTCGCTCTGGCGGAGTTCATATTCCAGCAACCCTTCCAGAAGCGCGCGCCGCTCCGGCAGGGTCGGGGTTTCGAGCAGCGCCTGCTTGTCCTGAACCTCCAGCGGCAGGGCCATTGCGAGGGAATTCACCAGCAATTCCGCCTCGGCATCGTCGGCGGCCTCCCAATCGGTCGACAGGTCGTGGCGGTCCATGTAGCGGCGCATCAGCGCGAGGAAATTGTCGCGATGCCAGTCGGGGTCCTGTTCTTCATCGCCGCCATCCAGTTCGAACCCAGCCCAGTCAACCTGACCCAGGGGATAGGGGTGAAAACCCTGCTCCGCCTCGTTCAGCCGGAAGCGCGACACCTGCCCGAGAGAGATCAGATAGCGCCCGTCATCCTGTTCCGAAAACCCGACGATCCGCCCGGCGGAGCCAATCTCCGCCAGCACATCGCCGGATTCGTCCAGCGGCTGGATCATGCCGATCAGCCGTTCCGGTGTTTTCAGCGCGTCCTCGACCATCTGGAGATAGCGCGGCTCGAAAATATTCAGCGGCAGCCGGGTGCGCGGCATCAGCACCGCGCCCGGCAGGACGAAAAGCGGCAGGGTCGTCGGCAGATCGTAGTCGCGCCGCATCAGGCGAAGATCAGGCTGGACAGGCGGCGGCGGCCCTTTTGCGCAATCGGGTCGGTCGGTTTCAGGGCGTCGAAAATGGTGATGAGTTGGGCCTTTGCGGCGCTGTCATTCCATTCGCGGTCGCGGCGGAAGCTTTCGAGAAGCTGGTCCACGGCCTCCTCCACCTGACCTCCGGCATGCAGGGCGGTTGCATAGTCGAAGCGGGCCTGCTGATCGGCGGGATCGGCCTCTACCTTCGCGCGCAGATCGTCGAGGGGGCCTGCCGTCGCGGCCTGCTGGGCCAATTGAAGCTGGGCGCGGGCGGCCTCCACCGGCGCGGCGGAGGTGATGGCGGCGGGCACCTGCTCCAGCGCTTGTGCAGCGGCATCGGCATCGCCGCCTGCGAGCCGGGCGCGGATGAGGCCGCCCCATGCTTCGGCGTTTTCCTGCTCCTCACCGATGATCGCGGCGAAGGTCTCTGCGGCATCGTCATGCGCGCCCTCGGCCAGCATCGCCTCGGCAGCTTCAAGCGCCTCGCCCAGACCGCCATCGTCGCCGGACAACTGGGTGAGCTTGTCGATAAAGGCCTTCAGCTCGCTTTGCGGCAGCGCGCCCTGAAACGCATCGACCGGCTGGCCCTGCCAGAATGCGTAGACGGTCGGGATCGACTGGACGCGCAACTGGCTGGCGATCATCTGGTTTTCGTCGACATTGACCTTGGCCATGACGACGCGGCCCTTGGCCTTCGTCACCTCCGCCTCAAGCGCGGGGCCGAGCGTCTTGCAGGGACCGCACCACGGCGCCCAGAAATCCACGATCACAGGGACCTGCTGGGATTTCTCGACGACCTCTTTCATGAAGTCGGCCTCGGTCACATCCTTGATGATATCCCCCGCCGCAGGTGCCGCAGTGTTTTCTCCGATCAGCATTTCAGCCATTTGAACCTCGAATTCTCGTTTGACGCCAATATGGGGCGTGACACCCCTGCGCGAAAGGGGTGGCTACAGGTCGAAGCTGGCAAAAACCGGCACATGATCCGACGGTTTCTCCCAGCCCCGGAGCGGTCGCAGAATGCGGCTTCCGTGAGCGGCATTGGCAATATCCGGCGTCGCCCAGATATGATCGAGCCGCCGCCCACGGTCGGACGCGTCCCAATCCCGGTTGCGATAGGACCACCAGCTGTAAAGCTGACCTTCGGGAATATCCTTGCGGGTGATGTCGACCAGCTTGCCTGCGTCCTGCGCCGCGCCAAGATGTTCGACCTCGATCGGGGTGTGGCTGACAACCTTGAGAAGCTGCTTATGCGACCAGACATCATCCTCTCGCGGGGCGATGTTGAAATCGCCGACCATGATCGAGCGCTGCGGCTTTTCGTCGTGAAACACATCGCGCATCTCGGTCAGGAAATCGAGTTTCTGGCCGAATTTCTCATTCACCTCCCGGTCCGGCACATCGCCGCCCGCAGGAATATAAAAATTATGGATCACCACGCCGTTTTCCAGCCGCGCCGCAACATGGCGGGCATGGCCGAGCTTCGCATAGTCGCGGTCCCCGGCATCCTCCAGCGGCAGGCGCGACAAAATGGCCACGCCGTTATAGCCCTTCTGACCACGGGCAACCATGTGGTTATAGCCGAGCGCGCGAAACCCCTCGACCGGGATCTTATCGACCGGGGATTTGCATTCCTGAAGGCAAAGAATATCCGGTGCCTCCTCGCGCAGCAGGCGTTCGACCAGACCGGCACGCAGGCGGACCGAATTGATATTCCAAGTGGCGATGGTGAACATGGACGGCCTTTCTGTGAGCGCACGGACCCTAACGACAGCGTCCCTGACTGTCGAGAGCGGCGTTTTAAAACCTTTGCCTATAGCACTCAGGCAGTTACAACACCGCATCCGTGAACGGGGGACAGAATATGAAAATGACGATTGACGAGGCGCTGGCACGGGGTGGCGCGGGAACTTTCCAGAAACGGCTTCTCGGAATTTTCGGGCTGGTCTGGGCGGCAGATGCGATGCAGGTGATCGCCGTCGGCTTCGCCGCGCCCTCGGTCGCCGCGACATTCGGGATTGAACGTACTGTGGCGCTTCAGATCGGAACGCTGTTCTTTCTTGGCATGTTCGTCGGTGCCTTCGTCTTTGGCCGCGTGGCGGACCGGATCGGGCGGCGGAACGTGCTGCTGCTGACCGTCGCCGCCGATGCGGTCTTCGGCCTCGCCTCCGTCTTTGCGGGGGATTTCACGATATTGCTCGCGCTGCGCTTCTTCACCGGCGTGGCGGTCGGCGGCACGCTGCCGGTTGATTATGCGATGATGGCGGAGTTCCTGCCGCCGAAAAACCGGGGGCGCTGGCTGGTGTTTCTGGAAGGGTTCTGGGCCATCGGCACCATTGTCGTCGCGCTGACGGCGTGGATTGCCAGCGTAAATGGTGCGGCGGCACCGTGGCGTTGGATTTTCCTTGTCGCCGCCCTGCCCGCGCTGATCGGCATTTTCCTGCGCCTTTGGGTGCCGGAATCGCCGATGTATCTGCTGAAAACCGGGCGCAAAGAGGACGCATTGCGCGTGGTCAATCGCGTGCTGAGCGTCAACGGTGCCGAGACGCTGCCGCGCGGTACGGAACTGACGCTTGCCCTGCCGCCGGAAGGTGCGCCGACCTCCATCCTGTCGGACAGCCTGCTGCCGCGGACCATCGGTATCATGGCGGTCTGGTTTCTTGTCTCGCTTTCCTATTACGGGGTGTTCATCTGGGTGCCGGGCTGGCTGGCCGGTGAGGGCATGGGCTGGGTGCGCGGCTATGGCTTCCTTGTGATCCTCGCATTGGCGCAGATCCCCGGTTACGCTCTGGCCGCTTACGGGGTGGAGAAATGGGGCCGGCGCGCCACGCTGATGGGGTTCCTGATCGCCTCCGCCGCCGGATGCTTCCTGTTCACCATGTCGCTGAGCCCCGCCATGATCGCGTTTTCGCTGATCCTGATGAGCTTTGCGCTGCTGGGAACATGGGGGGCCTTGTATGCCTTCACGCCGGAGCTTTATCCGACCAATCTGCGCGGCACCGGCATGGGCACGGCCTCGGCGGTTGCGCGACTGGGCGGGCTGTTTGCGCCGTCGCTGCTGACCTTCGCCTTCGCCAAGGGCTTCGCCTTCGCCATCGGCGTCTTCGCAGCGCTTCTGGTGCTTGGCGCGCTGGCGCTGCTGATGGTGAAGACAGAAACAAAGGACCGGGCCATCGGCTGACCCGGTCCCGGCGCGGGCTGATCTGCATCGGCCCGCACCAGGCGCATGGATCAGGAATTCAGACTGTTCTGCGCGCGCACAGACGCCTGCGTCGATTTACCTAATTTGCCACGAATTTCTTCGCCTGAACGGCCCTGATAGCGGGAAATTGACCGCGTTTCCGCAGGTGAAAGCAACGTTCACCATTAAAATCCGCCGCGAAACCCTGTAAGTGCATCCAATATTGTAGCACCTCATGCTGGTCCATATTCTGTCCGGCGAGACTTACTTGTCTACGACATTGTTTTCATTTCATTTTTAACGACGGGTTGAATAAATTATGTCCGTATATAATCTCATTACGAATCCCGAGTTCGATCAAGGACTTAATGGCTGGCAGACAGATGGAAATGTCTCCCATAATTTGGGCTATAACACCGTAACCATCGACGGGGGCAGTAAAACGGGCGGCGGATATGTTTGGCAGGACATAGATGTCAGACCAGGTAAGCTTTACGGTTTCAGCTGCTTTTTCGGGCTATCAAGCGTTTTAGCGGCCAATGAGACTATGCCCGTCAGTATAAAATGGGAGATTACCGCTGTCCCGGAACCCGGATCCTCGGCCCCACCCGAGGTCTATAAGACTGGTTCCGCGTCCGACAGCCGGCCAAGCTATAATGGCACAACTGGACAGGCTGCCGACGTATTCATCCACGACAATTTTACAATGCCCGCCGGCGTTACCAAGGTCAGGGTTAAAATTTACCTCCGTGCTATGGACACCAACCGGCAAGACGCCGTCTTGGGCAAGGTTGCATTTGGATCGGTCGTGTGTTTTTCCCGCGGCGCGCTGATCGAAACCGATACGGGTGAGCGCGCTGTCGAGACCCTGCAGGCTGGCGATCTGGTCAAAACGCTCGGCAACGGGCTGCAGCCGATCCGCTGGATTGGTCATAAGAAGCTGAACCGCGCGGCGCTTCGCAAGAACCCCAAGCTGCGACCGATCCTGATCCGGAAGGATGCGCTTGGTCCGGGTTCGCCCCGGAACGATCTTGTGGTTTCGCCGCAGCATCGCATGCTGGTTTCATCCGAGATCGTTCACCGGGTTTTCGGCGAAAATCAGGTTCTCGTCCCTGCCTGCAAGCTTCTGCCGATCGATGGTGTTTCCGTGGTCGAGGATGACGCGCCGGTCGAGTACTGGCATTTTCTGTGCGACGACCATCAGATCGTCAAAGCCAATGGTGCGCTGACCGAGACACTGCTGCTGGGGCCAGAGGCGCTGAAAACGATGAGCGGCGAGTCGCTGGAAGAAATCAACGCCATTTTCCCTGAGCATTCCTCAAACGACGTCGCGGTGCCCGCAGCAGAGATCGCAGACGGCCGACGTTGCCGCAAGATGATTGCGCGGCATCTGAAACATGAGAAATGTCTGATACCGCAGATCGGCACTCGTTGGGACAATATGAACCAGCCTGTGAAAGCGGAGCTCAGGAAAATCGCCTGAACCGGCCCGATCCGAAACCCCGGCTTAGGCCGGGGTTTTTTGACAGGTTGGGTCCGAACCCGACCATTGGGCTAGCCAAATACCAGGTGCAGCGTATCCATTTGATGCACGGCAGTCGTGGGCTCCAAGATCACCCGCCACATATCCTTCTGATAATCAAAGAAAATAGCTCCCATCTTCCGTCTTGAGGTGTCGAGACGGGATAATCGCCTTATTTTATGGACTCAAAACCCCTAAATTTGTAAAGTTCCGGCGCTTGGAGATTGCGGCAGAAGGCCAAGCACCGGCCCGCATTCCCCGTTGTTCGCGTAACGATCTTCGGATCGCTTTGGTTAGTAGGTATAGTAACGATGCCGCCGCCCAATCTGGTCGTAAATCCAAATTTTAACAGCCTTCTGTCAGGCTGGAATTACGACGGAAACACGAGCTACTATAACAACCCAAAGGTTGCCGTCTTTGACATAGCCGGCAATACTGGTGGTGGGTCAATCTGGCAGGAAATTGAGGTCAAGCCAGGGAAGACTTACGATTTCAGCTTCCTTTACGGATTGGCGGTTAACGAAGTAAGCGGCGGCTCTGCCAATATTTCGTATGAAATCATAACTGTCCCAGATGCCGGTTCGACGACCCCTCCGGTCGTGCTGCTTTCGGGGAGCGGCTCAGACACGACAGGTACGCAATATTCAAATAATAATCCTCCAAGCAAGCCCTATGCAGCAGACACCAGCGCTGCGGGACAAATCACGATCCCTGCCGGCATTACCAAGATCAGGATCACCATCTCAGGCAACGTCAGTGCTACCGACAAAAGAGATGTCGTCGTCGATGACGTCAGCCTTACGAAGGTCGTCTGCTTCACCCGCGGCACATTGATCGGGACTGACGCGGGAGAACGCCCCGTAGAAACCCTGCGCAAAGGTGATCTGGTGCGTACGCTGCATAGTGGTTTGCAGCCAATCCGCTGGATCGGGCGCCGTCGTCTGACATCTGCCGATCTGGCGAAGCAGCCAAAGCTACGTCCCATCCTGATCCGCAAGGACGCGCTTGGGTCGGGGGTGCCTGCGACCGATCTCATCGTTTCGCCACAGCATCGGATGCTGGTTTCATCGACGATCGTTCACCGTGTCTTTGGCGAGAATGTCGTTCTGGTCTCAGCAAAACAATTGCTGCCGCTGGACGGCGTCTCGGTGATTGAGGACGAGCATCCTGTCGAATACTGGCATTTCCTGTGCGACGATCATCAGATTGTCACGGCAAATGGCGCTATGGCGGAAACCCTGCTGTTAGGGCAGGAAGCGCTTAAAACGCTCAGCGGCGATGCGCTGGATGAAATCCGGACGATTTTTCCCGAACTTGATCTGCAGGATACAGCCATCCCGGCGGCGACAATCGCCCGCGGCCCGCGCTGTCGGCAGATGGTTGCGCGGCATCTCAAGAATCGTAAAGCACTGGTGCAGCATCTGAGCCTGCCTGGCGACAACCTGAATGCGCCTGTCGCCGTGAAAGCCAAAGAGCGCGCCTGACCCGTCAGGCTGATTGTTTTCAAGTCGTGTTAAAAAAGAACCCCGGCTTTCGCCGGGGCTGTCAGAGACGTTGAGGGCGTGGCCGTATCCCCGAACCACTGGGCTTCGGAGTAAAAACGCCGTCGACTGCGACGGGTTCCCGCCCCGCCCTCACGCTTACGCGACCAGCCGGTATCCGCCGCTTTCGGTGACCAGAAGCCGCGCATTGGAGGGATCCGGCTCGATCTTCTGGCGCAGGCGGTAGATATGGGTTTCCAGCGTGTGCGTGGTCACACCGGCGTTATAACCCCAGACCTCATGCAGCAGCACGTCGCGGGCCACGACGTCATCCTGTGCGCGATAGAGATATTTGAGGATATTCGTCTCTTTCTCCGTCAGGCGGATCTTCCGCTCCTTCTCGTCGATGAGCATCTTCATCGCGGGTTTGAATGTATACGGTCCAAGCTGGAAGATCGCATCTTCCGATTGCTCATGGGTCCGAAGCTGCGCCCGCAGGCGCGCCAGAAGCACCGGGAATTTGAACGGCTTGGTAATGTAATCATTCGCGCCGCTGTCAAGGCCGAGGATCGTATCGGCGTCGGTATCATGCCCGGTCAGCATGACGATGGGGCATTTGACGCCCTGCTTGCGCAGCCGCTTGCACAGCTCGCGGCCATCGGTGTCGGGCAGGCCGACATCCAGCACGACGAGATCGAAAATCGCGCCCTTGCATTTCTCGACCGCTTCCGCGCCCGTACCTGCCTCGAACACGTCGAATTCTTCGGTCGCGACCATCTGTTCGGCCAGCGCTTCGCGCAGGTCCTCTTCGTCATCTACCAACAGAATCTTTTTCAGTCCGGCCATACTCTTGCCTCCTTTGGCTTTGTCACGCATGAAGCTGACTTGCGAAGGACGCTGCGTCCAGCGATGTTGCGAAATCCTCACGTGCTGTTGTCACGGGGGCGAGAAATGTTTCAGTTTGTTTCAAGATGAGCCTGCTGCCGACCCTTTCCGAACGGATTTCCCGCGCCCGCGCCGATCTGCGCATGGGGCTCGCGGTCGGTATTGATGGCTGGCTGGTGGCGGCCATCGAGACCCTGCGGCCCGAGCGGCTGACCGCGCTGCGCGAGATGGGCAGCATCGTCGTCGCGATCACGGCACGGCGGGCGGAGACCCTGAAGATCCAGATCTATGACGGCGATCTGGCGCGGATCGAGGCACCTGCCGGGATGGACCTCGGCTGGCTGCGGGCCGTCGCCGATCCGTCAAGCGATCTGATGACGCCGATGAAGGGCCCGTTCCATCCGCTGCGCGGCGGCGATACCACGGCGCATATGGCCGCGATTGCACTTGCGAAATCTGCCCAGCTTCTGCCCGCCGTGGTGATGGTCCGGGCCGAGGCCCCGGCAGAGTTGGCGCGGCTGAGTGCGTCGCCCCTGCTTGAGACGCTCGCCGCCGAATCGGTCATGTATCCTGTCGCCGCAGCGAGGTTGCCGCTGGAATCGTCGGAGAGATCCCGGCTGCATATCTTCCGGCCCAAAGATGGCGCGGCTGAGCATTACGCGGTCGAGATCGGTGATCCGCCCCGTGACAGCGCGCCACTGGTCCGGCTGCATTCGGCCTGTTTCACCGGCGATGTTCTCGGCAGCCTGAAATGCGATTGCGGCCCGCAGCTTCACACCGCATTGGCACGGATGGGAGAAGTTGGCGAGGGCGTGCTGCTCTACCTCAATCAGGAAGGGCGGGGGATCGGGCTGGCCAACAAGATGCGGGCTTATGCGCTGCAAAATCAGGGGTTCGACACCGTTGAAGCCAATCACCGACTGGGTTTTGAAGATGACGAACGCGATTTTCGCATCGGTGCCGGGCTGCTGCGGGAAATGGGATTTTCACGGGTCCGGTTGATGACCAACAACCCGCGCAAGGTCACGATGCTCGCCACGCACGGGATCGAGGTGGTGGAACGGGTGCCTCTGGTTCTGCCGACCAACCGTTTCAACCGCGCCTATCTGGCGACGAAGGCCGCCAAATCGGGGCATATCTTGTGAAGCCGGGCGATATCGTCCTGACCCCGCAGGGGTTGCGCGTTCTGGGCCGGATAATTCCATGTAGCATCGGCCGTGGCGGGGTGACCAACAGAAAGCGCGAGGGTGACGGGGCGACGCCAGCCGGCATCCACCAGATTGCAGAGTGCTGGTATCGCCCCGACCGGCTGCCACGCCCTGCTGCCTGGGCGCGAGCCATCGGACCCAATGACCTTTGGTGCGACGAGAGCGGTCATGATGACTATAACACCCATGTCTGCAAGCCTTTCGCTGCCAGCCATGAGGTATTGCGTCGGCCTGATCCGCTCTATGACATCATCCTGACGACGAACTGGAACTGGCCGGATGCAAAACCCGGCAGAGGTTCTGCGATCTTTCTTCATCAATGGCGGCGTCCCGGATTTGTGACAGCTGGCTGTATCGCCATGAGTCGGTGCGACCTGATCTGGCTTGCCGCAAATGCGCCGCCGGGAACGCGGCTGATCATTCCCTCTTCAATCCCGAAATATCAACGCATTCGCAGCGCCAGCCCAAAAACCCGGATCTGAGGTTCAATGCTTGGCGGAATAATCCCGTGCGCCAAAAATGGCGCTACCGACACGGATATGGGTCGCGCCTTCAGCGATGGCAGTTTCGAAATCCGCGCTCATCCCCATCGAGAGTTTTTCAAGCCCTTCAGCTTCCGCCAGTTTTTTCAGCATGCGGAAATGCGGGACGGGATCTTCCGATTCGGGGGGGATGCACATCAGACCCTGAGGTTTCAGGTTGAGCGCCCGGACCTGCTCCAGAAAGCCTGAAAGCTCCTCGGGAAGGATGCCAGCTTTTTGCGGCTCGTCCCCGGTATTCACCTGTACGAAAAGGTCCGCCGCGCGATCCAGCGTCTCAATGGCGGTGGCGAGTTTCCGCGCCAGCGACATTCGATCAAGCGTATGGATGGCATCGAACATGCCTACCGCGAGCTTGGCCTTGTTGGATTGCAGCGGCCCGATCATATGCAGTTTCACACCATCGAACCGCGAGCGCCATTCCGGCCACTTGGCTTGCGCTTCCTGCACATAATTCTCGCCAAAAATGCGCTGCCCCTCAGCAAGCACTGCCTCGACGCGTTCTGCCGGTTGCACCTTGCTGACCGCAATCAGCTCGACCGAGCCTTTCGCCCGGCCCGCAGCCGCCTCTGCCGCATAAATGCGGCGCTTTATGTCGTCCAAACCCATGAACGGTAATTCCCAAAAGAAAAGAGCGGGCGCAAGGCCCGCTCTTCCAGAAGATTGTCCGACTTCAGATCAGAAGTTGAACTTGATGCCCATGTCGGAGCGGATTTCTTCCTGGTAGCCACGCTCGATCGAGCCAGCGACGATCGCGCCGCCCAGGTCGTATTTCACGCCAACGCCGAACGCGTTGTCGGTTTCTTTGGCCATGTCGCCGTCGTTGTTGGCGATGTAGGCGCTCAGCGTGGTCATCGGTGCAACTTCGTAGTCACCGTACAGAACGATGGTGTCGCCGGTAGCGTCGTCGCCGTTGTTGACCCAGTTCAGACCAACGCCGTTCGAGGTGCCGGCCATGGTGTAGTAAGCGCCGACGAACTGCTGGTCGTTGCCGTCAATGCCAGCGCCGTTCTGAACAGCAGCGGCGGACAGTGCCAGGTCGTTCCATTCGTAGTCGATGGCGACGCTGAGCTCTTCCTCTTTGCCCTGCTGATCACCGCTGACGGTCTGGTCAGGGTCGACATAGGACAGGCGACCGGTGAAGCCACCAGCGCTGTATTTGACAGCGAAGCCCATGCGGTTTTCTTCGTCGCCGTAGCCATTGGTGTCGAAGGCGTAGAAGTCGCCCATCGAGTTGCCGAAGGAGCGCGAGATCAGGCCGACTTCCGATTCGTAGATCAGGCCAGCGGAGTCGTAAGCGGTGCCGACGTTACCGACGGACACTTCGAAGCCGCCCGAGGTGACGTAGATGTAGGCCGGCGACAGGGTCGAGTTCGAGCTGCCATCGTCGTACTGCATACGGATACGAGCACCGAAGTCGACGCCTTGGTCGGTGGTGGTCGAAGCGTCGAAGTTCATACGAACGCGGGTTTCGATGGTGGCTTCCTGATCGCGGTTGTCCTGATAGTCAACTGCGGCACGGCCGTAACCGGAAATGGTCACGTCAGCGGCGGCGACGCCAGCGGTCATGACGAGCGCGGTGGTCGCAAACAGAACCTTTTTCATAGTAATTTCCCTCTTGTCTCTCGGTGTTGGCCCCAACGGCCAGTGCCTTTGGGTATGGGCCATATGTCGCGCTTTCGACTTTGCAATGCAATGAAAACGCCTGAACTCTGCCGGATTGAGCTTTTTGTGGTGCTTATTGGTCACACCCGGTTTCACCCGGCTTTTTATGCGCCAACCCGGTCAATTATGGGAAAAGCTTGTCCGCCCTGCCCGTTCCGCGCTAATGAGCAGCAAGACCGTTTTAAGGCTGTAATACAAGGACTCTGTCATGACCCGTTTCGCTCTCCGCTCAGCCGCGACGATTGCACTGACGATGACTCTGACGGCCTGCGGCGGCGGCGGCATATTCGGGGGCGGGAATCAGGCACCGCAGCAGCCGGAGGTCGAGGAACCCGAGACGACGATCTGGGACCTGTTTTCGAATCGGCAAAACCCGAACGACGCCGTTGCGGTCAACAAATACCTGTGGAACGCCAGCCTCGACGTGCTGAACTTCCTGCCGATCCAATCGGTCGATCCGTTTACCGGGGTGATCGTCACGGGTTACGGCACCCCTCCGGGCGGCGGTCGCAGCTATCGCGCCACGATTCACATCACCGATCCGGCGCTTGACGCGCGCTCGCTGAAATTGTCGCTTCAGGGACCCGGCGGCACGGCTGTCGCCCCCGGCACGGTGCGCGCGGTCGAAGACGCGATTCTGACCCGTGCCCGTCAGATGCGCATCGCTGACGGTCGTCTTTAAGCCCCGGCTGGACCAGACCGCGGCCAGAGGCTAAACCCTGCGGGCAGAATAACGCCCGGAGGCCCCATGTCCTATAATCCCGCCACCAGCGAGCCGCATTGGCAGCAGGCTTGGGCCGATGCCGACAGCTTCAAGGCTGTGCGGGACGAGCGGCCCAAATATTACGTATTGGAGATGTTCCCCTATCCTTCGGGGCGCATCCATATGGGTCATGTCCGCAACTACACGATGGGCGACGTGGTGGCGCGGTTCAAACGCGCACAGGGGTTTTCCGTGCTGCATCCGATGGGCTGGGACGCATTCGGGATGCCCGCAGAAAACGCCGCAATGGAACAGGGCGGCCATCCGCGCAACTGGACCTATGGCAATATCGCGACAATGCGCGACCAGTTGAAGCCGCTGGGTCTTTCGATTGACTGGAGCCGCGAATTCGCCACCTGCGACGACGATTATGTCGCGCAGCAACAGGCGCTGTTCCTCGATTTCCTCGACGCCGGGCTGATCACCCGCAAATCGGCGCAGGTGAACTGGGATCCGGTCGACATGACCGTGCTGGCGAATGAACAGGTCATCGACGGCAAGGGCTGGCGCTCGGGTGCGCCGGTCGAGCGCAAGGAACTGACGCAGTGGTTCTTCCGAATCTCGGATTACTCCGAGGAGCTGCTCTCGGCGATTGACGGCCTGGAAGGCTGGCCGGAAAAGGTCCGGCTGATGCAGCAGAACTGGATCGGCAAGTCGCGCGGCCTGCAGTTCCGGTTCCACACCGTAGACGCGCCGGAAGGCTTTGACAGTATCGAGGTCTACACCACCCGCCCCGACACGCTGATGGGGGCGAGCTTCGTGGCGCTGTCGCCCGATCATCCGATGGTCAAGTACCTGGCCGGAAACTCACCCGAAATCGCTGCCTTCATCGAGGAATGCCGCCGCATCGGCACCACCGAAGAAGCCATTGAAACGGCCCCGAAAATGGGCTTCGACACCGGGCTGACCGTTACCCATCCGCTTGATCCGGAATGGAAACTGCCCATCTGGATCGCAAATTTCGTGCTGATGGATTACGGCACCGGCGCGATTTTCGGCTCTCCGGCCCATGACGAGCGCGACCACGAATTCGCCACCAAATACGGCCTGCCGATTCGCGCAACCTTCGGTGAGGAGGGCATGGACCTCGCCGCTGCCGATGCGATGGTGGCGAAAGCACCCTATGTGCCGCTGAAATCCGAAACCGTATCCTATGTGCGCGGCTTCTCGGGCCGGCCGGAACAGACCGGCGAGGATGCCGTGATCGCCGCCATCGCCCATGCCGAGGAACAGGGTTACGGCGAGGGCGTCACGAAATACCGGCTCCGTGACTGGGGCATCTCGCGGCAGCGCTATTGGGGCTGCCCGATCCCGGTCGTGCATTGCGCGAAATGCGGCACCGTGCCCGAGGCGAAGGAAAATCTGCCGGTGCTGCTGCCGCAGGATGTCAGCTTCGACCAGCCCGGGAATCCGCTCGACCGCCATCCGACATGGCGTCAGGCGACCTGCCCGCGATGCGGCGGCGAAGCGACCCGTGAAACCGACACAATGGACACCTTCGTCGATTCGTCCTGGTATTATGCCCGCTTCACCTCGCCCCACGCGGCCACGCCGACCGACCGGGCCGATGCGGATTACTGGATGAATGTGGACCAGTATATCGGCGGGATCGAACATGCGATCCTGCATCTGCTCTATTCCCGCTTCTTCGCCCGCGCCATGGTCAAGACCGGCCACCTGCCCGAACGCGCCTCCGAGCCGTTCGACGCGCTGTTCACGCAGGGTATGGTCACGCATGAGATCTACATGACCCGCGACGCCAAGGGTCGGTCGGTCTATCATCTGCCTGAGGATGTGACCGACGGAAAGCTGTCCGACGGCACGGCGGTTGAAATAATCCCTTCGGCCAAGATGTCCAAATCCAAGAAGAACGTCGTCGACCCGGTGAATATCGTCGCGAATTTCGGCGCCGATACCGCCCGCTGGTTCATGCTGTCCGATTCGCCGCCCGAGCGGGATGTGGAATGGACCTCTGCCGGGGCCGAGGCCGCGTTCAAATTCCTGTCCCGCGTCTGGCGGCTGGCGGATGACGCACCAGATGGCGGGGATGACCCGGAGCTGACCCGTGCCGCGCACCGGGCCATTGCCGATGTCACGAAATCCATCGAAAGCTTTGCGTTCAACAAGGCGGTCGCGAAGCTCTACGAACTCGCCAACGCCATCGGTAAATCGAAGGCAGGGGGTGAGGCGCGGCAACGGGCATTGCGGATCATGGCCCAGCTTCTGGCCCCGATGGTGCCGCATCTGGCCGAGGAGATCTGGGCAAAATCGGGCGGCACCGGCATGGTCGTGGACGCAGGCTGGCCCGAGGCTGACCCGGCGATGCTGGTCGATGACACGGTAACGCTGCCGATCCAGATCAACGGCAAACGCCGGGCGGAGATCAGCGTTGCCAAGGATATGCCCAAGGAAGAGATCGAATCGCTCGTCCTCGCCGATGAGACGGTGCAGAAATTCCTCGACGGGGCGGCGCCCAAGAAGCTGATCGTCGTGCCGGGGCGGATCGTCAATGTCGTGGCCTGACCGCCTGACCCGTCGCGGCCTGATCGGCGGCGCGCTTCTGCTGCTGACAGCCTGCGCACTGACGCCGGCCTACGGCCCGGGCGGCAGCGGCACCGCACTGCATGGACGCGTCGCACTTCCGGTGCCGGACGATGTCGACAGCTTCGCGCTGAACCGGCGGCTGACGGAACGGCTTGGCCCGGAAAACGCCGCCGCCTTTGCGCTGGATTACCGGCTGACCACGGCCATTGTCGGGCAGGGAATTACACCTGACGAGGTCACGACGCGGTATTCGCTGAACGGCACCGTTGATTTCGTCCTGACCGATATCGCGACAGGGGCGACGGTCACGCAGGGCAGCGTCTCCAGCTTCACCTCCTACTCCGCAACCGGCACCACGATTGCGACAACCTCGGCAGAGCGTGACGCGCATGAGCGGCTGATGATCATGCTCGCCGATCAGATCGTCACCCGATTGCTGGCCAACGGTCCGCGCGCGCCATGATCGTCAAGGGCGCGGAGATCGGTCGCTATCTGGCAAAACCTGACCCGACCCGGCCGGCGCTGTTGATTTACGGGCAGGACGCTATGCGCGTCGCGCTGAAACGCGCCGAAGCGGTTGCGGCGCTGACCGGACCCAATGCGGATGAAGAGATGCGCCTGACCCGAATCGCCGGGGGCGATCTGCGAAAGGATGCCGCGCAGCTTCTCGACGCGGTCAAGGCGGTCGGTTTCTTCCCGGGCCAGCGGGTTGTTCTGGTCGAGGACACACCCGACGCAGCCGCCCCCGCCGTCGCCGCAGCACTTGAGGAATGGGCGCATGGCGATGCTGTCATCGTCGTGACGGGTTCCGGCCTCGCCAAATCCTCCGCACTGCGAAAACTGTTCGAGAAACACGCCAGCGCCGTAACCGCGCCGATCTATAACGACCCGCCCGGAGAAGAAGAGATCACCCGCTGGCTGAATGATGCCGGGCTAAGGGATGTCGCCCGCGATGCCATGCGCGATCTGATGACCCTGTCCCGCGCCCTCGATCCCGGCGATTTCCGGCAAACGGTCGAGAAAATCGCGTTGTATAAATTCGGCGACGCCGCCCCACTGACACCAGCGGAAGTTGCGCTGATGGCCCCCAGCACCATTGACGCCGAAGTCGATGAATTGATCGACGTGGTCGCTGAAGGCAACGCCGACCGCTTCGGCAAGATCATGCGCCGGATCGAGGGACAAGGCATCGCGCCTGTCACCATCTGCATTGCGGCGCTGCGTCATTTCCGTGCGCTCCACGCCGCCAGCACAGACCCGGGCGGCCCGCAGGCCGGTCTGTCCCGCCTGCGCCCGCCCGTATTCGGCCCCCGTCGCGACCGGATGGCGCGGCAGGTGCAAAGCTGGGGCATGCGCAATCTGGAGGACGCCGTCCATCACCTGCTGGACACGGACCTGCAATTGCGCAGCTCCACCCGTGCCCCGGCAATGCCACTGGTGGAACGCGCCCTGATCCGGCTGGCGATGATGCCACGCGGCGGGCGATAGTGGTGTGATGACCGAGGCGCTCGTCATCGGCGCAGGCCCTGCCGGATTGATGGCCGCCGAAGAACTCGCCCGCGCCGGACATGCTGTGATCATTGCGGAGGCGATGCCGACCCCGGCGCGGAAATTCCTCATGGCGGGGAAATCGGGGCTGAACCTGACCAAGGACGAACCGCTTCCAGCCTTCATGCGAAATTTCAGCGTCGGCACCGGGGGCGGCCTGCCCCCGGACCCCCGGGGATATTTGTGCCAGGATGAAAGCCAGTTCGGTCCCGAGGACGTCATGGCGTGGGCGCGCGGGCTTGGGATTGAATTGTTTACCGGCTCCACGGGCCG
Organism: Paracoccus sp. SCSIO 75233; assembly: GCF_027912675.1. Classification (NCBI taxonomy): domain Bacteria; kingdom Pseudomonadati; phylum Pseudomonadota; class Alphaproteobacteria; order Rhodobacterales; family Paracoccaceae; genus Paracoccus; species Paracoccus sp. SCSIO 75233. Next base: position 3,194,943 of record NZ_CP115757.1, on the reverse strand, counting down.
GGTTTTTCCTGTGGGGATGAAGGCATCGCCTTTGCTGCGCGCTTGGGTCTCGCGTTTGCGGGAGATGGGTGTGGAACTGCGGACGCGCTGGCGATGGCGGGGTTTTGATGGCAGCGGTTTGGTCTTTGATACGCCCGACGGCTCACAGTTGTTATCACCTGAGGTCACCGTTCTTGCCTTGGGCGGGGCGAGTTGGCCGCGACTTGGATCCGACGCGGCCTGGGTGCCGTGGTTGCGGGACATGGGTGTCGGGATCACACCATTCCGGCCCGCGAATATGGGGCTGCGCGTGGACTGGTCGGGTCCGATGGCGCGGTATTTCGGCCAGCCGGTGAAGGCCGCCGCGATACATGCCGGGGAACAAATCAGCCGGGGGGAATGGGTGATCTCTCGCCGCGGGATGGAGGGCGGCGGCGTCTATGCCGTCAGCGCTGCGATCAGGGACGGCGCGGATGCGACACTGGATCTCGCACCCGACATGGAAGCGGACCGGCTTGCTGAAAAATTCGCCCGCAATCGGGGCAGATTGTCCATCGGCAACTGGCTGCGCAAGCTGCTGGGCGATCCGGTCAAGGTCGCACTTCTCCTGGAATGGGGCCGACCGTTACCGGAGACACCCGAAGCATGGGCGGCGCGCGTCAAGTCGCTGCCGATCCACCATGACGGCCCGTTCAGCCTTGACCGCGCCATTTCATCCGCCGGGGGTATCCGCTTTGACGCAGTGACCGGGGATCTGGAACTCCGCGCGCTTCCCGGCATCTTCGTCGCCGGAGAGATGCTGGACTGGGAAGCCCCGACCGGCGGTTATCTGATTACGCATTGTCTGGGTCAGGGACGCCATGCGGGGCGGGCGGCGGCGCGCTATCTTTCCTCGGTCCGGCGATAGGCCGGGCGGGCGCGCATCCGCGCCTGATATTCGTTCAGCCAGTCCCCTTCGATCGGAAACCGTGCCGCATTCGCCCAGATCAGGCAATGTGTCAGGATGATATCCGGCACCGTCATCTCCTCCCCCATCAGGAACGGGCCGTCACTGGCACGCTGCTCCAGCGTTTTCTGGCTGTTCTGAAACTCCCAGCGAAGCGTATCCTTGATACCGGAGACCCGCAGCGCCTCGGGCAGCACGAATGTATGCCGGGCCGCCGTCCAAAGCACCGCATCGAACTCGTCGAGCAGAAACTGCGTCATGCTGTCCTGACGGGCGCGCGCCCGGCTTCCGGCAGGATGGGTCAGCGCATTGTGGCGATCCGCCAGATACTGAATGATCGCCGTCGAATCGGTGATCGGCATACCGTCATCGATCAGCACCGGCACCTTGCCCGCCGGGTTGAAGGCGATCACCTTTTCGGATCGGGGTGCCGCCGGAACATGTTCAAACGGCTCGCCCAGCTCTTCCAGCATCCAAAGCACTCGAAAAGCGCGGGTCTGTCTGGTGCCAATAACTCGGTACATCTGTAGCTCCTCGATAAGGCGAGGCTAATTTGATCGAGGCCCGGCCACAAGACGATCATCCGGGACCGGCAGGATCACGCAGTTCGGCTTGACCTTCCCCGACCAACTCCGCAAAGCTGCCACGAAGCGCGGAGCCCGACATGTCGTCATCATCAAAACTGTTTACCCCGATTCTCATCGGGGGGTGTATCATCCTGCTGATCAACTTTGCGTTGCGCGCCAGTTTTGGCGTGTTTCAGATCCCGGTGCAGGAGACCTTCGGCTGGCCGAGGGCGGATTTCTCGATGGCCATCGCCATTCAGAACCTCGCCTGGGGGATCGGGCAGCCGCTGTTCGGCGCGCTTGCGGAACGCTGGGGTGATCGCTGGGCAATCATCCTTGGCGCATTGCTTTACGCAATCGGCCTGGCCATGTCGGCGATGGTAACCACCCCCGCTGCCATGCAGTTCTGGGAAATCGCCGTCGGCTTCGGCATTGCAGGCACCGGCTTCGGCGTCATCCTCGCTGTGGTGGGCCGGGCCGCAAGTGACGAGAACCGCAGCCTCGCACTCGGCATCGCGACCGCCGCCGGTTCTGCCGGGCAGGTCTTCGGTGCGCCGCTGGCCGAGGGGCTGCTGTCGATCATGGAATGGCAAAGCGTCTTCCTGACCTTTGCCGGCCTGTCGCTGACCATGATGCTGTTCCTGCCGCTGCTCGGCCCCGGCAAGCCCGCCTCTCCAAGCGAGTTGGAAGAAAGCCTCGGCTCCGTTCTGAAACGCGCCTTTCGCGACCCGTCCTATCTGATGATCTTCTTCGGATTTTTCTCCTGCGGCTATCAGTTGGGGTTCATCACGGCCCATTTCCCGGCACTGGTGACCGAAATGTGTGGCCCGATTGCGCCGGGCAGTCTGCTGCACAGCATCGGGATTACCACCACATCCTCACTGGGGGCATGGTCGATCTCGCTGATCGGGGCGGCGAATATCGCGGGCACCATCTTTGCCGGATGGCTGGGCAACCGATTCTCACGCAAATATCTGCTGGCCGGGGTCTACACGCTGCGCACGATCATCGCAGCGGCGTTTATCCTGTCCCCGATCACACCAACCAGCGTCATGCTGTTCAGCGTCGGCATGGGCGCGCTGTGGCTTGCCACCGTGCCCCTGACCTCGGGCCTCGTCGCCTATATCTACGGGCTGCGCTATATGGGCACGCTGTATGGCTTCGTGTTCCTCAGCCACCAGATCGGGTCTTTCCTCGGCGTCTGGCTGGGCGGTTCGCTTTATGACCAGTACGGAGACTACACGCTGGTCTGGTGGGTCGGTGTCGGCGTCGGTGCGTTCTCCGCACTTATCCATTTGCCGGTCCGTGAGGCCCCGTCCCGCCTGCCCGCAGCCGCCTGATACCCCGTTTCAGCGGCGATGATAGGTCAGCGCCGCCGTCACCAGCAGCCGCAGCCGGTCCACGGGCGGCGGCGCGCCGTCCGGGAACATCACGGCACGGTTGCCCTCATAGCTGAAATCATCCGGGAAAGGCGCTTGGAAATCTGACATGATCGTCGTCTGGCAATGGGTGAAAACCGCATATCCGCCTGATTTCGGCACGCCAAGCCGGATGGTCGACCCCGATTTCGTCTTTGACGTCAGATAGGCGGGCTGCCCCCATTTCAGCGCCTCCTTCACAGGACCGATCTGCGGCACCTCCGCCGCCACCTGAAAGATCATCTCGCGGATTGCCAGAAGCTCGGGGCGCGCGCCCTCGGGGAAGGCCGCAAATGCAGCCTCGACGGCCTCGTCCTCGAAAGGTGTTTGCGCAATCGTCATCGCCCCAGCCTATCGCCCGCCGGATAGCGAAACAATAACAGCCTCAGCCCTTCAGCGCCGCCGGTTCCTTCCAGATGATCGTCATCTGGGTCTGCGTGACCCGCGCCGCGACCTTGCCGTCGCCACGCGTCACCTCCACCTGCCAGATCTGGGTGGTATTGCCGATATGCACCGGCGTCGCCGTCGCCCGCGCGACATCGCCAACCCGGATCGGGCGCAGGAAATTCACCTTGGATTCAAGCGTCGTGGTCCGCTCCCCCTCCTTCAGATTCACCGTCGCCCCGGTTCCTGCGATGTTATCGGTCAGCCCGAGGATTGCGCCGCCATGCATCACCCCGTTGCGGTTCGACATCGCCTCGGTCACCGGCAACTCCATCACGATACGGTCCCGCGCGGCCTCGATCAGCCGCATCCCCAGCGTCTCGGCAAAAACGGGTTGCAGCGCGGCAATCTCCTGAACACGGCTCTCATCACTCATTATCAGTCCTTCAGGGCAAACGCCGCAACGCAGCGAAACAGGGTCGCGCGCATATTCCGGTGGCAGGCCGGGAATGGCAAGCACCCCCCTCGCCAAGGCGTCGGCATCGCGTTATTCATCGCGCATGATCTGGGACACGATTGCCAATATTCCGACAGCACAGCTCCTGACCTTCATCGGGGGTGGATTGCTGTTGAACCTCGCGCCGGGGCAGGACGTCATGTTCGCCTCTGCCTGCGGGATCAAGGGCGGCCCGCGCGCCGGGGCGCTTGCCGGGATCGGCGTCGGGCTCGGTGTGATGTTCCACGTTGTCCTCGCCACCATCGGCCTCGGCGCACTTGTCGCCACCAATCCCGGCTTGCTGATCTTCATCAAATATATCGGTGCCGCCTATCTGCTGTTCCTCGCCTGGCAAAGCTGGAACGCCAAACCCCACAGCCCCGCCACAGCCGCGCCAGAAAAACCATGGCGCATTATCCGGCGCGGCGCGCTGTCGAATATGCTGAACCCAAAGCCGGTGCTGTTCCTCCTCGCCTTCCTGCCGCAATTCACCCATGTCGATTACGGCCCGATCTGGCAGCAAATCTTCGGCCTTGGCCTGATCTTTGCAGTCCCTGGAACACTGGTCACGATTGCTTACGGCGTCGTGGCGGGCTGGCTTGGCCTGCGTCTCGGCAAGCATCTGGGGATCATGAACCGGGTGGCGGCGGTGATCTTCGCCGGCCTCGCGGTGCGTATGGTCGCAAAGTGAGCTTCACCTACGCGCCGCCCCCAGATCCGCCGGTGATCCTGCATGACGACCACCAGATCCTCGTCGTCGACAAACCGCCCGGCCTGCTCTCCGTCCCCGGACGGGGCGAGGACAAGAGCGACTGCCTGATCAACCGGCTGCGCGGCGCCTTCCCGACCGTGCTGCTGGTTCACCGTCTGGACATGGACACGTCGGGCGTGATGATCTTCGCCCTCACCCCCCATGCGCAGCGCGACCTGTCGAAACAATTCGAAGAGCGGCGGGTGAAGAAAACCTACCTCGCACGTGTCGCAGGCCGGGTGACAGAGAAGACCGGCACCGTCGATCTGCCCCTGATCGTCGACTGGCCCAACCGCCCGCGCCAGAAGGTCGACCACGCCGAGGGCCGCCCCGCCCGCACCGACTGGCGCGTGGTCAAGGCCACCGATCAGGAAACCCGCATCCGCCTGATGCCCCTGACCGGGCGATCCCACCAACTGCGCGTCCACATGGCCGAAACCGGCCACCCGATCCTCGGCGACCCGCTTTATGCCGAGGGAGAGGCCGCCAACCACTCCCGCCTGATGCTCCACGCCGAAGCCTTGCGGGTGAAGCATCCCGAAAGCGGGGTGCAGATGACGTTTTCGGTGAAGGCGGGGTTTTGAGAGCGTTTTCCTTTCGGCGGAAGCCTATCCTATTAGAAAAATTCTGGTACACTTCAACAGAAAGCGAATCATATTATTTTCCTGGATGTTCACCACCATGATTCTCGATTTCAGCGTAATAATCGCAATTTTAACATTAGTGTCGTCAATTACCGCTTTTTTCTACAAGAAGGATGGAGAAAGAAACACCATTAGGGGTTGGGGATTAGCGCTACTATTTCTTATTTTTTTAGTATCTTCAATTAATTTTTATTCTTCAATTAAAAAATCCAGCCACCAAGCTCAACTAGCAGAACAAGAAAAGACACTTAGAGCTGAGAACCGTCGAGCCAATACGATGATTCAGACAACTTATCTAGATCCAGAGCTTCCCTTTTCCTCTGCTCAGATTAATTTTATATACGACTCTCACAACGAAACTCCATCATCGATAGCTAACCCATTTAAGGAAGGGTACGTACTTTTTCCTTCCGCATTCGGAGCAAAAAACAATGCTTACATCTCTATTGAGATTCCTGGGCTTAATGGAATTCAGATTGCGTTAGAAGATTCTGATAGGCCTCAACTATCTGTAAAAGCCTATGAAAGCTCAGATAGCGGAATAAAAGAAGTATCCTACACATTCCCATCGGGAACCGACTGCACGCGAAAAAATGGGCTGTCCTGCGACGATTCTGACATCAGCCTTGGCTTTGATACATTAAGTTCTATTTACGGAGATGCCGGCCTTTATCTCAAAATAGAAGAAGCAACACACCGACCGTCTCTCGAGGTTGTTTCGCGAATACTGCAAAAAGAATATTTAGGATATATTAGGCTTCCAGCCTCGTCAACCGAACACACTCGGAAGCAATTAGAAGACTTCTATCAAGATAGGGTAACTTCCTTTTTATATTTCATTCAAGAATATAGCTCCACCCCAGCTCTAAAAGAGTGCAAACGGACGGCGCTACTTCCTATCAGGATTTCTATAGTTGAAACTCTCCCTGATTACGACGTCTGCCCAGACGACAGTCTGTGTCTGGCCTTGACTCATGAGTCAAATATGATGGTGAATTCCTGCCAAATCTCCGAGATATAGTCTACGGCCTTGCAAACAGATCTTTCCGAAAATTAATTTTCAATGCGCCGCTGGGAGGCTGACGATCAGCCTATATACAGTTGTTTATTGATGTGATGTACAGTCGTTTCTTGGCCGGCTGACCCGACGCAGCCGTTCAAAGAAAACCGCTACAATTGTCGGACAGCATCACCGTACGACACGGTCAGCCTGCCCCCGGCTTCTGCCGACGATCAAACCATACCCACCAGCCCCGCCACAGCGCCCCCACCCCATAATCCCCGCCCCTCGCTTGACTTTCGTCCACCTGCGCAGCATTCACCCGCCAGAGGCGGAAAACCCGAAGGACAGCATATGGCGCAGAAGAAGGAAGGCATCTGGGAAACGGTCAAGACCGTGTTCTGGGCGCTCATCATCGCGGGGATATTCCGCACGCTGTTCTTCCAGCCGTTCTGGATCCCGTCAGGCTCGATGAAGGACACGCTGCTGATCGGGGATTTCCTGTTCGTCAACAAGATGGCCTATGGCTACTCGCAATATTCCTGCCCCTTCTCCATGTGCCCGGTCGATGGCCGCATCTTCGGCTCCGAGCCCGAGCGCGGCGATGTCGTCGTGTTCCGCCACCCGGTGCAGAATGTCGATTTCATCAAGCGCGTCATCGGCCTGCCCGGCGACACCGTCCAGATGCGCGGCGGGCGGCTGATCATCAATGGCACGCCGGTCGAATATGAAGAACAGCCCGATTTCATCGAGGTCAAGGAACAGCAGGGCTCGCAGCGCCGCCTGCCGCGCTGCATGAACGACCCGGTGCCGGAGGGCGGCGAATGCCGCAAGGGCCGCATGACCGAAATCCTGCCCAACGGTGTCAGCCACAGCGTGCTGAACATCGTCGATGGCTGGATCAAGGACGACACCCCGGTCTTTACCGTGCCGGAAGGCCAGTATTTCTTCATGGGCGACAACCGCGACAATTCCGAGGATTCGCGCTTCGCGGCCATCTCCGGCGGGCTCGGCTTCGTCCCGGCAGAATATCTGATCGGCCGCGCCGACCGGATCATGTTCTCCTCCGCCGGCAGTTCCATGCTGTATTTCTGGACCTGGCGCGGCGACCGCTTCTTCCGCGCCGTCAACTGATGGGGACGGCGTGAAGGTGGCGGCGGAACTCCAAGGTTTCATGACCCGGCTGGGCCATGAATTCACGCGCCCCGAACTGCTGGTGCAGGCCCTCACCCACGGCTCCGTCTCCACCCCGACGCGCCCCCACAACCAACGGCTGGAGTTTCTGGGCGACCGCGTGCTGGGCCTGACCATGGCCGAGGCGCTTTACGCCGCCGATACCGACGCCTCCGAAGGCCAGCTTGCGCCGCGCTACAACGCCCTCGTCCGGGGGGAGACCTGTGCCGCCATCGCCCGCCAGATCGGGCTGGGCGATGTGCTGAAGCTGGGCCGCTCCGAAATGGTCTCCGGCGGTCGCCGCAAGGAAGCGCTGCTCGCCGACGCGATGGAGGCGGTGCTGGCCGCGATCTATCTCGACGCCGGGTTCGAAACCGCGCAACGCGTGATCCTGACCCTCTGGGCCGACCGGCTGGACAGTGTCGAGGAGGACGCCCGCGACGCAAAGACCGCACTTCAGGAATGGGCGCAGGCCAATGGCATGACCCCGCCGGACTACACCGTCACGAACCGCAAAGGCCCCGACCACGCCCCGGAATTCGAAATTACCGTCAGCCTCGATAACGGTCGGAAGGCCGTGGCGAAAGGCAAGGGCACCAAGCGCAGCATCGAACAGAAGGCCGCGCAGGCGATGTTGGCGGAGATCGGGGTTTGAATCGTGCGGGTGGTGTTGGGGATGGATATGGTCGTGAGGGTGGTTATGGTGCGCTGAAGCGCACCCTACATGTCCCACACCAATCCTCCCGTTGGTGCGCTGAAGCGCACCCTACGTATCCCACACCGATCCCCGTAGGGTGCGCTTCAGCGCACCATGACCACCAACACCACACCCCGTAGGGTGCGCTTCAGCGCACCACCACCCTCACCACACCGCCCCCGCCCCCCAGGACCAACCCCATGACCGAAACCCCACAAACCCGCGCCGGCTTCATCGCCCTGATCGGCGAACCCAATGCCGGGAAATCCACCCTGCTGAACCAGATGGTCGGCGCCAAGGTCTCCATCGTCACCCATAAGGTCCAGACCACCCGTGCCCGCATCCGTGGCATCGCGATGGAAGGCGACGCCCAGCTCGTGTTCGTCGACACCCCCGGCATCTTCCGCCCGCGCCGCCGCCTCGACCGCTCCATGGTTGCCGCCGCTTGGGGCGGGGTCTCCGACGCCGATATCATCGTCCTGCTGATCGAGGCGCAGCGCGGCCTGACCGACGGCGTGCAGGAAATCCTGACCAATCTGCGCGAAACGGCTGGCACCCGCCCGGTCGCGCTCGCCATCAACAAGATCGACCGCGTCAACCCGGAGGTGCTGCTGGCCCTTACCAAGCAGATGAACGACGCGTATGACTTCGCGCAAACCTTCATGATCTCTGCGCAAAAGGGACGCGGCACCGGCGATCTGCGCAAATGGCTGGCCGAAACCCTGCCCGCCGGTCCTTGGCTCTACCCCGAGGATCAGCTCGCCGATCTGCCCATGCGCATGATCGCCGCCGAGATCACGCGCGAGAAGCTGACCCTCCGCCTGCATGAAGAACTGCCCTACCAGCTCACCGTGGAAACCGAGAACTGGGAGGACCGCAAGGACGGCTCCGCCAAGATCGACCAGATCGTCTATGTCGCCCGCGACGGCCATAAGGGCATCGTCCTTGGCCATAAGGGCGAAGCGATCCGCGCCGTCGGCAAGGCAGCCCGCGAGGAACTGGCCGAATTCCTCGACCGTCCGGTGCATCTGTTCCTGACCGTCAAGGTCCGCGAGAAATGGCTGGACGAGGCGGAGCGTTTCACGGAAATGGGCCTCGATTTCAACGATGGCTGAGCGGCTGGCCGCGCATGTCTGGGTCGGCGCCTATCTGACCCGGCTCGGGCTGGCGAACATCCCCGCCTATGTGCTGCGCCACGGCGACGACACGGCGGGCGCGATCATGGTCAAATGCGCCACGCTCGACGGCAATGCGACGCTCTGGCGGCGCGAGTGGGACTTCGAATCCGACACCCGCCCTTGGACCCGCATCGCCACCGGAGCCGAGGCCGATATGGACGACATCATCCGCCGCGAAACCGGCTTCGACCCGGACCTTTGGGTCATCGAGATCGAAAGCCGCGACGGTCACACCCTTCTTCAGGAAGACGGACTGAACTGATCAGTCCCGCGCAGGCTCACGCAGAATAAAGCCGTCGGTCATTCTTTATATGTCGGGAAATCAAACGACGAAGCTGCTTTCCGGACGGGACAAACCGCGCTGGCCGGGGCTTGAAATCAATCTTGGCAAGCTCCGGGAACAGCGCGTAAATTTCATCCCGCGCCGCCTGCCCGATTGAAGCCATCGCTTCCGGGCCGGTGAACAAAGCCTCAGTTTCCGCGCCGTTCGAATATACGATCTCGTGCCGGTCGAACAGGAAATGGACATAGGTCACCTCGTCGCAATCGCGAACCAGCTCAACGCCCTCAATGTCCAGCAATTTCTTCGCCGCCACCAACACCTCATCGCCGCCGGTCATGCGCCGCGCAATCGGTGATTTCAGCAACACACGATGCTGCTGCGACAGATACATATCCGCAACGGGCAAGCCCTGACCCAAGGCCCCGGCCCGAATTCTGACCGGATAGATTTTTTCCGCATCAGCAACGCCCGCCACCCGAAAGCTGCGCCTGCTGATCCATTGAACCGGTTTCAGGCCGCGATCCTTGGTCCTGACCAGATCGCCCTGCGCAATCTCTTCGACCGGGCGAGGTCCGCTGTCGGTCTCGATCATTGTCCCCGCGACGAAACACAGCAGATTGTCATAGCTCTGACCGTAAACCGTGCCATCAAATCCGTAGCTGTCATCTTCGGTCGCCGATCTGTTCGTCGTCCCGCCGTGATAGATGACGCCTTTTTGCGGTAATGCACCGCCATAGATCAGATATCCCGACAGCCCCTGATTGCCGAGAGGGGTCGCATTACTGTAGCTCAGGACATGATAAATATCCATTTCCCCGGCCTCATAATCCAGGGCCGTCGGATCTCCCGAACCCGGATCACTCGCCGTTTCGACATTCATGGACGCAGAGTCGATCGAGAACCCATTGTCATAAATTGTCCTGCCCGAGGCGTTCTTGATGGCGATATGCTGAAGCGCGCCTTGTTCCTCGGCCGCTGCATCATTCGGGTCCTCGGAAAAATATGTAATATCGTTCAGATACGGATCGTCATCGGTGATGGTTGCCTGAAGCGGCACGGCATTCTGCTTCAGCCGGAAATATCCCCTCATCGCATTGCTAAATCTGTCGGAGGTCACCCCGATCCAGTATCCGTTGCTCCAATATTCAAAATCGGACAACTTATAGGCGACGGCATTTGTGACAGGCATGAACTCGTTCCCGGACAGAGACCATTTCCGACAGCCCTGCGAAAATGGGTAAATTATTAAATAACAGACGGTTACAAGTATATCATTGAGATTCCAGGCGAAATGATCAAGTAAATTTCTCGTTTAAGTTGCGCAAACCTGGCAATCCGCCTGTGCCGATATCGGGGCCTTGCCGTGTCCGCATCACGTCGCCCCTAAAGACGCGAAGCGATAACGTTCCCCCCTGTCCTTCCCCCGCGCCGCGACATATCGTCCACGCCATGACGCAGCCCCAGCAAAATGGCGATTCGCCGCTTGGATTTCTCTACGCCCTCGGCGCTTACGGCATCTGGGGGATCCTGCCGCTTTACATGAAGCAGCTCTCCCATATCGACCCGGCAGAGATTATCGCACACCGGGTCATCTGGTCGCTGCCAATCGCCGCTGCCGTACTGATCGCGAGGGGCAGAACCGGAGACGTCCGCGCCGCCTTCGCCCGCCCGCGCCTGCTGGCGATGGCCGCGCTGACTGCGGCGCTGATCACCGTCAACTGGCTCACCTATGTCTGGGCCATCACCAATAATCACGCGATGGAGGCCGCGCTCGGCTATTACATCAACCCGCTATTCTCGATCTCGCTCGCCGCGCTGCTGCTGGGCGAACGGCTGGGCAGGCTGCAACTGGTCGCGGTCGGTCTTGCCGCGCTCGCCGTCATTATCCTGACACTCGAAACCGGCAGCCTGCCGACCGTCGCGATCGTGCTGACCTTCAGCTGGGGGTTCTACGCCTTCTTCAAGCGCTCCCTGCCGCTCGGCCCCAATCAGGGGTTCATGCTGGAAGTCCTGATCCTGTTTCTGCCGGCGCTGGCCTATCTGATCTGGCTGGAATCCAATGGCGGCGGCCATTTCGGGCGGAACTGGACCGACACGCTTCTGCTGATCGGCTGCGGCCCGGTGACGGCGATCCCGCTGATGTTCTACGCCAACGGGGCGAAGCTGCTGCGCCTCTCCACCATCGGCGTCATGCAATATATCACACCGACAATGGTCTTCCTCATCGCGCTGTTCTTCTTCAACGAACCGTTTGAGGGCGCGCGCCGCATCGCCTTCCCGCTGATTTGGGCGGCGCTGTTCATCTATTCCTTCACCCTCATCCGCGACGCCCGCGCCCGCCGCCGCGTGGCCCAGATGAAAACCGCACTCCGCCCCGAATGACCCTGCCGCTGTTCGAGACCGACCGCCTCATCCTGCGCCCCCGCAGCATGGCCGATTTCGACGCCTGCATCGCAATGGACCGCGACCCCGAAGTCACCCGCTTCGTCGCCGGCCCGTGGCAGGACCCCCCGCGCCACGAAGCCTTCACGAAAACCCGGATAACCACCGATTACGGTCCCGGCCTCGGCTATTGGTCGATCTTCCCCAAAGCCAGCCCGGAGATCTTCCACGGCTGGATTTTGCTGATCCCCATCGACGCCATCGGACCCGAGATCGAAATCGGCTGGCGCATTCCGCGCATAAGCTGGGGCCAGGGCTTCGCGACCGAGGCCGCACAGGTCATCGCAGATCACGCGATGAACACCCTGCGCCTCGACCGCATCATCGCGGAAATTCACCCGGAGAACCACGCCTCGATCAACGTCGCCACAAAAATCGGCATGATCGAAACCGACCGCACGCCGGACGCGATTATCTATGCACGGTCGTGATTGGGGACGTGGGATTGGCAATGACGGTGCGTTGAGGCGCACATCGCCACATAACCGGATTTGAATATGATAGTGCATTAAAAACGCACATCACCACATGACCGGATGTGAATGCGATGATGCGTTGAAACGCACCCTACGGTCACCATATGGCCGGATACCAAATAACGGTGCGTTAAAAACGCACCCTACGATCACCATCTGGCCGTCTTCGAATGTAACGGTGCGCTGAAGCGCACCCTACACCCAATCCGTAGGGTGCGTTTCAACGCACCAATGAACCACACCCCACACCACCCGTAGGGTGCGTTTCAACGCACCATTCCCATAAACCCCCGGTGGCACCCCCTGTGTACAACCTGTGTACGCCCGGTGTACGCGCAGTGCGGGCCAAATCTCACCCCGTTTTCGGCAGCGCCTCGATCACCACGAACGCCTGCGCCCACGGATGATCGTCGGTCAAGGTGACATGAACCACCGCCTCATGGCCATTTGGCGTCATCTTGTCCAACCGCTCTGCTGCCCAGCCGGTCAGGTGCATCACCGGCTGGCCCGAACGCAGGTTCGACACCGACATATCGCGCCAGCTTATCCCCATGGCCAACCCCGTGCCGAGCGCCTTTGAACAAGCCTCCTTCGCCGCCCAGCGTTTCGCCAGCGTCCCGGCCTCATCCCGGCGGCGCGCGGCCTTGGCAAGCTCGCGTTTAGTGAAAACCCGGTTGCGGAACCTGTCGCCATGCCGGTCGAGAACGCCTTGTATCCGCTCAATATTGGCGAGATCCGTCCCGATGCCGAGGATCATTTCCGGCCCAAAGCCGCAGGATTATTCACCCCGCGCCTCATCCATGCAGCGACGCATCTCCCGTATCGCGGCAGGCAGTCCGATGAACACCGACTCCGCGATCAGGAAATGCCCGATATTGAGTTCCATCAGTTCCGGGATCGCTGCGACCGGCCCGACCGTGTCGAAGGTCAGGCCGTGACCGGCATGTACCTCCAGCCCCAGACTATCGGCCAGCGCCGCGCCCTCGCGCAGCCCCTCCAGCTCGGCATCCCGCTCGGCGATTTTGCCTTCCGTGTCGTAATCGCAATAAGCCCCGGTATGCAGTTCCACCACAGCCGCCCCGATCCGGGCGGCGGCGCGAATCTGCGCCGGTTCATGGCCGATGAACAGCGAGACCCGGCACCCGGCATCGCGCAGCGGCTCGATATAATGGCCGAGCGCGTTGTCGTTTCCGGCCACGTCCAGCCCGCCCTCGGTCGTGCGTTCCTCGCGCTTCTCCGGCACCAGACAGACCGCATGCGGCTTGTGGCGCAACGCAATCGTCTGCATCTCCGCCGTCGCCGCCATTTCAAGGTTCAGCGGCAGGCGCAGCCCCGCCATCAGCGCGTCAATATCGGCATCGCTGATATGGCGGCGATCCTCGCGCAGATGGGCGGTAATCCCGTCGGCCCCCGCCTCCTCCGCCAGCTTTGCGGCCCGCAGCGGATCGGGCCAGGGCGTGCCCCGCGCGTTCCGCACCGTCGCCACATGGTCGATATTCACCCCGAGTCTCAGCATCGCGCGCCCCCTAAACAAACGCCTCCGCCGACAATAACCCCGTCGCGCGGATCCACCAGTTTTCATATGCCGCACCAATACGATAGGCGGCAAGCCCGGCAGAGGCCGCATCAGGAAAAATCCCGAAACAGGTCGCGCCGGACCCCGACATCCGGGCCAGCATAGCACCTTCTTCCTCAAGCGCGCGCAGAACCTTGGCGATCTCCGGGCAAAGCGACATCGCCGGACCCTGCAGATCATTGCGGCACCGGCGAAGGAAATCCACGAAACCGGCCAGATCCAACCCGTCCGGCAGCGGTGGCATGGCGTCGTTGTTCTTCTGCGCCAAAGCGCCATAAACCCCCGGGGTGGAGGTCGAGACGCCGGGATTGACCAGCACCAGCCGCATCTCCGGCAGCGGCGGCAGCGGGTCCAGAATTTCTCCGACGCCGCGCATCCGCATCGGGCGGGAGGCGATGCAGACCGGAATATCCGCGCCAAGCGCCTCCGTTTTCTGCGGCATTTCCGCGCCCATCCGGGCCAGGCCGCGCAGCACCGCCGCCGCATCGGCAGAGCCGCCGCCAATGCCGGAGGAGACCGGCAGATCCTTGGTCAGCGTAATCCGCGCCTCCGCATCCGCCAGCCGCGCCGCGCGCAGGCACAGATTATCGCCATCAAGCGCCTCGGCGAATGCGCCGTTCACCGTCAGCGACAGCGGACCCGGTTCCAGCGTTACCTTATCGCCCACATCCGCAAACACGACCAGCGAGTCGAGCAGATGATAGCCATCCGCCCGCTGCCCGGTGACATGAAGTGACAAATTCAGCTTGGCAGGCGCGAATTCCGACAGGCTCATTCCCCGTCAGCCGCCCCGGTGCCCTGCTGCGCACCCGGCGGCACATGCGCCCCGCTGCTCTCATCCTCCAGCACCGCATCCAGCCCACGCTCGATTTTCGCCCGTATCCGCTCGGCCTCAGCCTCGGTTTCGGGGCCGTAGCTGAGGGCGCGTTTCCACTGGATTTCGGCCTCGCGTTCGCGGCCGACCATCCAGTAAATATCGCCCAGATGATCGTTCACCAGCGGATCGCTCGCCATCTCCGCGACGGCACGTTCCTGCGGGCCGACGGCTTCTTCATAGCGGCCCAGCCGATACAGAACCCAGCCCAGCGAATCGAGGATATAGCCGTCATTCGGCGACAACTGCACGGCGCGTTCAATCAGGCGCAGCGCCTCATCCATATTCTCGTTCCGGTCGACATAGGAATAGCCCAGATAGTTGAGCATCTGCGGGTGATCCGGCTGGATCTCGATGGCGCGTTTCAGATCCGCCTCCGCCCGGTCAAACGCACCGGAGCGTTCAAGCGCGATGCCGCGCGCATAATGCGGGAACCAGAGCGCGTCCTCATCCGCCGGATCGATCAGCGAGATCGCCTTGTCATAGGCCGGAACCGCCTGCGCCCATTTCTCCTGCTGGCGTAGCAGATCGCCAAGCGCGATCCAGCCGGGCGCGAAATCAGGCTGGGCCGCGGTCAGGGTCAGCGCCGCCTTCTCCGCATCGGGCAGACGGTCGGCGCGGGACAGGGCGTCAATCCGCGACAGTTCCACGGTCGGGCGCATCTCGCCCTGCTGACGCAGCGCATCGAATTCGGCCTCTGCAGCGTCGTACTGGCCGAGATTCTGAAGAAGCTGCGCCACCATGATCCGTGCGTCGACCATGTCCGGCGCAATATAATTGGCCAGCCTTGCATGGATCAGCGACAGCGGATTGGGATCAACATCATTCGCCATCAGCGTCGCAAATGTCAGGAAAACCTGGGCGATACCGTCACGCGGGTCTGTGATCACATCGAAGGACACCTGATCGCCATTGCGGATCCGCGCGGCCAGATCGTCAACCGTGCTGTCGATGCCCATTCCTTCGAACGCGCTGAGCACCTCCAGCGCGTCTTCACGGCGATCAAGCTGGGTCAGCACCTGCGCTTCGACAATCGCGCCCATGACATTCTCGACCTGACTGTCACGGCCGAGCAGTGCCGCCGCCGCCTCGAAATCCCCGACAAGCGCCTTTGCGAGCGCCATGTGATAATCGACCAGCGGGCCGGTGCCGCGAATCTGGCGGATCCGGTCGAAGGCAAGATCGGCCTCGGACGCATTGCCGGACCCCAGCAGAGCCCAAGCGCGCAGCAGCCCATCCAGCAGGCGTTCCGATCCGGGGTCCTCATTGGCAGCGGCGTTGTCGATTTCCGCGATCAGCCTTTGCCAGTCCTGCTGCCGGGCCGCATCCGCGCGCTCCACCAGACCGACCAGCCGGGATGTCGTGCCGGGCTGGGCGGTGCCTGAAAGCTCGTCCGCGAGCTCTATAGCCCGGTCGATCCTGCCCGAGGCGAGCAACGCGACAAGGGCGCTGTCATTGAGATAGGCGGATTGCCCATCCTCTTCGATTGCACGCAGATAATAATCCGCCGCAGCACCGAAATCATTTTCCATCGCGGCATTGCGCGCGGCGAGATACGGACCGGCCAGCCCCCGTGTCAGCGGCGCAGGCGACGTTTCCGCCGACGGCTCGGCGGCTGCGGCAGGTGTCGCGACCTCCTGTCCACGCATGGGGCGCGGCGGCGGCGGCGTCGCATCCTGAGCAAGTGCCGCAGGTAGCTGCGGCAGGGCGATCATGGCGGCGAGTGCCAGCGAATGCAGGGTTTTCATAAGGTCAGATCCGGCTCCGGTTCGGCGCAACCCTATCTGCGCCGCGCCCGGCGCGCAACGCCACGCATTACGCTGCGCCGGGAGCCGCCGATCACATATTCGGGTAGTTCGGGCCGTCCGCACCTTGCGGGCAGGTCCAGACGATATTCTGCGACGGGTCCTTGATGTCGCAGGTTTTGCAATGGACGCAGTTTTGGAAATTGATCTGGAACCGCGCCTCGTCCCCCTCTCCGATAACCTCATAGACGCCGGCGGGGCAGTAACGCTGCGCCGGTTCGGCATATTGCGGAAGGTTCACATCAATCGGGATCGACGGGTCTTTCAGCTTCAGATGCGAGGGCTGCGATTCCTCGTGATTGGTAAAGCTGAAGCTGACATTGGTGAGCCGGTCGAAGCTGAGCTTGCCATCGGGCTTAGGATACTCGATCTGCTTGTAATCCGCAGCCTTTCCGGTCGCCTCCGCGTCGGTCTTGCCGTGCTTCCACGTTCCAAGCGGGTTCCAGCCGGTCAGATTGGCGACCCACATATCGAAACCACCAAGCGCCAGCGACGCGGTCAGGCCAAGTTTCGACCAGAGCGGTTTGACGTTGCGCACCGGCTTCAGATCCTTCGCGATCGGGCCGGAGCGGAGATCGTCCTCGTAAGCGGTCAGTTCATCACCTTCACGACCTTCCGCAATTGCAGCAGCAGCGGCGTTGGCAGCAGCGATGCCCGAGAACATGGCGTTATGATTGCCCTTGATCCGCGGCACGTTGACCAGACCGGCCGAACAACCCAGCAGAACCCCGCCGGGGAAGCTGAGTTTCGGGATCGACTGCCAGCCGCCTTCGCTGATCGCGCGGGCCCCGTAGGCGACGCGCTTCCCGCCTTCCAGCAGTTCGGCGACCATCGGATGATGCTTGAAACGCTGGAATTCCATATAGGGGAACAGCCACGGATTGGCGTAGTTCAGGTGGACGACGAAGCCGATCAGCACCTGATTATCCTCGAAATGATAGATGAACGATCCGCCGCCCGCGTTCTTGCCGAGCGGCCAGCCCATCGTATGGGTGACGGTGCCGGGCTTGAATTTCGCCGGGTCGATCTCCCAGATCTCTTTCATGCCGAGGCCGAATTTCTGCGGCTCATGCCCGTCGGAAAGGTTGAACTTCGCCATCACCTCTTTCGACAGCGACCCCCGCACGCCCTCGGCCAGCATCACATATTTGCCACGCAGTTCCATGCCGGGCTCATATTGCGGACCCGGAGTGCCATCGGCGTTCAGCCCCATCTCCCCCGCGACGACACCGGCCACGCGATCGCCGTCCCAGACGATTTGCGAACAGGCCATGCCGGGGAAAATTTCGACGCCCATCCCCTCTGCCTGCTCCGCCATCCAGCGGGTGACATTGCCCATCGAGACGATGTATTTGCCGTGGTTCGACATCAGGGGCGGCATCGGCCAGTTCGGCACCCGCATCTGACCGGATTCGCCGAGGATGTAGAAATTATCCTTGGTCACCTCTTGTTTAACCGGCGCGCCCTTTTCGGCCCAGTCCGGCATCAGCGCATCAAGGCCCGCCGTGTCCAGAACCGCACCCGACAGGATATGCGCCCCGATTTCGGAGCCTTTTTCCAGCACGACGACATTCAGATCCTCATTGATCTGTTTCAGCCGGATTGCCGCGGACAGGCCCGCAGGACCGCCGCCGACGATGACAACGTCGAAATCCATCGACTCGCGTTCAATGCTATTTTCCTGTCCGGTCATGGCTTGCCCTCCGCTCGCGTTTACCTGTCTGTAACTAGACGGCTGAAACCGGGTCGGCAATGTTTACGCGGCGGTGCAGCACTCATGTTAACGCTAATTTAGTGGTTTAGAGGGTGAAGTGGACGCAAAAACGGGGAAAATCTCGGCGATGCTTTGCCTAAATGATGGCTTGCGGCTTGCAATAAGGGACCGGATCGGGGAACGCTGGTCATAACGGAATCGCACCCCTGCCATTCGTTTGGCGGGGGTTTTGTACAACCCAACCGCGCCAGAAGCGCAGAACGAACTAGGAAAGACCATGGAAAAGATCCCGATGACCCGCGCCGGTTATGACAGGCTGGATGCAGAGCTGCGCGATCTGAAAGGGACCGAACGACCGGCTATCATTGCCGCCATTGCCGAGGCACGGTCCCACGGCGACCTGTCGGAAAATGCCGAATACCACTCCGCCCGCGAAAAGCAGAGCTTTATCGAGGGCCGGATACAGGAGCTTGAGCAGGTTCTGTCGCGCGCCGATGTGATCGATCCGACGAAGCTCTCCGGCTCGGTCAAGTTCGGGGCCACGGTGGTTTTGCTGGACGAGGATACGGATAAGGAAATCACCTATCAGATCGTCGGGGAGCATGAGGCCAATCTGGAAAACGGGCTGCTCAATCTGCGCTCGCCGCTGGCCCGCGCCCTGATCGGGAAGGAAGAGGGCGACGAGATCGACGTCCAGACCCCCGGTGGCGTGCGCAGCTACGAAATTCTGGAGGTACGGTTCGTGTGATGATGTCCCGGCGCGATTTGACGGATAAAGGCGATCGCGCCGCAATGATTGGTATCGGCCTGAGCGTGTTGTGGCTCGGGATGCTGCTGGTTCTGTGGCTGTTTTCGGGTAATGGAACGCAGGGTCCGGGTCGTTGGGTTTCCATCGTTGCGGCGGTCATGCCTCTCGCCCTGATCTGGATCGCGGTCGGGCTGGCGCGTGCCGTGAACGAATTGCGGGAGGAAGCAGCATCGCTGCGCGAGGAGATCGGGCGCAGCGCGCTGCGCGTGCCCGCCCCGCAGGAGCAGCGCGCGCCGCAAATCCCGTCCGCGCAGATGCCGGCGCGTCCCCGTCCCGCAGCGCCGACACAAAATAACCCTGCATCGACGCAGAGGGCGGCAGCGGCAAAGCCCGCTGGTCCGTCGCAGCCCCCACAAAGCCCGGCAGAGGTGCCGAGTGATCCAAGGCAGCACAGCTTCAGCCTTGATGCTCCCGAAGCGGTTGAACTCGCCCCACAGACGCTTATCCGCGCGCTGAACTTCCCCGATGGCCCGGACGATGTGGAAGCCGTTGCGGCGCTGCGCGAGACGCTGCGCGATCCCGCACAGGCCCGGCTGATCCGAAGCGCGCAGGACGTGGTCACGCTGCTTGCCGACCGGGGCATCTATACCGATGAGTTGGAACTGGAGCCCGCCAGCCCCGCAGCTTGGCGGCGATTCAGTGACGGCCAGCGCGGCAAGGCGGTCGCCGATGTCGGTGCGGTACGCGATCCGGAAATCATCGCCGCTGCGGTCGAGGCGATGCGTGGCGACGATGTGTTCCGCGATGCGGTTCACCATTTCCTGCGCCTCTTTGATCGCAGCGTGATGATGCTTCTGCCGCAGCTTTCCGACGATGAAATCGTCTGGATGTCCGACACACGATCCGCCCGCGCCTTCATGCTGCTGGCCCGTGCGGCAGGGCTATTCGGTCAGGAAAACTGAAACAGTTATTTGCGACCGAAGGGTGATGCTGCGCTTGCGTGTGGCCCGCATGCCGGTAAGTTGGCTGGACGTAATCTAGGCCAATCCAGATGACCGACAAACCTTCTCCAGCCTCGCGCCGGGCGCGAGCGTTTGAAGCCGCCCGCAACCGCGCAATGGCCCGCACGCCTGCGCAGTGTTTCAGACATGGTGCCTTGCAGTCGCTGCCGTTCTTGCTTGTCATCGGCCCGTTCGGGGTGTTGTTCGGCGTCGTCGCGACGGCGGCCGGGCTCAATATCGGTGAGGTCATGGGGTTCACCGTGCTGGTTTTTGCCGGGGCGTCGCAGTTTACCGCCCTTCAGCTGATGACCGATAACGCCCCTGTCTGGCTGGTGATCCTGTCGTCCATCGCGGTCAATCTGCGGATGGCGATGTATTCCGCCTCGCTGGTGCCGTGGCTTGGTGGGGCATCGGCCCGCGTGCGGATCTGGATTGCGCTTGGCCTGATCGACCAGACCTATGCCATGTCGATCGATCATTATCAGAGCGTGCCGCAACTCAGCCTTGCCCAGCGGATCGCCTATTTCGCGGGGACAGCGGTCGTGATGTGCGGCGCGTGGACATTGTGCAGCTTCCTTGGTGCCACGATGGGCAAGATCATCCCGGACAGCATTCCGCTGGATTTCGCGGTGCCGATCACGTTCCTTGCCATGATCGCACCGGCGCTGCGCAGCTTCGCCCATATCGCGGCGGCTGGTGTCGCTGTCGTCCTGTCGTTGCTGCTGGTCGGGCTTCCGCCCGGTGTCGGCACCATGATCGCGGCACTGATCGCAATGCTGGTCGGCGCGGCGGTTGAAACGGTGATGGTACGCCGGAGCGGGGGACAGCTATGAACGGGTACAGCACAGCCGAAATCTGGTTCATCATCCTGACCATTGCGCTCGGCACGTTTTTCCTGCGCTACAGCTTCCTCGGCGCCATCGGGAACCGGCCGATGCCGGAATGGTTGCTGCGGATGCTGCGCTATACCGCCGTTGCGGTGCTGCCGGCGCTGTCTGCCCCGCTGGTGCTGTGGCCAGCCGCGACAGACGGTCAGACCGATCCGGCACGGCTTGCAGCGGGGATTGCAACGCTGGGGGTCGGCTACGCCACCCGGAACACGCTGGCCGCGATCTTTGCAGGCGCGGCCACGCTGTTTATCGGGCTTTACCTGTCGTAAGCCTCAATCGAGCCGTCTTTCATCCGCAACAGATCGCCATGCACCAGACGCGGATCGTTGTCGCGATAGCTGGTGGATTGCACACCCGGAAGCGTCAGGAACCAGTCACGCATGCGGATCGGGCTGAACCCGCCCGGTGCGCCCTCGAACCCCGGAACCTTGTGCAGAACATTGGACGTGCCGACGGCGCAGAACGCCTTGTTGACCGCGCCGTTTTCCTGCGCTGCGCGCAAAGCGGCCTCCGCCACCTCCGGGCTGACCTGAACCGTATCGACGGTCACATAGTATCTTTCGCGCGGAAGGTTGCGGGCGTGATAGTCGATATAGACGTTCAGCATCTCCGGCGTGACACCGTAGAGCACATCTTGACGCTCGGGCGCGCGCGGATGGGCGAAGCTGCCCGCCGGATCGAAGATCACCCGCTGGCTGCCATTGATGAGAAGTGCGGTATGACCGCCCTCGCCCCGGACGAGGCCGATCACCGTGATCAGCGAAATTGAGGTGGGCTCGTTCGACGTATACCGGACAGACCGCACGGCCTCGTCACTCGCCCATTTGTTGTCGGCACCACAGGCTGCCAGAAACAGCGGCAGCGTAAGCGCGATCAATACTCGGCGCAGCATGTCAGGCGTTCGTCAGCGCCAGGAAAATCAAAACCACCCCTGCGAGAACGCAGACCCAGGTGGCAAAACGGACGAAGGAGGCGAACATTTTTTCATGTGCGCGGATGTCCATCGTTCCGGGTTCGTGCTCGGTTACTTCATTCTCTGCCATGACCTGTCCCTCATCGCGGCTATTTTTGTATTTAATAGCTTATCGGGACAGCCCTGTCACCCGGCAGCGGACCATAGCACAGCACCGTGATTGTCGGTGCCCGCCCGTGTGATCTGCCCAGCTTTGGCGAGGTAATTCAGATGCGCGACCGCCTCGACCAATGCCAGACCGAACTCCCCCTCTCCGATGGGACGTTTAAACAGCAGCGGAAAACACCCGACCGCAGAGCGGGGCGATTCGCCAAGCGCCACCCGCAGCCGTTCAAGCGCGGAGACATGGTTTTCGCGCATCTGCGTCAGGCGCAGCGGCAGGCCCCGGAACGGCAGCTTGTGACCGGGCAGGACGAGGTGCCGGTCCTCGGCCAATTCCGAAAACCGTGTGCAGCTGTCCAGCCACTCACCGACAGGGTTTGCCTTAGGCTCGGTCGGATAGACGCCAAGATTGGGCGAGATACCGGGCAAAAGCTGATCGCCGCCGATGACAAGATCGTCCTGCTGCGACCAGAACGTCGCGTGTTCCGGCGCGTGACCGTCCCCCGTCGCGATAAGCCAGTCGCGCCCGCCGAAACGCACCGTCTCGCCATCTATCAAACGCGTGTAGCCGGGCGGGATCGCATGCACCGAATCGACGAAGTTGAACGGCCGCTCGCCAGCGCGCTTAGCGACCAGTTCCGGCGGCATCCCGGCGGCCCGCCAGAACGAGATCGTCTCGGGCGTCGGGACTGGTTGTTCATCCAGCACCAGCATCCGGGCCATCAGCCAGGCAGTGCGGGTCGTCCACAGCTCCGCCCCGTGATCCATGAACCAGCCTGCCAGACCCAGATGATCCGGGTGGTGATGGGTCGCGATGACCCGGTGAACCGGACGCCCTTGCAGCGGTTCGTCCAGCAGAACCTGCCAGATCGCGCGGCTTTTGCGGCTGTCGAAGCCGGTATCGACGACCGTCCAGCCGTCACCGTCCTCGAACGCGTAGACATTGACATGGTCCAGCTTCATCGGCAGCGGCTGGCGCATCCACAGGACACCGTCCGCGACTTCTACAGCGTCACCCTGGGCAGGTGGCTCCGCCCAGGGGTGAGAGATGCCGTCTGCCACGCTGACGCTCACGCCAGTCCCAGTGCCGCATCGCTGACCGCGTTCAGATCGGCGACCCCGGCCTCCAGCTCGGCCAGATCGGCGGCATTACGCGGCAGAATGCGGTCGATATAGATGCGCGCCAGAAGCTGCTCATCCTCGCCGCCGGCCATCGCCGCTTTCATGTGGAAATGCCCGCCGAGTACGCGCGCAAAGGCAGACAGATACGCCATCGCCCCGGCGAAACGGTCATCCATATCCATCTCCACCAGTTTCGTGGTCGCTTCGGAGAGGTTTTGCGCCGCGCTCCACAGGGCTTCCGCCCGTTCCGGACAGATTTTGCTGTTGCCGCGCGCATTGTCCATGATCTCGTCCAGAAGCGCCTGCGCCGCCGTGCCGCCATCCATCATCTTGCGCCCGACGAGGTCCATCGCCTGAATGCCGTTGGTGCCTTCGTAGATCGGCGTGATCCGAACGTCCCGGAGATATTGGGAGGCTCCGGTTTCCTCGATATAGCCCATGCCGCCATGCACCTGCACAGCCGTATCTGCTACACGGCATCCCACATCCGTGCCGTGGGTCTTGGCGATCGGGGTCAGAAGTGCCGCACGCGCCGCCCAGTCGGCATCCCCGGTCGCATCGGCCATATCAAGGGCCGTCGCACAGGCGAGGCAGATCGCACGGGCCGCAAACACCTCTGCCCGCGAGGTGGCGAGCATCCGGCGCACATCGGCATGCCGGATGATCGGACCGAATTGTTCGCGCTCGGCGGCATATTCCGTCGCCTTCTGCAGCGCCGCCTCTGCAACGCCCACGCCTTGCACACCGACACCCAGCCGGGCGGCATTCATCATGGTGAACATCGCGGCCATGCCGCCATGCTCCTTGCCGATCAGCCAACCCTTCGCGCCCTCATAGCTCATCACGCATGTGGGCGAGCCGTGAATGCCCATCTTATGTTCCAGGCTGACGGTTTTCAGGCTGTTCGCCTCACCCGGATTGCCGTTCTCGTCCGGCAGGTATTTCGGGACCATGAACAGGCTGATCCCCTTGGTGCCCTGCACCCCGTCCGGCAAGCGGGCCAGCACGGCATGACAGGTGTTTTCCGTCACATCGCTGTCGCCCCAGGTGATGAAAATCTTCTGCCCGGTGATCGAATAGGTGCCATCGCCATTCGGTTCGGCCTTCGATTTCAGCGCACCGACATCCGAACCGGCCTGCGGCTCGGTCAGGTTCATGGTGCCGTTCCATTCGCCCGAGATCAGCTTGGGCAGATAAAGCGCCTTCAGTTCGTCGCTGGCATGATGCTCAAGCGCCTCGATCTGGCCTTGCGTCAGCAGCGGGTTCAGCTGCAACGCAAGACATGCCCCCGCCATCATGTCGGCAACCGACATATTGATCGCCTGCGGAAGCCCAGCCCCGCCATATTCCGGGTCGGCGGAAAGCCCGATCCAGCCGCCCTCGGCAATGGCCTGAAACCCTTTGTTGAAGCCGGGGGAAGAGCGCAGGACGCCATTCTCAAGCCGCGCGGGATGCTGATCGCCTGCCTCGTTCAGCGGGGCGAGCACTTCGGAGGTCATACGCCCCGCCTCCGTCAGAATGGCGTCAACCATGTCCGGCGAGGCTTCGGTGAATTTCTCCGTCCCGGAAACCTCGGGAAAGGAAACGACGCTGTTCAGGATAAAGCGAATCTGTTCGACTGGTGCGTGGTACGGCATCTGCTCCCCTCCCCGGCTTGCTCTGGCGAAAACCGGCGTCTATGACATCAAACGATCTGCACAGATTACAAGCCGGACGCGCCCCGGCAACCCATCCTGTCCCGAAACCCTGCGTAACTCCGCCCAGAAACCTGATGACCGAAGAAACCCGACTGCTCGCCCCGGAGGCCGAACATATAGCTTATGCGGCGATGATGCTGGCACGGGGCAAGCTGGTCGGGATGCCGACGGAGACGGTTTACGGGCTGGCGGCGGATGCCCGCAACGCACAGGCAGTGGCAGCGATATACGCGGCAAAGGGGCGGCCGAGCTTCAATCCGCTGATCGTCCACGCCCCCGATCTGGGGGTCGCTTCGCAGATCGGGGAATTCAGCGGCGAGGCATTGCGGGTAGCGGAGAGCTTCTGGCCGGGGGCGCTGACCCTCGTGGTTCCGCTTCGCCCCGATGCCGGGATTGCCTCGCTCGTGACCGCTGGGCTCGACACGGTCGCCATTCGCGTGCCCGCCCATCCGGTCGCGCAGGACCTGCTGCACAGCTTCGGTGGTGTCGTCGCCGCACCATCCGCCAACCCTTCCGGCAGGATCAGCCCCACGACCGCGCAGCATGTGCTGGATGGGCTGGGTAACAAGCTGGCAGTCATTCTGGATGCCGGGCCTTGTCCCGTCGGGCTGGAATCCACGATCATCGGCTGGCAGGACGGTGTCCCGGTTCTTCTGCGTCCGGGCGGTTTGCCGGCGGAGGTCATTGCAGACTGCCTCGGTCGCGCGCCTTTGCCCCCTGCCGCAAACCCCGACCGGCCTGCTGCACCGGGCATGCTGTCCAGCCACTACGCCCCCACTGCATCGGTACGGCTGAACGCTTTCGAGGCGGAAGCGGGAGAGTTTCTGATCGGCTTCGGCCCTGTTTCCGGCGATGCCAGCCTTTCGCCTTCGGGCGATCTGGTGGAGGCGGCGGCACGGCTGTTCGACATTCTGCATCTGGCGGATGCGGCCGGACAGCCGATTGCCGTGGCCCCGATTCCCGATCACGGCCTCGGCCGCGCCATCAACGACCGGCTGAGGCGCGCCGCCGCGCCCCGTTAGGCCCGGCCTGCCGCGCCTGACAATAGCAGCGGATCGACGCCAAGCGCCCGCAAAGCCCTGAGCCAGACCGTGTCCGGATCACCGAAAGCATAATCCGGGTCCATTTCCCCGGTCAGCCAGCCATTCGCTCGGATTTCGCTGTCAAGCTGACCCGGTCCCCAACCGGCATAGCCAAGCGCCAGCATCGCACGCTCCGGGCCCCGCCCCCTTGCCAGTTCAAGCAGGATGCCGCGCGTCGTCGTCACCTCAAGCCCGGAGCCGACCTGTATGGAGCCCTCCTGTGTCTCATCGCGCTCAGGATGCAGGACAAAACCACGCACGGGCTCGACCGGACCGCCGGTCCGCACTGACAGATCGGGGGCGTTTGCGGCGTCCTTGATTTCCAGCATCTCCAGAAGCTGTGCGAACTTCATGCCCTTGATCGGCTGGTTCAGAACGATTCCCATTGCCCCGTCATCGCCATAGGCGCAGATCAGCACGACCGAATGCGCGAAACGCGGATCGGCCATGTCTGGCATGGCAATCAGGATCTTGCCGGTCAGGTCGCTGTCGGGGTTCATATCGTTCTCCTGCCCTCTAAGATCAGTTGCGCGGACCGGATCTGCAACCCCGCTGGACTTCGCCCGTACCGAAAAGGTGATTTCAGCCGACACCCGAGACGGGGTAATCAGGCGGCATGAGATATGCGCTGATCCTGTCCGTTCTTGTCGCCTTGCCCGCCCATGCTGCGGACGATCTTCCGCAAGGGCTGCAATCGGCGCGCCTGCTGCCGGGCTGGACCGACACCGACGGAAACCGCATCGCGGCGCTTGAACTGGTGCTGGAACCCGGATGGAAAACCTATTGGCGCAGCCCCGGCGATACCGGGCTGCCGCCGGAATTCGACTGGCAGGGCAGCAATATCGGCGACGTCGCGTTTCACTGGCCCGCCCCGGAGGAGATCGAATCGGCGGGGCTCAGAACGCTTGGTTATCACGACCGGCTGGTGCTGCCGTTTACCGTGACCCCCGCCGAGAGTAACGCGCCGGTCGGGCTTTCGGCCGAAGTGACCTTCGGTCTGTGCGAGAATATCTGTATCCCGGCGAAGCTGACCCTTGCTGCACCCTCTGCCGGTAACGCGCCCGATCCGGTGATCGAGACCGCAATCGCGCGCGCGCCAACTCCCGGCACGCCGCTGCCCGCCTGCACCATCGGCGAGATCGAGGATGGCATGGTCGTCACCCTTTCCTTGCCCGATCCCGATGCGCTTGTCGCCGTGGAATATACCGGCGATCCCGATATCTGGATCTCTGCCCCGCAAATATCGGCGGACGGGACCGAGGCGGCGGCGGATCTCGTCGCGCCCAGCGGCAAACCCTTCCCGCTCGATCCCACGCAGATCGTGCTGACCAGCATCACCGATGACGGCGCGACCGAGTATCAGGGCTGCGCCGCCGGATAGGCTCAGACGCCGAGACACCACCTGACGACGGCCTTCTGCGCGTGCAGACGGTTTTCGGCTTCGTCGAAGATCACCGAATGCGGGCCATCCATGACCGCGCTCGTCGCCTCATCATTGCGATGCGCGGGCAGGCAATGCATGAACAACGCATCCGGCTTTGCCTTCGCCATCAGTTCCTCATTGACCTGATAGCCGCGAAGCTGGTTGTGCCGCCGCTCCTTCGCGGATTCTGGGTCGTGCATCGAGACCCATGTATCGGTCACAACCAGATCGGCGCCGTTCACTGCTTTATAAGGATCACGCTCGATCTCGGCTTTGACGCCCTGATCGCGTGCGAAATCGACCCACTCCCGCTCCGGGTCCAGCGTCTGCGGCCCGGTGAAGGTGAAATCGAAGCCGAACTGCCCTGCCGCCTGAAGATAGCTTGCGCAGACATTGTTGCCGTCGCCCGACCAGACGACTTTCTTGCCGGCAATCGGGCCGCGATGCTCTTCATAGGTCAGCACATCGGCCATGATCTGACAGGGATGGGTGCGGTTGGTCAGCCCGTTGATGACCGGCACCGTGGCGTATTCGGCCATTTCCAGCAGCGTCGCTTCCTCGAAGGTGCGGATCATGATCAGATCGACATAGCGCGACAGGACACGGGCGGTATCGGCAATCGTCTCCCCATGACCAAGCTGCATTTCCTTGCCCGACAGCACCATCGTCTGCCCGCCCATCTGACGCACACCGACATCGAAGCTGACGCGGGTCCGGGTGGAGGGCTTTTCGAAGATCAGCGCGACCATGCGTCCGGCCAGCGGCGTGTCATCGTCAACCGTCCCTTTGGGGCGACCGTTGCGCGCCGCCTTCATGGCATGGGCTTTGTCGATGATGCTGCGAAGTTCTTCTTTGGGCGTCGTATGGATATCGAGGAAATGGTTCATTTGCATGTCTTTCAGCGTGTCGGGCCAGCAAGCCCGGATCGGGGGGCGGGGTCAAGGGGGCCATAGCCCCGGCCGCATATTCGCGCGGCTTCCCGTCATGTTTCGGAGATGGTCAGCGCGACCCTATCGTCGCCGGGTCATGACGCGGACAGGCTGACCCTCGGCATCGGGGCGGATCGCATCGCCCTGAAAACCTGCCTTTTCATAGGCCCGGACAGCGCGAAGGTTGTGCGGTGCAGGATCAATGGCGAGCGTCGAGGCATCGGCCAGAAGCAGATCCCCAAGTGCGCGCAACCAGGCCCCGCCATGACCTTGTCCCTGCGGACCACCAAAGACGTCGATGGCCAGCGTATCCTCAGGCAGATCGGTAAAATGCGGCGCAGGCCAGTGATTGGCCGGGTAATACTGGGCGTAACCCAAATCGATCCCATCCCGGCAGGCGATGACCTGATGCATGACCGGGTTTTCCATATCCTCACCCATCAAGGCGATCTGGCGATCCGGACCCGGCCACCATTCCGCCACCAGCGGTTGCCGCAGCCATTCCGCCAGCATTGGCAGATCGGCCGCGACGACGGGTCTGAAGCTGTAATCAGCCATCGAGGCTCCCTGCCGCCTTGTCGAGCCGCGCGACTGCCTCGGTAATCTCCTCATCCGTGATATTCAGCGGCGGCAACAGACGCAGCGTGTTGTCGGCAGCGGCGACAGTCAGGATATGCTGCGCATAACCCGCATTCACCATATCGCCCGGCGCGACCTTGCATTTCAGGCCCAGCATAAGCCCCTGCCCCCGCACCGCGTCAAACACATCAGGATGCGCGTCCACCAGCCCTTCCAGCTTCTGCCGCATCAGCGACGCCTTGCGCCCCACCTCCGCCAGAAACGCATCTTCTGCCACGATCTCCATCACCCGAGCGCCCACGGCACAGGCGAGCGGATTGCCGCCATAGGTGGACCCGTGAGAGCCCGCGACCATTCCCGAAGCGGCGTCTTCCGTCGCCAGAACCGCACCGAGCGGGAAGCCGCCGCCGATCCCTTTCGCAACCATCATGATATCCGGCGCGATCCCGGCATATTCATGCGCAAACAGCCGCCCGGTCCGGCCCATGCCGCATTGCACCTCGTCCAGGATCAGCAATGCGCCGACTTCATCACACAGTCTGCGGATTTCCTTGAGGTCGCTGTCCTCAAGCGGGCGAATGCCGCCTTCACCCTGTATAGGCTCCAGCATGACGGCACAGGTCTGATCGCTGATCGCTGCTTTGAGCGCCTCCATATCCCCCCACGGCAATTGCCTGAAACCGGGCATCAACGGGCCGAAACCCTTCACCATCTTCTCCGACCCCGCAGCCGCAATCGCCCCGGTGGAGCGGCCGTGAAAAGCCCCTTCAAACGTCAGGATCTCGATCCGCTCGGGCTGACCCCGGTGATCCCAGAACTTCCGCGCCATCTTGATCGCAAGCTCGGCGGCCTCCGTCCCGGAATTGGTAAAGAAAACCGTATCGGCAAAGCTGTGCGCAACCAGAAGATCAGCCAGCCGTTCCTGCTGCGGGATCTTGTAAAGGTTCGAGACATGCCAGATCTTGCCCGCCTGATCGGTCAGCGCAGCCACCAGATCGGGGTTCGCATGACCCAGCACGTTCACCGCAATCCCCGCACCCAGATCGAGATATCGCGTCCCGTCCGCCGTGATCGCCCATGAGCCTTCGCCACGCTCGAACGCCATCGGCGCGCGGTTATAAGTCGGCAGAACATGCGGAAAGTCGGACATCGGAAGGCTCCTTCAACTGGCCTTGAACGGATTAGCAGATGGAATTGCCACGTTTAGCCGCCGGACATGCGGGATCGCGCGCCTCAGCGGCGTCGGGGACGGGAAAAAAGGGCGGTCCGTACGATCATGGAATGTTGAATGCGTCAAAACCGCCCGCCGGGCAAGGGTTATTTTCGCTGCCAGAGATCCCAGCGATTGCCCCAGAGGTCGCGGAACTTGGCGACCCGGCCATATTCGGTCTCGCGCGGCGCTTCCTCGAAACGGACCCCAGCGGCGATCATCCGGCCGTAATCCGCCTGATAATCATCGCTGTGCAGAAAGAACCCGACCCGCCCGCCGGTCTGATCCCCGATCCGGTCCGCCTGCGCCTGCCCGTCCGCGCGCGCCAGCAGGATCGCACAGCCGCCACTTTTCGGCGCGACGACAACCCATCGTTTCGGGCGGCCATCATCGGTCAGCGACGGCACATCCTCGACCAGCCGGAAATCGAGCGCGGTCTGAAACCACCCAATCGCCCGGTCATAATCATCGACAACAAGCGTGACGAGGGCGAGATGACTCACGGTTTCATCCGATACCCGCTGCGCAGCAGATACAGGCAGGTGCCGCAGACCAGCAGCACGGAGAACAGGCAGATCGCGAACCCCAGCACGGGGCTCGAATCACTGACCCCGGTGAAACCGTAGCGGGCACCGTCGATCAGGTAGAAAATCGGATTCGCATGGCTGATTGCGCGGAAAAACGGCGGCAGCGCCTGAATGGAATAGAACGTGCCGGACAGAAAGCTCAGCGGGGTGACAACGAAATTCGTCAGCGCCGCCATCTGGTCAAATTTCTGCGCCATGATCCCGCCGATCAGCCCCAGCCCGCCCATCAGCAGCGCACCCAGCCCGATGAACACCGCAGCCACCAGCGGATGCTGCGGCAACTGCCCGATCATGACCATCATCCCGATCCCGATCACCAGCGCCACAAGCGCCGCCCGTGCAACCGCGCCGATCAGATAACCCGTCAGGATCTCCCCTGCCGACAAAGGCGGCATCAGCGTATCGATGATATTCCCCTGCATTTTCGAGCTGATCATGCTGGAGGAGGTGTTGGCAAAGCTGTTCTGGATTACCGTCATCATCAGGATACCCGGCCCGAGAAAGGCGATATAGGGCAGGCCCATGATCTCCCGGTCGCCCCGGCCAAGCGCTATGGAAAACACGACCACGAACAGCCCCGCCGTCATCAGCGGCGCGAACACCGTCTGTTGCCAGACGGACATGAAACGGCTGATCTCACGTTGGGCGAGTGTCCATAGCCCAAGCCAGTTGATACGGCCAAAGCGGCGCGCGCCCATAGGCCGGCGGATAATCGGATCGATTTCTGTCATGGCTCGCTTCTTGAATTGGCAGGCGTGGCAGGATATTTCACGGTATTCCCGGTGTGACCGGGCAAGTCTGGAATTGCAAGATGGGCGGGGGACCGCCGGAAAGGCTGAAATGTCCTGGACCGACGAGCGCGTGGAAACCCTGAAGCGGATGTGGGGCGAAGGCCAGTCTGCCAGCCAGATCGCGAAAGAGCTGGGCGGCGTCACCCGCAATGCGGTGATCGGCAAGGTTCACCGGCTCGGCCTGTCGAATCGGGACGAGGGCGAATCGGATGCCGCAGCTTCCGCCGAACCGGCAAAGGCAGAGGCGAAGGCCAAGCCCGCTGCAAAGGCCAAAGCGAAGGCGGAGCCTGCAAAGGCGGAGGCAAAGCCGAAAGCCGCTGAGCCGGAGCCCGAGCCCGCGACGGAATCGGCCTCTCCGCCGCCGCAGCCTTCGTTCAACGCGCGCCGCCAGATCGTGCCCGCCGGCCAACCCCTGCCGCCGCAGCCCTCGGCCAATGAAATCAGCCCGGAAGCCTTGGCCAATGTCCGCGAGGTCGAGAAGAAGGCCCGCAAGCTCTCGCTGATGGAACTGACGGAGCGGACCTGCAAATGGCCCATCGGTGACCCGGCGACGGAGAAATTCTGGTTCTGCGGCCTGCCCTCACAGGCAGGGAAGCCTTATTGCGAGGCGCATGTCGGCGTAGCCTTCCAGCCGATGAGCTCTCGCCGCGACCGCCGTCGCTGAGCGACGACTGGCCGCGTGGCAGGCGGGTGCAGCATGACAGAGATTGACGCGCGCGGTCTGCTCTGCCCGCTTCCGGTGCTCCGGCTGCGCAAGGTGTTGCTGGGGCTCGAACCCGGCGCGCGTGTGGCGCTGATCGCCACGGACAAGATGGCGATGGTCGATGTTCCGCATTTCTGCGCCGAGGCCGGGCATATTTTGATCGCATCGACTGCCCAACCCGACGGCGCCACACGGTTCGAGGTTCAGCGCGGCGACCCGATGGATTGCCGCGCGAGACCAGCGTAGCGTAAGCGCGGCCTAACGCACCTGCCCCAAACGACCAGCCGCAATCGCTGCCATATTCAGAATGTCGTTCACGGTAGAGGAGGTCGAGCAGATCTGGATCGGCTGATCCACCCCCGTCAGGATCGGCCCGATGACCGTAGCACCCGCCATTTCCTGCATCAGCTTCACGGAGATGGAGGCAGAGTGCCGCGCCGGGACAACCAGCACATTGGCCGGTCCGGTCAGGCGGGAGAACGGGTATTTCGCCGCCTGCTCCATATTCAGCGCGACATCCACGGTCATCTCGCCCTCATACTCGAAATCGATCCGGCGGGCGTCGAGGACATGGGTCGCCTCGGCCATCTTCTCGGCCCGCTCACTGACCGGGTAGCCGAAATTCGAGAAGGACAGGAACGCCACGCGCGGCTCCAGCCCCAGATGGCGGGCGACATGCGCGCCGCGCACGGCAATATCGGCAAGGTCCTCCGCTTCCGGCCATTCATGGACCAGCGTATCCCCGATCAACACGATCCGGCCCTTATGCAGCACGGCGGTAATCCCGACGGTCCCATCCTGCGGGCGCACGTCGAAAACCTGCCCGATCTGCGACAGCACATGGGCGTTCTTCCGCGTCGCCCCCGTCACCAGCCCGTCGCCATGACCATGCGCCAGCATCAGCGAGGCGAAGACATGGCGGTCGCGATTGACCTCCTTATGCGCGTCCTCGCGGTCCACCCCCTTGCGCTGCAAACGCGCGTAGAGAAAATCGTGATAGGCGTCGAGGTGGCGGGTGTTGGCGGCGTTGACAACTGTCAACTCTCGAACCGCCTCGCCAAGACCCGCAGCCTCCAGCTTCTTGCGCACATCGTCGTCGCGCCCAACAACGATGGACGAGCCCATCCCGCCACGCTGCCAAGCCACAGCGGCGCGAAGCACGCGCGGATCGTCGCCCTCGGCAAAGATCATGCGGGCCTGATGCTGCCGGGCGCGGGCATGGATGCCTTGCAGGATCGCGGCGGTCGGGTCCATACGGGCCTGAAGCGCGTCGCGATATGCCTCCATGTCGATGATCGGACGGCGCGCGACGCCGGTGTCCATCCCGGCTTTTGCCACGGCAGGCGGTACGACATGGATCAGGCGCGGGTCGAACGGCGTCGGAATGATATAGTCGCGCCCGAATTGCAGCTTGCGCCCATAGGCCACGGCGACCTCGTCCGGGACGTCCTCGCGGGCCAATTCGGCCAAAGCCTGCGCGCAGGCGATCTTCATCTCGTCATTGATCGCGCGGGCATGGATATCGAGCGCGCCGCGGAACAGATAGGGAAAGCCCAGCACATTATTCACCTGATTGGGATAATCGCTGCGACCCGTCGCCACGATGGCATCGGCGCGCACGGCATGGGCGTCTTCCGGCGTAATTTCGGGGTCGGGGTTGGCCATGGCGAAGATGACCGGGTTATCGGCCATGCTCTCCACCATCTCAGGCGTTACCGCGCCCTTGGCTGAAACGCCCAGAAACACGTCCGCGCTCTTCATCGCCTCGTCCAGCGTGCGGGCCTCGGTCACGACGGCATGGGCCGATTTCCACTGGTTCATCCCTTCGGTGCGGCCCTGATAGATCACGCCCTTGGTGTCGCAGATGATGCAGTTGTCGTGCCGCGCGCCCATGGCTTTCAGCAGTTCCAGACAGGCGATGCCCGCAGCACCAGCGCCGTTCAGCACGATCCGCACATCCTCGATCCGCTTGCCCGACAACTCCAGCGCATTGATCAGCCCTGCCGCACAGATCACCGCGGTGCCGTGCTGGTCATCGTGAAAGACGGGGATGTCCATCAGCTCTTTCAGGCGGCTTTCGATGATGAAGCACTCAGGCGCCTTGATATCCTCAAGATTGATGCCGCCGAAACTCGGCCCCATCAGCTTGACCGCGTTGATGATCTCATCGGGGTCTTCGGTGTCGAGTTCGATATCAATCGCGTTCACATCGGCAAAGCGCTTGAACAGAACCGCCTTGCCTTCCATCACCGGCTTGGAGGCGAGCGCGCCAAGGTTCCCCAGCCCCAGAATCGCGGTCCCGTTCGAGACGACGGCGACGAGATTGCCCTTGGTCGTGTAGTCATACGCGGTCTCGGGCCGCTCCGCGATGGCCTCTACCGGCACGGCCACACCCGGCGAATAGGCCAGCGACAAATCCCGCTGTGTCGCCATCGGCGTCGAAGGCACGACGTCGAATTTCCCCGGACGCGGCTCCATATGATAGGAAAGCGCCTCTTCCGACGTGATACGGGCGGTGCGGGGTTTGTTGTCGCTCATCGGTCCTCCGGCCTTGGTGGGCCATGTCTACGCAAGCACCGGGGAAGCCTCAATCACTTTGCCGGTTTTGCCTGCGGAAGCCGCACGCGATAAACCGCGCAGTACAGCGCCGGGACAAACAGCAGCGTAATCAGCGTCCCGACGATAATCCCGCCCATCATCGAAAACGCCATCGGTCCCCAGAACACCTGCCGCGAAATCGGAATGAGCGCGAGGCTGGCGGCAGCGGCGGTCAGCAGGATCGGACGGGCGCGGCTGTCGGATGCCTCGAACACAGCGTCCCACTGGCTGCGGCCCTTTTCCAGCAGGCTCTGGATTTCATGGACAAGGATGATCGAATTGCGGATCAGAATACCGGCAAGCGCCAGAATGCCCAGGATCGCAACGAACCCCATTGGCACAGCGAATCCGACCAGAACCGCAACGACGCCGATCAGACCCAGCGGGGCGGCGGTGAACACGATCAGCGACAGGCGGAAGCTCTGCATCTGCGCCATGATCAGAAACGCCATCGAAAGCAGCATGAGCGGCACGACCGCCGCAATCGGCTCCTGACTTTCAGCGGAGGTTTCGACGGTGCCGCCGACCTCGATGCGGATGGTTGGCGGCAGGGTATCCCCAAACGCCGCGACCCGCTCCGCCATAGCGGCCACCAGCGTGGCGGGCTGGTCGCTGCCGTCAATATCCGCCTTGACGGTGACCGTTGGCAGGCCGTTTCGCTGCATGATAAGCGGCTGCTCGGTCCCGTATTCCAGCGCCGCAAGGCTGGCGAGCGGTATCGCCTCACCGTTGCCCATAGCGAATTGCAGGTTGCGCAGCGTGTCGATGGAGTTACGCTCATCCTCATCCCCCCTCGCGATCACGTCGATCAGGTATTCGCCATCCCGCAACTGCGTGATTGTCACACCTGAGAACATCAACGCCAGCGCCCCGGAAATATCCGAAGAGCTGATGCCAAGCCGACGCATCTGATCCTGCCGCACCAGCAGTTTCACCACCCGGGCCGGTTCGTTCCAGTCGAGCGTCAGATCCCGCAGACGCGGCTCTTCCGCCAGAACGGCGGCCAGTTCACGGGCGGCGTCCCGCGTTTCCTCTATGTCCGGTCCACTGACACGGTACTGAACGGGCTTGCCGACCGGCGGGCCGACCTCCAGATTTTTGACGTAGAGGTCTTCGCCCAGAAACTCATCTGACGCGAGTTGGTTGATCTTGTCGCGCAACCTGTCACGCGCATCAAGACCCGGCGTCTGTATGACGATCTGGCCCATATACGGCCCCGCAGTCGGCACGTCCAAAGCCAGCACGAAGCGCGGCGCCCCCATCCCGACATATGAGGTCCAGAAGCTGACGTCCTCCTCCTCAGCCAGATAGCGTTCGAGCCGGTCCATGACCTCCCGTGTCGCTTCGATCGAGGAGTTATGGCGCAGTGAGACATCAACAATCAGCTCAGGCCGGTCCGAGGTCGGGAAAAACTGCTGCTCGACAAAGCGCATGCCCCAGATCGAG
Organism: Paracoccus sp. SCSIO 75233; assembly: GCF_027912675.1. Classification (NCBI taxonomy): domain Bacteria; kingdom Pseudomonadati; phylum Pseudomonadota; class Alphaproteobacteria; order Rhodobacterales; family Paracoccaceae; genus Paracoccus; species Paracoccus sp. SCSIO 75233. The sequence continues at coordinate 3,158,660 of NZ_CP115757.1, read as the reverse complement.
GCACCGAAGGCAATCGCGGTGATCAGGATCGTGACCCATTTGAACCGCATCGCGACGCGCAATGTGCGCCGGAATCCTCGCCGCATCCAGCCGATTTTCTCGGCATCGTGGTGCATTTTCTTCGGCAGGAAAGTCACGCCCAAAAGCGGGGCGAACAGCACGGCGACGATCCAGCTTATGACCAGCGACACGGCGATCACCACGAACAGTGAGAACGTAAATTCCCCCGCATCGGAGTTGTTCAGCCCAATCGGAATGAAACCCGCGACCGTGACCAGCGTGCCCGACAGCATCGGAAACGCGATTGAGGTCCACGCATAGGAGGCAGCGTCGCTGAGCGTTTCGCCGAGCTCCAGCCGGGAAATCATCGTCTCGATCGCGATCATTGCATCGTCGACCAGCAACCCAAGTGCGATGATCAGCGCCCCGAGCGAGACGCGTTGAAGCGTGATCCCGAACTGTTCCATGATGACAAAGGTGATCGCCAGCACCAGCGGGATTGTCATGGTCACAACCATTCCGGCGCGAAAGCCGAGGCTGATGAAGCTGACCAGCAGAACAATGGCGACCGCCTCAACAAGCGCCCGGACGAAATGGCCCACAGCCTCGTCAACCACATGCGGCTGATCGGCGACCTTCGCCATCTCGATCCCGATGGGCAGGTCGGCGGCGATGTCGGTCATCAGCGTATCGACCTGCTCGCCGAATGTCAGGATATTGCCGCCCTCTTTCATGCCGATCTGTAGCCCGATGGCAGGCTGGCCATTGTAGCGGAACAGCGACTGCGGCGGATCCTCATATCCCCGCCGTACCTCCGCGACATCGGCAAGGTTGAAGAACCGGTCGCCGACACGAAGATTGACCGCCGCAATGGCACCCGCATCGTCAAACTGGCCGCCAACCCTGACCAGAATCTGCTCGGGGCCGGAGACGATCATCCCCGCGGGCGAGATTGCGTTCTGCCCGCTGAGCGTGGCGACCACCTGCTCCTGATTAAGACCCAGCGATGCGAGGCGGGAAGGAGAGAATTCGAGATAGATTTCCTCGTCCTGTTCGCCCAGAAGCTCGACCTTCCCGGCAAGCGGCAGTGCCTGAACCTGATCGCGAATATCCTCCACCCGATCGCGCAATTCTCGCGGCGTGAAGCCATCCGATGTGAAGGCATAAATATTGCCAAACACGTCACCGAAATTGTCATTGAACTGGAACCCGGCAAATTCGGGCGGGAAATCCGGCCTGATATCGGCCATCATTTCCCGGACCCGCTGCCAGACTTCCGGCACGTCACCGCCGTTCACATCCGGGTTGAGTTCAACGTAAACGACCGCCTGACCCGGCACGGTGACCGAGCGGGTGAATTTCAGTTCATCAAGCTCTTCCAGCTTGCTCTCGATCCGTTTGGTTACCTGATCCAGCGTATCGTCGATTGTGGCGCCCGGCATCGACGCACCGATAACCATGACCTTGATGGTGAAGTTCGGGTCTTCCTCACGGCCGAGATTGAGATAGGACATCGTGCCAGCCAGCATCGACACGACCAGCAGGAACCAGACGAAGCTGCGATGCCGCAGCGCCCAGTCGGAGAGGTTGAAGCCGGACGCATGCTTCATGGATCGACCTGCCTTCCGACCTCTTGGCCCTCGCTGAGTGAGTTGACGCCACGGGTGACAACCTCCTCCCCAACCTCGATGCCGGAATCGATGACCGCGAAACCACCCAGCTTCAGCCCGACCGAGACACGTCGCATGGTCACCGTCGCAGAAGCACCGCTGCGTTTGACGATCCAAACCGCCGGGTCATCGTCATCGCCGGTCAGCGCGGATGCAGGCAGGGTCACCACGCTGCCCTCGCCACCGCCATATTGCGCACGGACCAGTGAATTCAGACGAAACTCGGATGAGTCCTCCATCGTCAGATGCACACGACGCGTCCGCGTTGCGGCATCGGCAAGCGGATCTATCCGGTGAATGAACCCGCTGGTGCGCGTGTCCGGATCGGCTTCCAGCCAGATCGATACGGGCGTTCCGACAGACAGCGTGGCCAGAATGGCTTCGGGCAGGTCGATGATCGCCTCGCGCGTATCGACCTCCGACAGCGTCAGAACAGGCGTCCCGGCAGCAACGACGGTGCCCGGATTCTCGAAAACCGCGGACACGACGCCGTCAAACGGCGCGGCGAGCTTGGCGAAACCTTCCGCATCCTGAGCACGGGCAAGGTCAGATTTTGCCTGCTCCAGCCCCGCTTCGGCGGCTTTAAGTCCCCGCTCCGCCTGCTCCAGCTGCGCTGTGCTGGCGACGTTGTTTCGCGCCAGATCGCGCGTTCTGTCCGCCGCCGCACGCGCGGTCTCAAGCGTCACCTCCGCATTATCTACCGCCGCGCGCGCTGCCCTGACATTATCCTGCAGATCGTCGGGCCTGAGGGTTGCCAGCACGTCACCAGCCGAGACCTCGTCCCCAACCTCGACCGGGCGCGACGACAACCGTCCCAATGTCTGAAAACCGAGCTGCACCTCCGTCCCGGAAATGACAACGCCGGGGAAGCTGCGCCGCTCCGACGGGACATCTTCGACGACGACCGACACGACCGGGCGCGGCAAGGGTGGTGCCGCAGGATCGTCATCGCTGTCTGACCACGGCAGATCAATCGCCGCGGCTGGTCCGGCGACGAACATCGACGCGATCAGGATCAGCCGAGGGATCACTGGCGTCCCCCATCCAACACCCGGCGACCGGGATAGAGAAGCTGCGAGCCCGCACCGACGACGATCTCGTTTGCATCAAGACCGCCGCTGAGCAGCACAGAGCCATTGTCAAAACGCTCCAGTTCAACCTCGCGAAGCTGGGCCTTACCATCGGCATCAACCACCCAGACTGCTGGCGATCCATTGGTGGAGCTCAGCGCCGTCCAAGGGATCTCAACCGCCTCTCCCGTGCTGAGTTCGATCACGCCACGCACCGCCGCCCCCAGCAATGCCACGTCATCCGGCGCGTCCTGCACAACCGCCCTGACCCGCACCGAGCCGGAAACCTCATCCACCAGCGGCGAAATCTCCGTCACCTGCCCCACCATCGGGGGGGCATCGACCTCCAGCGTGGTCAGGTCCACGCGCGCATCCTTCGCGGCATCAAGATGTGGCAGGTCCGGGGACAGAAACTGAGCCTCGATCCCGCCACTCGCCGCGAGTGACAGGATCGCTTGCGCCGCGCCCACCACCTGCCCCGGCTCTCCGGTTCGCGCGGTCACCACGCCTTCGAACGGTGCGCGCAGTTCGGTATCCTCCAGCGAACGTCTGGCCTGATCAAGCGCGGTCTGCGCCTGTCGTGCCCGGGTTTCCGCCGAACTGAGTAACTGACGCGCATCGTCGCGCGCCGCACGCGTTCCAACCCCACGATCAAGCATCGCCTGCGCACGGTTGGCCGCTTGCCGGGCCTGTTCTTCCGCTGCCCGCGCCGCATCCAGTGATGCCCGTGCCGCGTTGAATGCCTGCTGCTTTTGTAAGGGATCAATCCGTCCGAGCACCTCGTCCCGGCGGACCTCATCCCCCTCATCAACAAAAATATCGGTGATCCGGCCGCCCTCGCGGAACCCCAGATCGACACTGTCGAGCGCCTCAAGCGTTCCGGTCAGACGCACATCCAACCCGATCTGCGTCGGCTTCGCTTCGATGAATTCGACCCGGATGGGCTGCGCATAAGCAGGACCAAGACAAAAACCTGTCGCCAAAACTGCCGAAAACGCGGCGGCGACACGCGCAATAGCGTGATGGGCCAAAATTATGCCTCCAAATCGTGGGAGCGACACTCGCGCGATTTTGTAGGATATGAAAGCCGTGGCGACCTTACTTGACGCATGGGAAACCGGCAAAATCACTACAAATTTATGTGCGCAGCAACGGCATTGCATCCATTGGTAGAATGACCGACAAGAATGTCACGTAAATGTTGTTTTGATCATATAGGATAATCTTCATAACCCCGATGAGAAATTTGTGAGGAAACAATTTGTCGCGGTTCGAGTTAGGGATATTGAACAAAAGATCGAGCACTGCCGCAGAATGCTGCATATCAACCATCAGATCGCCGTCGAGGAATGGGAACTCAGCGAGAATTTCACCCGCTCCCAAGGTCCCGGCGGACAAAACGTGAATAAGGTTTCAACAGCCGTCGAGTTGCGATTCGAAGCGGAACGGTCGCCCAACCTGCCTGATCCCGTGAAACGGCGCCTCAGGCGGATTGCCGGTCGCCGATGGACGCAGGATGGTGCGGTCCTGATCGTCGCGCAGGACACCCGCAGTCAGGCACGGAACCGGGAGATTGCACGCGAGAGGCTGGCGGATCTGATCCGCCGCGCAACTGTCGCGCCCAAACCGCGTGTCCCGACTAGGCCGACACTTGGCAGTCAGCGGCGACGGCTCAAGGCCAAGACGGAACGGGGACAGGTCAAGGCACTACGGGGCCGGGTGAGGACAAACGATGAATGACATGATGCGGGACGTGCTCGATCTGGTGCTGGGGCGGCGTCCGCCAGCACTTCAGGTCGGCGCGATTTGCGTACAACCCAAAACCGGGCGCGTGCTGCTGATTACCAGCCGCGATACCGGGCGCTGGATCATCCCGAAGGGCTGGCCAATGAGCGGGCGCAGCGCCGCAAACGCCGCCCTGCAGGAAGCCTGGGAGGAAGCAGGCGTGCGCGGCGAGGTGGAGGCCAGTTCCTGCGGTCGTTACGCCTATGACAAGAAACAGGATAACGGGCTGAGCATTCCGGTCGATGTGCAGGTCCATATCGTGAATGTCGATCGCCTTGAGGCCGACTATCCCGAACGCCACCAGCGCGAAAGGCAATGGTTCTCGCCCGAGAAAGCTGCCGAGCTTGTGAACGAAGAAGGTTTGAAGGCGCTTCTGCGCAGTTTTTAAGTTGTTCTTTTGTTTATTTGCAGGTCATCAGGGCTTGCTTAGCTATAGCGGAGGCCTATCTTCCCGCAATGCAGACAGGCCGCGACTACCGTATTCTTGACAAGGACCTCTCCCGGATCGGCAACAGCGAAGGGGCCGGCTGGATCGCCGGTCGCCCGCTGCAGCGAGCCGGGCTGGTTCTTGGCGCGCTGTCGCTGGTGGTGTTTGTCGTTTCGCTGGCAGGTGCCGGGCTTCCGTTCAACGGGCCGATCATGGCGGGCTGCATTGCCGCCGCTTATCTGGGCCTGAATATCGGTGCAAACGACGTTGCCAACTCCGCCGGTCCGGCTTTCGGGGCGGGTGCGCTGCCAATCGGGCTAGGCCTCGCAGCGGTGGCGGCGGCTCAGCTTGCCGGTGCGCTGCTGGCGGGTGATCGCGTGACGCATACCGTCGCCTATGAAATCGTGAATTATGGCGGCGGCGCTGCAAACGCGGCATCGCCTGCAAAGATCATGGTCGCGGCGCTGACCGGGGCTGCAATCTGGATCACCTTCGCGAACTGGGTCCGCGCGCCGGTTTCCGCCACGCATAGCATCGTGGGGGCGGTCACCGGGGCCGGGATCGTCGGGATTGGCGCTGGTGCGGTCAACTGGCAGAATGTCATGCAGATCACGCTGGGCTGGGTCGGCGCCCCGCTGATCTCCGGGCTTCTGGCATCCCTGATCCTCGGATTGCTGCGCTGGCGCGTTCATTTCGCAAAGCAGAGAGAGGAAGCAGCCCGGCTCTGGCTACCGCTGCTGCTCGCGACGGCAGCGACCATTTTCGCGCTTTATATTCTGAACCTGTCCGAGACACGAAGCCTCAGCGTCCGGCAGTTCCTGCTGGCCCTGACCCTTGGCACAGCCGCGTTCTTCGGTGCGCGGTTGCAGATCAACCGTCAGGTCGCGGCCAGAAAGGGCGAAAAGCAAACGCTGAAAGACATGCTTTCCGGACCGCTTGTGATCACGGCCCTTCTGTCCGGCTTTGCCCACGGGGCGAACGACGTCGCCAATGTCGCCGGGCCGCTGACGATTATATTCGCCGACGTTCGCGGCGCAGAATTGCCGCTTTCGGTCATCGGGCTTTCCGGGCTGAGCATCGCGCTCGGCTCCGTCATCTTCGGGCGCAGGCTGGTCCGCATGGTGGGCAGTTCTATCACACGGCTGAACCCGCTGCGTGCTTTCTGTGCCACCCTCGCCGGGTCAACAACGGTACTGGCGTTTTCCTCAGTAGGACTGCCCGTCTCGACCACTCATTGCGTGGTCGGCGGCATATTCGGCCTAGGCTTCTACCGCGAATGGGAGGATCGTTTCCGCCGCAAATCGCGCGAGCGCCTGCCGGTCGAGGAGTTGCAGCGCAGAAGGCTGGTGCGCCGCAGCCATGTCTGGACCACCCTGGCGGCATGGGCGGTCACCGTCCCGGCATCGGGGGCGGTCGCGGCGTCCATCTTCGCCATTATGTCATTGATCGACTGAGCGATCTGCCTAGCGAGAATCCGTCGACTATGCTAGGTATGTGTGCATAACGCGACCAACAGCGTAACGAGGCGATGATGATTCGAGCAATCCGGGCCACCCTGGGCGTGGTTTTCCTGACTATTCTGGCAGCATGTGGCGGCAGTGACAGCGCGTCCACCGGGCCTGCGGCTCCGCGGTTCCTCAGCTATGACGGGCCGAAAGTGACGCAGATCGTGGTGAACAAATCCGACCGGATGATGTTCCTGCTGAACGACCGTACCGTCCTGAAGGCGTACAAGATCGGCCTGGGCAATGAACCGATTGGCGCGAAGCAATTCGAAGGCGATGGCAAGACGCCCGAGGGGATTTTCTTCGTCGACCGCTACAATCCGCGCAGCCAGTATCACCTCTCCGTCGGGATCAATTATCCCCGACCGGAGGACGAGGCGCGTGCGATGGCGGCAGGACGAAAGCCGGGCGGCGATATTTTCTTCCACGGTCGCGGTCCGGATGGCTGGAAGGCGCTGCGCGAAGGCAAAGAAGACTGGACCGCAGGCTGCATCGCGGTTGAGGATTCCGACATCGAAGAAATCTATGCGATGGTGCAAAAAGGCACTCAGGTCGTCATCAACCCATAAGATACGGCGTGACATTATGCAAAAAGGGCCCGGAAACCGGACCCTTTTTTGTTTTCATACCGGTGATGGCGCAGATCAGGTGCCGGTCATTCCATCCCAGAAATGGCGGACCTTATCGAAAAATCCGCTGGATTGGGGGGAATTATCCGCCTTGATCTCATCAAACTCACGCAGCAGTTCACGCTGCCTCGCGGTCAGATTGACCGGGGTTTCCACAACCAACTCAATCAGCATATCACCCGGCTCAGCCGCAGCACGCGAACCGTGCCGCAGCGGCGGCATACCCTTGCCGCGCAGGCGCATCTGACGTCCCGACTGGCTTCCCGCAGGCACCTTCACACGGCTGCACCCGCCGTCGATTGTCGGCACCTCGACCTCGCCGCCGAGCGCGGCTGTCGCCATGCTCACCGGGACCTGACAAGCCAGCATCTTGCCGTCGCGCAGGAATATCTCATGTTCGCTGACGCTGACGAAAATATATAGGTCTCCGGGCGGCCCACCACGCAGACCCGCCTCCCCCTCACCAGCAAGCCGGATGCGGGTGCCGGTTTCGACACCGGCCGGAATATTCACCTGAAGTGAGCGGCGGGTTTCGACGCGGCCTTCGCCATGACAGGCTTTGCACGGGTTCTTGACCATCTGGCCGGCGCCATTACAGGTCGGGCAGGTCCGCTCGACCGTGAAAAAGCCCTGCGTCGCGCGCACCTTTCCCATGCCGGAGCAGGTCGGGCAGGTCGTGGGCTCAACCGCCCCTTCCGCGCCCGTGCCTTCGCATTCGTCACAGGTAACAGAACCGGGGACATTGATCGCTTTTTGCAGGCCAGAAAATGCCTCTTCAAGCGACACTGACAGGTTATATCGCAGATCCTGCCCGCGCGTCGCGCGCTGCCGCGCCCCGCCCTGACCGGCCCTACCGCCCATGAAGTCGCCGAACAGGTCTTCGAACACATCCGCAAAAGCCGCACCGAAATCACCCTGCCCCGCCGGACCGCCACGACCGAACCCGGCCGAGCCGTCAAAAGCAGCATGACCGAACCGGTCATAAGCCGCTTTCTTCTGCGGATCTTTCAGGCAATCATAGGCCTCGTTGACCTCTTTGAACTGCGCCTCGGCATTCGGGTCGGACCCATTCCGGTCTGGATGCAGCTCTTTCGCCTTGCGGCGATAGGCCTTCTTGATCTCGTCACCCTCAGCCCCTTTGGACAGGCCTAGCGTCTCATAATAACAGCGTTTCGCCATTCCGTGCCCCTTATGCAAAGGCCGGTTCGAGCGCGATGCCCGAACCGGCCCCGCCAGTCATCGGCGCTTACTTGCGCTTGTCGTCGTCGAGATCTTCGAAATCGGCGTCAACGATGTCATCATCCACCCCACGCGGGCCATCTTCAGACGCGGCATCTGCTGCCTCGCCTTCTTCGGCCTGCGCCTTGTAGATCGCTTCGCCCAGCTTCATCGAGGCATCCATGAGGTTCTGGATACCGCCCTTGATCTTGCCGGCATCGTCCGACTTCAGGGTTTCTTCCAGAGCGTTCACGGCCAGTTCGATTGCCTCAACCGTCGATTCATCGACCTTGTCGCCATGTTCTTCCAGCGACTTCTTGGTCGTGTGGATCAGGTTTTCTGCCTGGTTCTTGACCTCGACCAGCTCACGACGTTCCTTGTCGGCGTCGGCATTGGCTTCAGCGTCCTTCACCATCCGTTCGATATCCTCGTCGGACAGACCGCCCGAGGCTTGAATGGTGATCTTCTGCTCCTTGCCGGTGCCCTTGTCCTTCGCGGAGACGTTGACGATACCGTTGGCGTCGATGTCGAACGTCACCTCGATCTGCGGCATACCGCGCGGCGCTGGCGGGATATGCTCCAGATTGAACTGACCAAGCATCTTGTTATCCGCCGCCATCTCGCGCTCACCCTGGAAGACCCGGATGGTCACGGCGTTCTGGTTATCCTCGGCGGTCGAGAAGGTCTCCGACTTCTTGGTCGGGATGGTGGTGTTGCGGTCGATCAGGCGGGTGAACACGCCGCCGAGCGTTTCGATCCCCAGCGAAAGCGGGGTCACGTCGAGCAGAACCACGTCCTTCACATCACCCTGAAGCACGCCGCCCTGAACCGCAGCACCAAGCGCCACGACCTCGTCGGGGTTCACGCCCTTATGGGGTTCTTTATCGAAGAACTTGGTCACTTCCTCGATCACCAGCGGCATGCGGGTCTGGCCACCGACAAGGATCACCTCGTCAATGTCACCCTTGCTGATGCCAGCGTCTTTCAGCGCGTCCTGACAGGGTTTCATGGTTTTCTTGACCAGATCGCCAACCAGGCTGTTCAGCTTGGCACGGGTCAGCTTGACGACCATGTGCAGCGGGGTGCCGGTGTCCTTGTCCATCGAGATGAACGGCTGGTTGATCTCCGTCTGGCTGGAGGAGGACAGTTCGATCTTGGCCTTTTCCGCCGCCTCTTTCAGGCGCTGCAGGGCCATCTTGTCCTTGGTCAGATCGACGCCGTGTTCCTTTTTGAACTCTTCAGCGAGATAATTGACGATCCGCATGTCGAAATCTTCACCGCCGAGGAACGTGTCCCCGTTGGTCGACTTCACCTCGAACAGCCCGTCATCGATTTCAAGGATGGTGATATCGAACGTACCGCCGCCAAGGTCATAGACCGCAATGGTTTTCGATTCTTTCTTGTCGAGACCGTAGGCGAGTGCGGCCGCCGTCGGCTCGTTCACGATGCGCAGAACCTCAAGCCCCGCGATCTTGCCAGCGTCCTTGGTGGCCTGACGCTGGGCGTCGTTGAAATAGGCGGGGACGGTGATGACGGCCTGCGTGACCTCTTCACCGAGATAGGATTCCGCGGTCTCTTTCATCTTGCCGAGGATCATGGCGCTAATCTGTGCCGGCGAATATTTCTCGCCCCGGGCTTCGACCCAAGCATCACCATTGCCGCCATCGACAATGTCGTAGGGGACAAGCTTCTTGTCCTTCTCGACGGCCTCATCACCGAACCGGCGCCCGATCAGGCGCTTCACGGCGAAAATCGTGTTGTTCGGGTTGGTCACAGCCTGCCGCTTCGCGGACTGGCCGACCAGACGTTCATTCTCGGTAAAGGCAACGATCGACGGCGTGGTGCGCGCTCCCTCGCTGTTTTCCACGACCTTCGGCTGGCTGCCGTCCATGATCGCGATACAGCTGTTGGTGGTTCCCAGGTCGATTCCGATGACTTTTGACATATTCAAACCTCTCTTCCGGCGATGTCGGCGGCCTGCGGGTCCGTAAACGGCCCCCGAAAGCCTGATCCCATTGTCTGAACCGCCGACCCCATAGCCGGCTTCGCAGGGCTATATAGGTAGGGGTTCAGGGGGCTGCAAGAACCGCAGGGCATCGTAACGCGACAGTTTTTTGTCATTATTTGGTTGCGGCGATTCATGATGTGATCATACCCGGCCGAAAGTTCGACGCAGCCCCAGCTCTCCCGTAGCTCAATCAAATTATAGGACAGGAACAGTCTTCTTGATCTACAGACGACGAATAGACCAGCTGAGGGAAATGTAATGTCTGTTAACAAAATCCCAAACCAGGCCAATCATGAGAAAGGTAAGCGCGACAGAGATGGGATAAAGGAGATCGGAATTGCGAGGAGTGTAGTTAACGAACGCAAAGCCACGCGCTTGGTCAATCGTATGGAAGAGCGGGTTCCACGTGAACAGTGGTAGCATTGTCGACGGCAAAGCATTAGCTACAAAAATCTTGCCGGATGTAAACATGTTGGCCCGCATGTAAAACTGGCTAATAATGGTAATTCCCCCCGGCCACCACGGCTTTGCGGCGCGGAACATCAAACCAATGCAACAGCCGGTGAACCAAGCTAGCAAAAATATCCCGAGACAGATGAAAGGATACTCCAGCTTTACAGGCTCAATAAGGGCATGAGTCAAAAGAAGAAGCGTCAAGCAAGCAAAGGTCTGCTGGAACAAAGCCGCCAGAGCCGACGATACAATCGCGATGCTTGGATTAAGCGGCCCATGCTTCATGAGCGGAGAGACAGGACCATCTGCCCCTAAGACTGCACCCATAGCTTTATTCTGCGTGAGAAATAGGAAAATTCCCGACATTATATAAAGTATGAAGTTACCTCGTATCGGTGAACTCCTCATCTGAAGGAAGTAAAACATCAGATACAAAATAGCGACCATCAGCAGAGACTTAACAACCGACATCGCCAAACCAAATACGGCATTACGGTCGCCCTTTCGAATCTTATAGACCGTCATGTGGTAGATCAGGGCCAGCGTCGTCAGGGCCGCGCCGCCCATCGTGCGGGTTTGTCGTTGTTCGAACATCGTGGCCCTTTCCGTCGGTACTGCTTGCCCTGACCTCAAGGCGGTATCATAAGGGGTTGAAGATGGCTGGACAATCATTGCTGCCAGCAAACAACCAATTGATCGACGGGTGACGAGATGGATTTCGAAAAGCTTGCCAGTGCCATGCGGCGCCTCGCGCTTGAAGCCGGCGAAAAGATCATGGAGATCTACGGGGCCGATGACTTCGAGGTCCGGGCCAAATCCGATGCCTCGCCTGTCACGGAGGCCGATGAGGCCGCTGATGCGATGATTTCCGCCGGGTTGCTGGCCGAGTTTCCCGACGTCACACTGATCACCGAGGAGCAGGCGGCGACCCATGCCCAGAACGCAAGCACGTTTCTGATCGTCGATCCGCTCGACGGGACGAAGGAATTCGTGAAGCGTCGTGGCGATTTCACGGTGAACATTGCCTATGTCGAAAACGGCGTCCCTCTGCGCGGCATCGTCTACGCCCCGGCGAAGGAGCGTCTGTTCTACACCACGGCAGATGGTCGCTCCGTCGAGGAAAAGGGGCCGTTCGGCGATCAGCCCGGGGTGACAAGTCCGATTGGTGTCAACCCGCTGCCGGATAATCGCGGCCTGATGGTTGTTGCATCGAAATCTCATCGGGACGAAGCGACAGATCAGTATATCGCCCGCTACAAGACCCGCGACATGGCCTCCGCCGGATCTTCGCTTAAATTCTGCCTGATCGCGACCGGCGAAGCTGATCTCTATCCCCGCCTTGGCCGGACGATGGAATGGGATACGGCGGCAGGCGATGCCGTGCTGCGCGGTGCCGGGGGCGAAGTGGTCCGGTTTGATGACCACACCGAACTCACCTACGGCAAACCCGGCTTTGAAAACCCGTTCTTCATCGCCTATGCGCCCGGCGTTTTGCTGGTCAAGCAAGAGGCCTGATGTCCGTTCTGATCGTCATCCCGGCCCGATATGCCTCATCCCGCTATCCCGGAAAACCGCTGGCCATGCTGCGCGGCGCAACCGGCGAGGCAGTTTCCCTGATCGAGCGGAGCTGGCGTGCGGCCAGAGCCGTCGAAGGGGCAGACAGGGCGGTCGTCGCAACGGATGATGATCGCATCCGCGATGCTGCCGAAGCCTTCGGAGCGGAAGTCGTGATGACCTCCCCTGACTGTCGGAACGGGACGGAGCGTTGTGCAGAAGCGGTAAAAAATCTGGGCGCAACACCAGAAATCGTCGTCAACCTGCAAGGCGACGCCCCCCTCACCCCGGCCTGGTTTATCGAAGATCTTGTTCGCGGCCTTCGCGCCGATGCTGAGGCAGAGCTGGCGACCCCGGTGCTGCGATGCACCGGACAGATGCGCGCCGACCTCATCGCGGAAAGAATGGCTGGCAGGGTTGGCGGGACAACGGCGGTTTTCGGCGCGGAGATGCAGGGACTCTATTTTTCCAAGGAAGTGATACCCTTCGCCGCCCGCGATTTCGCGCCGGACGAGCCCACGCCGGTTTATCATCATGTCGGTGTCTACGCCTATCGACCGAACGCATTGGCGGATTACCCGACCTGGCCAGAGGGCAAGCTGGAACGTCTGGAAGGGCTGGAGCAGCTTCGTTTTCTGGAGAATGGCCGCCGCGTGCTTTGCGTGGAAGTGGAAGCACGGGGGCGGCAATTCTGGGAGTTGAACAACCCGGAAGATATTCCACGCATCGAGGCGATGCTGGCGGAGATGGGACAAGCGTGAGCCCACCCCGGACGAGCGTCGTGATCGCCTCGCGCGGTCGCCCGGTGCATTTGCGCATGTGCCTGCAGTCCCTCAGCCTTCAGGATCATCAAGATTTCGAAGTGGTTCTGGTGGCAGACCGCGAAGGATTGGCGCAGTCGCCTTCATTGCCGATCAAGCGCATCGCATTCGACGCCCCGAACATCTCTGCGGCGCGCAATCTCGGCCTTTCTCAGGCTGCGGGCGAGGTCATCGCCTTTATCGACGACGATGCCATTGCCGAGCCGACATGGCTTTCCCGACTGACGGTCCCCTTCAACGAACCTGATGTGATCGCCGCGACAGGCTGGACGCGCGAGGGTGACGGCTTTCGTTGGCAGACCCGGTCACAATTGATGACCGCATCGGGTCGCGCGGAAGACATCGAACTTCCGGAAAGCGGCATATATCTGCGCGCTGCCAGCGAAGGTAAAGCTGTCAGCACCATCGGGACCAACTGCGCATTCCGCAGCACGGCACTGCACCGGATCGGCGGCTTCGATCCGGCTTTTGCCTTCCATCTGGACGAATCGGATGTGAATATGCGGCTTTCACGCAGATTCCCCGGATCGTTGACAGCGATCGTCCCGCAGGCTCAGGTCATACACGCAAGGGCACAGAGCACGAGACGCAGTCGCTCCGGCGTGTCCAGGGATCTGACCGCACAAGGCCGGTCTCTGGCACTTTTTCAACGGCGCTACTCAGGCACGCCGGTTCGACCGGGACTGAAAGAGGTAAGGCAGCGGCTTTTGCGAAACATGGTGGACGGCGCGCTCGACCCACTGCACATCCCCGCGGTTCTCGGCAGCTTCCGGCGCGGCGCGAAACAGGGCAGCCAGACGTCGCTGCCAGAAGAGCCATCCCCCCGGAACGACGATCCTGACCCGTTTTTGCCTTTTTTGTCGGCAAGTTGTAACCAAAATGACAGCATCATACTGGCGGGCTGGTATTGGCAGGCAAAAAACCTTCGTGATAAAGCACAACAACAAGTCAGGTTTAACCGGGTCGTCACAATTATTCTGTTCACCCCGACATTCCTTCCGCATCGGGTGCGTCTGACAAAGGGTGGATGGTTTGAACAAACAGGAGGGGTATGGGGCAAATCAGATCCTGATGATCCGCCTGCGATGATGTCACGGTTTCGTGACAGATGCGATCTGGAGATTTCCCGGGCGAAGCGCCGCAGAATCCGCTAGAACATAGACCAACCTGTACCAAAAGCAGTTTTGAAACAAGTTTTACCGCATTTAAGATATATGCCAATATTTCCACAAGGATTAGGAACAACGCGATGAACCAGAAAGTGACCAAGGCCATCTTCCCGGTGGCTGGACTCGGAACACGCTTCCTGCCCGCCACCAAGTCGATTCCGAAGGAAATCATGACGCTGGTGGACCGTCCACTGATTCAATATGCGATTGACGAAGCGCGCGCAGCGGGGATTGAAGAGTTTATTTTCGTGACCTCGCGGGGCAAGGGCGCTTTGGAGGATTATTTCGATCACGCGCATGAGCTTGAGGCGAATCTGAAACGCACCAACAAGACCGCGCTTCTGGATCTGCTCCGGTCGACCAATATGGATTCCGGTGCCATCGCCTATGTCCGCCAGCACAAGGCAATGGGTCTGGGCCACGCAGTATGGTGCGCGCGGCGTTTGATCCCGGTTGACGAACCTGTCGCTGTCATCCTGACCGACGACGTGATCATGGGTGAGCCGCCCTGCCTTCAGCAGATGATAGAAGCCCATGCCGAAACCGGCGGCACGATGGTCGCAACGATGGAAGTGCCGGCCGAAAAGACCAGCTCTTACGGTGTGCTCGACGTGGCCGAAGATATGGGCGCCATCGTCAAGGCCAAGGGGCTGGTTGAAAAGCCGAAGGAGAACCCGCCCTCTAATCTCGCTGTGATCGGGCGCTATATCCTTGCCCCGACCGTTTTGCAGAACCTCAACAAGCTCCGCGAGGGCGCGGGCGGAGAGATCCAGTTGACCGACGCCATCGCCGACGAAATCGTGGAAGGCCGCGACGTGTTCGGTTTGCGCTTCCGTGGCCAGCGCTATGATTGCGGCTCGAAAGCGGGCTTCCTGCAAGCCACCGTCGCCTACGGCCTTGAACGCGAGGAATTGCGTGGCGAGTTTCTCGAATACCTGAACGAGATCATGGCGCTGCAACGCGCGGCGGAATAGCAAGAATGTCCGAAAAGGTTTTGGTGACCGGCGGGGCCGGGTATATCGGCTCGCATGCCTGCAAGGTTCTCAAGGCGGCAGGCTATGTGCCGGTCACCTATGACAGCCTCGTCACCGGCTGGCGCGGCGCTGTGAAGTTCGGCCCGTTCGAGCAGGGCGACCTGATGGACCGGGGACGTCTGGACGAAGTTTTCGCCGCGCATCAACCCGT
This sequence comes from Paracoccus sp. SCSIO 75233, assembly GCF_027912675.1. NCBI lineage: Bacteria > Pseudomonadati > Pseudomonadota > Alphaproteobacteria > Rhodobacterales > Paracoccaceae > Paracoccus > Paracoccus sp. SCSIO 75233. The sequence continues at coordinate 3,143,166 of NZ_CP115757.1, read as the reverse complement.
GGCCGTCATGCATTTCGCCGCACTCAGCCAGGTGGGCGAGGCGATGTCAGAACCCGGAAAATACTGGCGCGGCAATGTCTGCGCCTCACTGAACCTGATCGAGGCAACGCTGGCCGCCGGGGTGCGGGATTTCGTGTTCAGTTCGACCTGCGCGACCTATGGCGATCATGACGGCGTCGTGCTGGACGAGGACACGCCGCAACTGCCGCTGAACGCTTACGGCGCATCCAAGCGGGCGATTGAGGATATGCTGGTGGATTTCGGCAACTCCGACGGGTTGAACAGCGTGATCTTCCGATATTTCAACGTCGCCGGGGCCGATCCGGACACCGAGGTCGGTGAGTTCCACCAGCCGGAGACCCATCTGGTACCGCTGATCCTCGACGCCATTGACGGGGGGCGCGATGCACTGACGATTTACGGCACGGATTATCCGACGGAGGATGGCACCTGTATCCGCGACTATGTGCATGTGATGGATCTGGTGGATGCGCATGTGCAGGGGCTGAACTGGCTGCGGGCTGGGAACGGTCCGACCAAGGGCGGGACCGAGCGGTTTTGCCTTGGCACCGGAAAGGGGTTCTCTGTCCGTGAGGTGGTGGCCGCAGCTGGCAGCGTCACCAACCGGGCCGTACCGATGAAGGACGGCGAACGGCGCGCCGGTGACGCCGTGAAGCTGGTGTCGGGCAGCGCGAAAGCGGGGCGGGTGCTCGGCTGGTCGCCGGATCGTTCGACAATGCCCCAGATGATCCGCGACGCGTGGCGCTGGCATCAGAATGGCGGTTATGAGCAATAAGCAGCCGGTCCTGCTGGACGTCTCCCGGTTGGTATCGCGCATCGGACGAGGGCCGCTGACCGGGATAGACCGGGTCGAAGATGCGTGGCTGGATCATGTTCAGTCTCGCGATCATCTGCTGTTGTGCCGCGTCACCAGCGGGCAGGCATTGCTGCCGCCCGAGGCAGGGCCTGCGATAAAACGATGGATGGCCGGTGAGCTGGACGAACTGCCCTCTCGCCCCGGCTGGCGGGAAAGGCTGGCAGGCCGGAACGACCTCCGCGCGCTGGTAAAGACGGCGCTGCGCCGGATGGCGCTTGATATCGGTCGCCCCTCCGGTCGCGGGCTGGGCGATACACTGGCGAAACAATTTCCCGATGGCGCGGTCTATCTCAATATCGGGCACAGCAATCTGACGCCTGCACTGCTGAACCGACTGTCGGGGCTGACGCGGACCGTCATGATCCACGACACCATCCCGCTCGACCATCCGGAATATACGCGCGACGGCCAGACGGAGGTCTTCCGCGATCGCTTCATGGCGGCCATGTCGCTTGCAGACGCGATCATCGCGATCTCGGAAGACACGGCGGAACGGATCGACCTGTGGCGACGCCGTCTGGCCGTCAAGTCGAACCCGAAAATCATCGTCGCGCATATCGGTACGCAGCTTTCGGAGCCGGATTTCGATGCCATTCCGAAGCAACTGGATTTGTCGAACCCCTACTTCGTTACAATCGGAACGATAGAGCCCCGCAAGAACCATGCATTGCTGCTCGATACCTGGGAAGAACTGTCGCGCCGCAATCCACAAGCGGAGGCGCCACAGCTTTTCATTATCGGAAAACGCGGCTGGAAAAACGAAGCGTTGTTCAGGCGCCTGGATCAACTTCCCAAAAACGGCCGGATCGTTGAATGTGGCGGACTGCCTGACCCTGCCGTCGCGGCGATCATCGCTGGCAGCCACGGCTTACTGATGCCTTCCCATGCGGAGGGTTTCGGCATTCCTCTGACAGAGGCGGCGGGCCGGGGTATTCCGGTGGTGAGCGCGCCGCTTCCCTCCGCAAAAGAGGTGCTCGGAGATTACCCGACCTATCTGCCACCCGACGACCCTATAGCTTGGGCGGATACCGCCGGCGATCTCGCCCCGGCCAAGCCGTTACGTCGTGATCCGTATCCCACACCCACGTGGGAGGCGCATTTCGGTGTTGTCGATACCGCTTTAAGTGGTATGAAACGCGAACGGTAAGCGACAGCATCGGCATTTGCCCTTGGGACTGAAATCCAATTGGAACGCGCTTCAGCTACGCGCGATCAGACAGTGGTATCTCGGCCGGGCAATCCGGCGGCGCGGACAGGTCGTGCCCGTAAGGCCACAAACCAGCCTGATCCAGCCGCACAGTCTTCTCTGCTTCGTCACATTGCGCAATGAGCGTGTCCGGCTGCCCTTCTTTCTTGATTACTATCGGCAAATGGGCATCGATCATTTTCTGGTCGTCGATAATAACTCCGGGGATGGCAGCGACGAATATCTGAAGCGGCAGGACGATGTCTCGCTCTGGCGGACCAAAACCAGCTACAAGGCTGCGCGCTTCGGGATGGACTGGATAAACTGGCTGCTGTTCCGCTACGGCAGTGGTCATTGGTGCCTGACGGTCGATCCTGACGAGTTTCTGGTGTTTCCGCATTGCGACACCCGACCGTTGCAGGCCCTGACCCATTGGATGAAAACCTCTGGTCAGCGATCCTTTCCGGCCATGCTGCTGGATGTGTACCCCAAGGGCCGCATCGGGGACGAACCCTATCACGAAGGGCAAAATCCATTGGAGACCGCACGGTATTTCGATCCTGCAAACTATATGATCCACAAGAACGGGCGCTTCGGCAATCTGTGGATACAGGGCGGGCCACGGGCACGCAGTTTCTTCGCCTCGACCCCGGAACTGGCGCCTGCATTGAACAAGATTCCGCTGATCCACTGGCAGCGGAGATACTGCTACATCTCCTCCACCCATATGGCGCTGCCTCGAAGCCTGAACCTGGTTTATGACGAAGATGGCGGCGAAAGGACCTCCGGCGCGCTTTTGCACGCGAAGTTTCTGTCCACCTTCATCGAGAAATCCAGCGAAGAGATGGAGCGGGGCGAGCATTATGCCAACAGTCAGGAATACCGCGCCTATAACGCCTCGCTTCAGGACGATCTGGTCCTGCTGACGCCCGAGTCCCGCGCCTATGAAGATTGGCGGCAACTGGAAGAACTGGGGCTGATCTCGCAGGGGAACTGGGTATGAGGGTCCCCGCACGGCTCGGCATCATTTTCCTGTGCCACGACGAATTGGATGTCGCGTCCCAGATGGTGCGGGTCTGGCGAGAGGGCGGCGCCGCCGTAGCGATCCACGTTGATCGGCGCACCTCTGCGGCCCAGTTCGAAACGCTGAAATCCTCTCTCTCCGATCTCGATGACCTTCTGTGGGTCAGGCGGCAGGCATGCGATTGGGGTCAGTTCTCGATGGTCGAGGCAACGCAGAGGGCGGCAGAGAACCTGCTGGAGAATTTCGGCGATGTCACGCATCTGTTCGTTGCCTCCGGCAGTTGCCTGCCGCTGCGCCCGGTCTCCGAATTGCAAGACTACCTTGCCCGCCATCCCGGCGTCGATTTCATCGAAAGCGTCAGCGCCTATGATGTGGGCTGGACCGTTGGCGGGCTGAATATCGAGCGGTTTCAGCAATATTTCCCGGTTTCATGGCGGAAGCGCCGGAAGCTGTTCGATCATCTGGTCGAGTTTCAACGCAGGTTCCGGGTCAGGCGCCGGGTGCCTACGGGGATCGCCCCCCATCTCGGCTCTCAATGGTGGTGCCTCACCCGCGAAACCATCGCGGCAATCCTGTATGATCCACGCCGGACGGAATTCGATAAATTCTTCAAATGGGTCTGGATCCCGGATGAAAGCTATTTTCAGACTTTGGTGCGCCGTCACTCGACCCGCATCGAAAGCCGGTCGCTGACACTTTCGAATTTCGATAATCAGGGCAAACCATATATTCTCTACGGCGATCATGGCGACGTGCTTGCCGCATCGCGTTGCTTCGTCGCGCGGAAGATCTGGCCCGGTGCCCAGGACCTGCTGAGCCGGTTTCCCGAGGATTGGGGCCCCGACCACGCCCGCGACGAGCCGAACCCGATCACGATGGAACGCATTATCGCGGCAGCAGCCACCCGTCGACGACTGGGACGGCCGGGCCTTTACATGCAAAGCCGCTTTCCCGCCAAGGATCGCGAGAACGGCAAGACGGCAAAGCCCTATGTGGTTCTGCAAGGGTTTTCGGACATCTTTCAGAATTTCGAAGGCTGGCTCGCCTCCCACATCGAGGGCGAGGTTCACGGTCATCTGTTCGGGCCGGATTCGGTAGAATTCGCCGGACGCCCGAACCTGGGTCCCGGTGTCTTGTCCAGCCAGCCCGAATGCCGCGACTATGACCCCTCCGGTTTCCTGACCAGCCTGATCCGTATCAGCGACAAGCGGCAAATTTTTCAGTACGGACCCCGCGACCAGCAACAACTGAACTGGTTCATGGTCACCGATCCAAACGCGACCTTTCGCGTCGTTACGGGTGCATGGGTGATCCCACTGATGCAGTCGGACATGCCTTTTGACGACATCCGCCGCGTTGCTGCCCGCCTGCAACGGATCGAGCTTCAGCAACTCGACATCATGCGCTCGGTCTGGGTGAAGGCGGATACGGAAATCTGGGAGCTTTCGGATTTCCTTGCCCGGCCAGCAGATGTGCTGCAACGCATCATTGCCGACCTCTCGGTCGGACAGCCGCCACAGATCGAAACGCTGCCACCGATGCGCGAGCTGGATCATGTCGGGCGCTTCCTGCAACGTTTGCGGAACGCGGGCCTTCAGCCCCGGCTGATGGGGGATTTCCCCGCGACACGTTCAGAAGAGGAATGGAATGTCTGACATCAGCAGCTTCGTGATTTTCGCTGAAATGCGGACAGGCAGCAATTTGCTGGAGGCCTCGCTGAACGCGATAAAGGGCGTGACCTGCTTCGGCGAGGCGTTCAATCCGTATATGCTGGGCTGGCCAGACGTCGACAAAATCCGCAATGTCACGATGGCCGAGCGCGAGGCCGATCCGCTGCAACTGCTCAGCGCCATCACCGACCGCGAAGGGCATTTGTCGGGGTTTCGTTATTTCCACGACCATGATCCACGGGTCTTCGATGCCATCATGCGGAACCGCAATTGCGCGAAGATCGTTTTGACCCGCAACCCGGTCGACAGCTACGTCTCGACCGAGCTTGCACGTCAGACCAACCAATGGAAGCTGAACCAGACCGAAACCCCGATCCCGGCCAGCATCGCCTATGACGGGGACGCATTTCGGGATCTGCTCTCTGGCATTCAGGCTTTTCAGGCGCGCGTCCTGCGCGGGCTTCAGATCAGCGGTCAAAGCGCGTTCTGGCTGAATTATGACGATCTGCGCGATGCGGATATTCTGACCGGGCTGCTGCATTGGCTGGGCCGGACGGACCTGCAAAAGGTAACACCCGCCTCCGATCAGGTGCCGCAGAACCCGCGGGAGATGTCGGAGAAGGTCACGAATATCGACGAGATGCGGTCCGATCTGGCCCGGCTCGATCCGTTTGGCCTGTCGCGCATCCCGACATTCGAGCCCAGGCGGGGTCCGGCGGTGCCCAGTTTCGTCGCGACCGAGCGGGGCGGGGGGCTGATTTTCATGCCGGTGCGTGGCGGGCCGGTTAGCCCGGTGAAAGACTGGCTGGCGGCTGGCGGCGCCTTGGAAGGCAGTTTCACGCAAAACACGCTGAAAGCATGGCTGCGGACACATGCGAACCATCGCAGTTTCACCGTGCTGCGCCATCCGCTGCGCCGTGCATGGGCCGCGTTTTCGCATCTTATCAACGGCGCGCCAGCCGAATTGCGCCAGACGCTTCGTGATATTCACCGGGTTTCCCTGCCCGAGGACGAGGCCCTGCCTTCCCTGACCGAGGACGATCAGGCCAAGCTGTTTGCGGAACTCCTGTCCTTCCTGCGCCGCAATCTGAACGGCCAGACCAGCCTTCCGGTGCTGCCGATCTGGGCCACTCAGACGGAGGTGCTGGCGGGGTTCTCCCACTTCATGACGCCCGATCTGGTTTTGCGCGAGGAAACGCTTGCGCGTGATCTGTCCTGGCTCGCCGAGGCCGCCAGACTGACCGACTGCCCGCCCCTCCCGGCACCCGAAGCGATGCCTGCATTTCTGAACGATAACACCCTGCAAAAAGCGGCACGGGCGGCCTATCTGCGCGACTATATCCAGTTCGGGTTCAGCAATCCCCCTTCATAACTGGTTCTGCTAATCCGTGACCCGCCGCCGGTTCCTGCAGCGCTCCTGTTCGGCCAGAACCTCGAGAACCTGTCGTCGTCCAAACGCAGCGACCGCCTTTTGCCGCGCGGTTTCAAAGCCCGGGCGCATGCATTGCTGCTCTTGGTGCAGTCTCGCGATCTCCACGGCAATCCCGGAGGCTTCGTGGACACGCAACCGGGCCTCGCTGACCGAAAAAGCCGTGCCATGCGGAAATATCCCGGCCAACCGCGATTGCTGATCCCGGCGCTGCGTATCGAGCAGATCGAAATGTTGCCGGAACGCCGCAAAGCGTTTCAACTCCGCATCCGCACGGATCTTCGCCACGCGCGCGAGCATATCCAGCTGCCCGGCCCGGCTTACCATCCCCGTTTTGCCTTCTGTCGCATGGTTTCGGCAAAGCGGATCGCCGCCGCCACTGGCGCGAAATGATCATAACTGATCTCCGCCCCGATATTGACAGTCGCGTGGATCGCACGGGCGCACGGCGGATCGGGCCAGATCGGCACGTCATGCTGCCCCGCCCGCGCCCTGATGCGCAGTGCAATCTCATCCACACCCTTTGCCACGCAAACCGGCGCGCGCCCGCTGCCCCGCTTCCACCGGAGCGCGACGGCGAAGTGCGTCGGGTTGACGATGACCACATCCGCGGCCGCGACATCCGCGAGCATCGAACTCATCACGATTTCCGTCGCCCGCCGCCGCCGCGCGGCTTTCAGATGCGGATCGCCTTCGCTTTCCTTCATCTCATCCTTCAGTTCTTTAAGCGTCATGCGATTGCGTCGTCGGAAATCGAAATGCTTCCAGGCGAGGTGCGCAATTGCGAAAATGATTGAAACAGCAAGCGCCAGCAGAAGCACCCGCGTGATTACGGGTTCAAGCCCGGCGATCCATCCGATGCCGCCGCGTCGCACCCCAAGATCAGACAGCGATGCGCGAAACAGCAACCAACCGCCGAGGCCGACGGCAAACGCCTTCCCCGTTGAGATCAGAAACGTAACAAATCCGGATTTGCCGAATTTCTGCTTCGCATTCTGGACAGGATTTATCCTGGACGGTTTGATCGCAATCTTGCTCGGCACGAAGACGATGCCACGCTGAACAATCAAGCCGAGCAGGATAACAAGCGCAGGCACCACGATCAGCACCAGCGTCAGCAGGGCCGCCGCCAATCCGACACGTCCACCCAGATCCGGCAACGCCCCGACAGATGGTGCCAAGCCAATCTCACGCCACATCTGAACGGTGCGGCTGAGCCAATCCGGTACAGCCCAGGCCGTCGCCAGCCCCCCCGCTGCCAACACACCGAGATAGGCAAGTGCGGCATTGACCTCCGTCGAGCGGGGAAAATCACCCTTCTCACGCGCCTTCCGCAGCTTCTGCTCCGTCGCCGGAAACTGCTTGTCGTCATTGTCGTCGTCGCTCATCACGGCCATCCACTGTCGAAAACGGCATCCATCCAACCCGCCAAAATCGCGGGCGACAGGACCGAAAGCCCGACAAGCGCCAGCATGACCAGCGCCGGTGCCGCGACGAAGATCACTGGCAACTGCGGCATGACACGGTTGACGACCCCGCTGAGAAGCTGAAACAGCAGCCCGCCCAGAATGAAAGGCGAGGCCAGCGCCATCGCCAGCATGAAAGACCGCGCGATCAGCCCGACGATTGCAATCGCCCTGACCTGCCCGAACTGATATGTGCCGCTGGGAAAAACCGCATAGCTGTCGGCGATCACGTCCATCAGCAGCAGCGGCAGCCCCGCAGCCATCAGCACGGCCAGCCCGGCGAGATGCAGCAGATTGCCAACAGGATGCGGCGGCGCGTCCGCCGAGCCGCCGAGCATCTGCGAGAGCGAGACATTGGCCGCGATCGCCGAACTCGCCATATGCAGCGACAGGGCGGCAATCCGTGCCGGGATAACGATAAGCGCCCCGACCAGAAATTCCCGCAACGAAAGCAGCATCAACGATGGCAGATCAATGTCCGATCGCGGGGACATATCCGATAGTGAGGCCGCTATGGGCGTCAGCATCATCGCCACGCTGACCCGGACGCGCATCGGCAGGATGCGTTCGGAAAAGACCGGAAATATCAGCACCGCCGCCTGAACCCGCAGATAGGCCAGTATCAGCGGCAGGATTTGCGCCGCCAGTTCATCAGGGAGGGCCGAAAAGGACGGCATCAACCCGTTTCGACCGTTGCAAGCAATTTCACGTCGACCGAAGGATCGATCTCACCCAATGCCATTACCGGCATTGAAACCCCATGCGCCAGCAAGACCTCGCGGATCTGACGCCGGCGATGATCCGGCGCGGCAAGAACGGGGCTTTCAGCCGGGTCTATTCCGGCGATCTGACTGCGCAACTGTGTCACCAGTTTTCGCGTCAGATCGATCAGCGGCAGGTTGCCTTGCCCCTGTCCGGAAGGCGCTGTTTCCAACGCGGCAAACTCTGCCTCCCACGCCGGATGCAGTTGGACGATCCCCAGCCCGCCCGTCTCGCCACACATGGCCTGCGTGATCTGACCGCGAAGCCGCCTGCGCACCGCCTCGAACACGGCGTCGACACTGCCTGCGGCGCGGCATTCGTGAACCGCATCAGTAATCAGCGTCAGGTTGCGGATCGATAACCCCTCTGCCAGCATCTGCCGCAGCACGCCGAGCAACAGTTCCGGCGAGACCTTTTCGGGCAGCATATTATCGAAGTAGCTCTGATAGGTTTTCGCGCGTGCCGGGTCTGAAATGTCCTTCAGCTCCGCGATCAACCGCTGAAGCGCCGTCAATGTCAGCAGGTCGGGCAGGTTCGTCTTCACGACCTCCATCAGATGCGTTGACAACACCTCCATCGGCGAGACGACAGTGGCGCCCGACTGTGTCGCGCTTTCGCGATCTTCAGCCGCGATCCAGCAGGCCTGCGAGGCAAAGACTGGCTCACGAATGATCTGCCCGCCAAGGCGCGCCAGCATTTCCCCGTCCCCAAGCGCCAGCAGCGACCCCGGTTGCAGCGCGCCCCGGCCGCGCGCTACGCCATGCACCCGGATGACATAGTCATTCGTACCGCATCCGACATCGTCAGCAATGCGGACCTCGGGCAGGATAATCCCATAGCTGCGTGCGACATGTTTCCGCAGATTGGCGATGCGCGGCGCGAGCCCGCGACCGGGGTCAAGCGCGTCCATGACCAACCCGGTGCCAAGCTCCACGATAATGTCATCCATATCCAGATCATCCCCGATGCGGGGCGGCAGGGTTTCAGGGACAAGTTCGTCCTCAGCGGCCACCTCCGGTTCAGCGGGGCGATGACGCCTGATCCGCCACGCATACAGACCCAGCCCGCAGGCAAGGGCCATAAAAACCGGCCCCGGCATTCCCGGCACCAGCGCCATGAGCAGCATCGTCGCCGCAACCACGGCGGGCGCGCGCCAATCCGATCCGGCCTGTCCAAGGATCAGGCTGGATGTCTCCTCCGTAGCTCCGCCGCGAGACAGCAGCAGGGCGGCTGCCATCGAGGTGATCAGCGACGGCACCTGACTGACCAGCCCGTCACCGATGGTCAGGCGGGAGTAATTTTGCAGCGCGTCACCCACGGCCATGTCATGTGCGACCACCCCCATGCCGATCCCGACCAGCAGATTGATAAGCGTGATCACAATTCCCGCAATCGCGTCGCCCTTGACGAATTTCGACGCCCCGTCGAGCGAGCCGAAGAAGCTGATCTCCTTCTGATCGCTTTCCCGCCTGCGCTTCGCCTCCGTGTGGTCAATCGCGCCAGAACTCAGATCACCGTCAATCGCAAGCTGTTTGCCCGGCAGGCTGTCCAGTGCAAACCGGGCAGAGACTTCGGCCATGCGGCCAGCACCTTTTGTGATCACAATGAAATTCACGGCGGAGATGACCGCGAAAATCGTCAGCCCGATCATCAGCGAGCCACCAGCGGCGAATTGCGAGAATCCGCTGATCACATGACCCGCAGCGCCCGCGCCCGTATGCCCCTCGGACAGGATCAGCCGCGTCGAGGAGACATTCAGCGACAGCCGGATAATCAGCGACAGCAGCAGCAGAACCGGGAAGGCCTGAAAATCCGTCGGCTTTTCGACCGTCGACGCCATCACGAGAATCATCGTCGCGCTTGCAATCGAAATCGCGATGCCGAAATCCAGCAGACCTGCTGGGATCGGGATCACCATCGTCAGAACAATCAGCACCAGACCGGCGGTGACCATCGTTCCGCGTGCCGCGCCCGCTGGCGTGGCATCATGCGCCGCCGCCACTTTCAACGCCCAGCCTCGTCTGCCACCAGCTTCTCTTCCGAACCCGACGGATCCTTAAAAGCGGGCGTGTCCAGCACATAGCGATCCAGCGAAACTGCTGGCCCGGTCATCAACCCGGAACGCCGCAGATAGACCACAGCGTCCATCCTGTCAGCAGGATCGTCCAGCCGCTGAACCCGCAGAAGGAAATCGGGCGGGATAGAGGCCCCCGCCAGTACCAGCCGGTTAACCTCTGACTTGATCGTATCGAGGTCTTCTGCCGGTTCGACAGAAACCAATGCCGATGACAGGATCGCGGCCAGAATCATCACGCTGCCCTTTTGATCTCACGCAGGGTGGTTTCCAGCGCCACGAAGCTGGGCCGCAATGTCTCCGGTGCCGATTGCCGTCCCACTTCGACACATAGATTGGTTGCATGCTGATGAAGGCCCGCGACCAGAACCGACTTGATGACATCGTAGAACGCCATGTCGTGCTTCCTCACCCCGCTCAGCCGCTGCGCAAAGGGTGCGACAAATCCATAGGCAAGGAAGACGCCAAGGAAGGTCCCGACAAGGGCCGAGCCGATCATCTTGCCCAGCACCTCCGGCGGCTCGGCGATAGAGCCCATCGTCTTAATGACCCCCAGAACCGCTGCCACGATACCAAGCGCAGGAAGCGCATCGGCCATGCTTTGCAAGGCGTGCGGCACATGCATCTGTTCTTCCTTGATCAACGCGATGCGTTTTTCCAGCATCGTCTCCACCTGATAGGGGTCGTCGTAATTCAGGCTGGCGGAGCGGAGCGTGTCGGCAATGATCGCAACCGCCTCATGATCGGTGAGAATTCTGGGATAAGCCGCGAAAATGGCGCTTTCTGCCGGGTTCTCGATATGCTCCTCCAACTCGACCGGGCTGGTCCGGGCAAGCCGCAAAAGCTGGAACATGAGGCACAGCAGATCCTGATGATCCTGCCCGGTCCATGCCGGCCCCCGGAAGGCCCTGACAATACCTGCACCTGTCTGTTTCAGCACCGCCCCGCTGTTCGACAACACATAAGATCCAGCTGCGGCGCCGCCGATAATCATCATTTCGAAGGGCAGCGCGTGCAGGATGACCGCCATATGTCCGCCCGACAGCAAGTAGCCGCCAAACACCATGAGAAATGTGACGACGATACCAATCGCACCGAACATGGTTCCCCCTTACTGCGTGGTGACGCTGCGCGCGCCCATATAGGTGGTCAGGATCGCGGCCCGCTGCGGGTCAATCGCCGCCATGATCCGCGCGCCCGTTTCGGGGCTGAGGCGCATCAGGATCTCCGCCGAATATGTCTCCGGCAGACCGGAAATGACCTTGGCGGCATCCTTTGGTTTCATCGATTCATAGATCGCAACCATGCGGGCAATATCGTCCTGTTTGGTTTCGTCCCGATGGCTGCGGGACCGTGCCACCCCGTCCGACGCCGCCTTCAGCCGGGTCAGTTCGGCCTTCAGCGTCTCGCGCGCCGCCGTGATCTCCACCCTGCGACGATCCAGATCGCCGAGCGCCTGATGGATCCGCGCCTCCCGGATGCGAAGCTCGTGGACAAGCGCCACGACCTCGGGAACATCGCCGCAACCGGCGAGCAGCGCGCCACCGGCTTCGGGCACCGGCTGTTCCGTCGTTTCGGAGGACAGCGAGAGCGCCGCAACCGGCAACATCCCCGCCAACAGCAACAAACCAAACAGTCTAGGCATCCCATTCCTCCCGCAGCTCACGCATACGCGGACGCAGACGTCCCGATCCGGGCCTTACATGCTGTGTCAGTTCGGATTGCAGCGCCCAGTAAGCCTTTTCCTCGCGCGCCTGATCCATCACACGGCCCAGTTCCGCCGCAGCCTCCGCCGCCTCGGTCCTCGCCTGACGGATCGCCGCGTCAAGGCGTGAGACTTCGGAACACATGACCGCAATTGCGCCGCCCAGCCCGCCCTCAAGATCATTCAGTCGCCGCAGTCTGCGCGACAGCAAAAGACAATAGACCGACTGCGCAACCGAGGCCGCGAGGCAAAGCATAATCAACGCAGTATTCCAACTCATCGGATAGCGAACTCCGTAATCATCAGATCGTCGATCAGACCCGGATCGACCACGGCATCAACGCGACCGTGCAATTCCATCCGGATGATCTCCAACACCCCACGCCGATCCAGCGCATCGGGGGAGATGGCGCTGAGGAACTCCGTCACTGTCGCCGTGATCCGTGGCATCAGCTTTTCAAGCTCCGGGGCGCGCGAGGCCGAGCTTTCCAGCCCGACCGTCACCGAAATCCGGCGCGCACCACCTGCCAGCGGCACGGTGACAGCCGGAACTTCGACGAAGGCAAGCGTATCCGCCGCATTATCCATCCTGAATGCGATCAGGTCCCGGGGGCTGATCTTTCCCAGATAGCTTGCAGCGAAGCCACCAGCGGCAAGCGTCAGCACCATAAGCACCAACAAATATTTGCGTCGACCCGTGCGGGGCCCATCCTCGGTGACGGTCATTTCAGACATGGCGATTCTCCTCATCTGTAGCGATGAGATAGCAACCGCAGGCTAACCAATAATTAACGCCAGCCGTGCCAAAGATGGCGGCATGGCGCGGACGAATCGAGCGGGTGGCACATTGCAGGACATAAGAAATTTCTGGTCAACGCGCAGCAGGACCCAGCAATTCGCGATCATTGGCGGGTTTCTCGTCAGCCTGCTCGCGACGCTGGCTTTCGTGCTGCTGGCCGGGCGCGCACCGATGGCGCTTCTCTATTCCGGGCTGGACGATGCGCGCGCGGCCCCGGTCGTGGCCCAGCTTGAGCAAAGCGGCGTCAGCTACGAACTCCGCAACGGCTCGATCTGGGTCGACCGGGGTCAGCGGGACCGGGTGCGGATGGATCTGGCGGCGCAGAACCTGCCGCAGCAGGGCGGCGCTGGTTACGAGATCCTTGACGGCATGTCCGGTTTCTCTGCCACCTCACAGATGTTCGACGCAGCCTATTGGCGCGCGAAGGAGGGGGAGCTGGCGCGCACCATCCTGTCGATCCCGGTCGTATCATCCGCGCGCGTACACCTGACCGCCCCGCAATCACGCGGCTATCGCAACAGCCAGCCCGGATCGGCATCGGTCACGGTCGTCACCAATGGCACGCCGCTGAGCCCGGCACAGGCCGATGCGATGCGGTTTCTGATTTCCTCCGCCGTGCCGCAACTCGCCCCGGACGCCGTGTCCGTGATCGACAGCGCGCATGGCATCGTCAGGCCCTCGGCGGATCAGACAGCCTCCGACCGCGAAACCAGAATGAAGGAGAACGTGGAGCGTATCCTCGCCCCCCATGTTGGCGCCGGCAACGCAATCGTCGAGTTGAGCATTGATCTGGTGACGCAGACCGAGCAGCTGACGGAACGCAGCTTCGACCCGACCCAGCGGGCGCTGATTTCCGAGGAGAATGAGGAGGTCACCGACGAAACCAGCGGCTCGACCAACCCGGCTGTCACCGCCGCCTCCAACCTGCCGGAGCAAGGGTCCGAAAGCGGCGACCGCCAGCAGGCACAGCGGGCGGAGACGCGGCAGCGGGCGAATTACGAGGTCGGCAGCGTCACCCGGCAGGTGGAAAAGCGCCCCGGTGCTGTGCGGCGGTTAAGCGTTGCAGTCCTGCTCAACGGGGTCGAACAGCAAAAACCGGATGGCACCGTCGAAATCCAGCCGAGGGCAGAGCCGGAACTGGCCGCGATCCGCGAACTCGTCGCGGCGGCAGTCGGCTATGACGAGGCGCGCGGCGATGAAATCACCGTCAAGTCGATGCCATTCGTGACCAGCGCCGGGCAGGGCACGTTGGCCGACCGTTCGCAGGGACTGCTGGACCGGCTGGCCGTGGATTCGCTGGCAAAACTGGCCCTGATCGGCATCATCGCCCTGATCGCGCTCGCCCTGGCTCTGCGCGGCCTGCGCGTGCGGCAGAAAACGGCGGGGTCTCCCGCGATGTTGGATGACAGCGGACCAGCAGGTCCAGCCAATCATTCCGAACAGACCGCGATCCAGATGGCGGATGCCCTTGCCGACAGTCCCGAGATGCCGATGTTGCCAATGGCGGCAGCGGAATTCGACTTCGATTCCCCGGCAGGAAGCACCAGCGACCCGGCGGAGCGGCTGAAGAGACTGATGAAAGAGCGTCGGGAGGAAACGCTGAAACTGCTGAACGGCTGGATCGGGGCAGATGAGAGGTCGCTGCCATGACCTCCGTCCTCCGCCTCGAAGATTTCGCCGCACCGCTGCCGGAGCCAGCTAACCCACAGGATGAGCGTCTTGCAGCGGAATATCAGCGTGGCCTTACGGATGGCGAGACACGCGCGCGCGACCTTGCGATCTCCGAACTGACCGATGCCCTCCATGCGGTGATGGAGGCGCTTGAGACAGGGGATGCGCTGCGACAGCGGATCATCGATGAGACGCTGAACGCGGTTACCCCGGTCTTGCAGGCCATCGTCGTCCAACTTGCCGCCAGTGCCGATGACCGGCTCGTCGCAGCGATCATGTCGGAGTTGCGGCGGCTCGGCACCGGCGGGGAAAAGACCACCTGCCGCATCTCCGCACCGGCGCGGCTCACCGAACGGATCACCGATCAGCTCGATGCTGCATCGCTTGGCAGGATCACGCTTCTGCCCGGTCCGGATACCGAAATCTGCTTCGAGGGCGGGCGGATCACGATCAACCCCGACGAATTGACCCGCGATATCAGCGAAACTCTGTCGGAAATCACCCGGAGGGAGGAAAACTAATTGGACCTTCAAGGCAATATGATCACCGATAACATCCCGGTCGACATCTCCGTCCGCATCGGGCACCGCCGCATGACGGTCGCGGAACTCTCGGCTGTCAGGGAGAACGATATCCTGCCGCTGGACCAACCCATCGACGAAGGGGTCGAGATCTGCGTCGGCGAATATGTCGTCGCCTATGGCGAGCTTGTCGCGGATGAAGAAGACGACACGCGGCTGATGGTGAAAATCACGCGCACAGCCGCAGACAAACCATGATAGAACAGGCGATCGGCGAGGGCATCCGAACGGCCCAGCAGGCAGGCGGGGTCGGCCAGACCTCGATCCTGCTGTTTCTCGGGCTGACGGTGCTGTCGCTGGCGCCTGCGATAGCCATCACCGTTACCTGCTTTCCGTTCATGGTCACGGTGCTGTCGATCCTGCGCCAGTCGCTCGGCCTGCAGCAATCGCCGCCGAATATGCTGATCGTCAGCCTCGCCCTGTTCCTGACATGGTTCGTCATGGACCCGGTGCTGCGAGAGGCATGGGCAGCAACCGCCCCGGCCCTGCAATCGGGCGATATCGGCATCGCAGAGGCCATTCCACGCGCCATCGGCCCGTTCGAGCGTTTCATGTCCGCGCGCACCAACCCCGATGTGCTCGACCACATGCGCGGACTGGTACACAGCGACCCGGCACAGGACGGGCTGCGCCTTCTGGTCCCGTCCTTCATGCTCTCGGAACTGCAACGCGCCTTCGAGATCGGATTTCTGATTGCATTGCCGTTTCTGATTATAGATCTGGTCGTCTCCGCGATCCTGATGGCAATGGGAATGATGATGCTGCCCCCGGTCGTCGTCTCCCTGCCCTTCAAGCTGGCATTCTTCGTCGTCGTGGATGGCTGGGCGCTCGTCTCCGCAGCCTTGGTGCGCGGCTATCAATAGCTCCGCCAGCATCGCGCCCCCTTGGGATCGCGGCGCAGAGTTATATATTGGGGCCTGACGCGCCGAAGCCGGCGCAAACGGAAACCCGAAGGAACACCATGACCAGTATCAACCAGATCGCGTGGGACGACACCGTCCTGCCGTTCCAGCTCGACCGCTCTTCGATACGCGGCCGGGTGGTGCGGCTTGATGGTGTCCTCGACCACATTCTGACCCGTCACGATTACCCCGCCCCCGTCGCCGCTGCCGTGGCAGAGCTTGCGCTGCTGACCGCGCTCATCGGCCCGACGATCAAGCTGCGCTGGAAGCTGTCCTTGCAGGTCCGCGGAAAGGGCGCGATCCGTACCATTGCTGCGGATTACTACGCCCCGGAAAGCGAAAACGCCCCGGCCCGGATTCGCGGCTGGGCCAGCTTTGACGAGGATCGGCTGACCGACGCCCCCCATTTCGACCAGATCGGCGAGGGGTATTTCGCCATCCTGATCGATCAGGGCAGCGGCACGACGCCATATCAGGGCATAACCCCGCTGGCGGGCGGCTCGCTCTCGACCTGTGCGGGTACTTATTTCGCGCAGTCTGAGCAGCTTCCAACCAGCTTCACCCTGTCTTACGGCCAATCCGCCGCGCCGGGACAGGAAACAAGCTGGCGCGCGGGCGGTATCATGCTGCAGACCCTACCCGCTCAGCCGATGCCCGGCGATAGCGAGGGCAGCGCGGACGGGCTCATTCAGGCGGCGGATATTCTGCAAGGTGCCGAATCAGAGGACTGGAACCGCGCGAACCATCTGCTCTCCACCGTCGAAGAACTGGAGTTGATCGGCCCCTCCGTCAGCCCGACCGATCTTCTGGTGCGGCTGTTCCACGAGGAAACCCCGCGCGTCTTCGATCCGCAGCGGGTGGAATTCGGTTGTTCGTGCGATTCAGACCGCGTGCGCAACACCCTGTCGATCTATTCGCAGAAGGATATCGGCCACATGACCACCGATGAGGGGATCGTGACCGCCGACTGCCAGTTCTGCGGCGCGCATTACGAATTCGACCCCCGCTCGCTGGGGTTCGAGGCAACCGTGGATGAAGACGGGAAACCGTTGCCGCAGGACGAAGCCGCAGAATGAGCGGCGCGGCCGGATCTGATCCGGCACTGTCACGGGCGTCGCAAGATATTGCGGCGTCCGCTTCTGCTCGTGCCGGGATCGGCGGGGCGGAGCTGGCAGCAAGGCTCCGTGCCGCACTCGCCCGCCCGGCGGAGCCGAGTTCGGATTTCGATCTGCTGCCCGACCCGAAACCCCCAGCATCGGCCCTGCGGGACGCGGGCGTCCTGGCCGCATTTCACGAAGATGACGGGCGGCTCTATCTCACCACGCGTGCCGCGACCATGCGCCATCACCCCGGCCAGATCGCCCTGCCCGGCGGCAAGAAAGACCCCGGCGACAAGGACGTCATCGCCGCAGCCCTGCGCGAGGCGCGCGAGGAAATCGGCCTCGACCCGGACCAACTCGATCTGCTCGGCACGCTGCCGCCGCACCACACGATCACTCAGTTCAGCATCACCCCGCTGGTGGCCATCATTCGCGGCCCCTTCACCCCGATCGCGGAGCCGGGCGAGGTGGCGGAGGTGTTCACCCTGCCCTTCTCCCATATCGCCAACCCGGCGAATTACCGCATCGAAGGCAGGCATTGGCGCGGTTTGTGGCGCGCCTATCGCGTGGCCCCCTACGGACCCTATTATCTGTGGGGCGCGACCGCGCGCATCCTGCTCGGGCTGGCACAAAGGCTGTCGGCATGAGGCTGGACGCCGCGTTCCTGCAAGACCCGTCTCTGCGCCGTGTGCTGGAGGTGCTGGAGCATGGCGGGCACCGCGCCCTGATTGTCGGCGGCGCGGTCCGTAATGCGCTCATCGGGCAGGACACGGGCGATGTGGACATCGCGACAAGCGCCACGCCGGAACAGGTGGTGTCGCTGGCCGAAGCGGCAGGCCTCAGAACCATCCCGACCGGGATCGAACATGGCACCGTCACGGTCCTGTCGGATCACCAGCCTTTCGAGGTCACGACATTCCGCCGTGACGTCGAAACCGATGGCCGCCGCGCGGTCGTCGCCTTTTCCGACCGGATCGAGGACGACGCGATGCGGCGCGATTTCACCATGAACGCGCTCTACGCGACCCCGGGCGGGGAGGTGCTGGACCCGGTCGGCGGCCTGCCCGATCTGCACAGCCGCACGCTGCGCTTTGTCGGTGATGCCGATCAGCGGATCGCGGAGGATTACCTGCGCATCCTGAGGTTTTTCCGCTTCCTCGCGTGGTACGGCGAAAACTCCGCCCCCGGTACGGTCGAGGCAATCATCGCCGGTCGCGACGGCTTGGCTCAGGTCTCCAAGGAGCGTATCGGCGCGGAATTCCGCAAGCTGCTTGCCGCGCCCGATCCGTCCAACTCCATACGGCTGATGCAGGAAACCGGCGTGCTCGAACGCCTGCTGCCCGGCGCCGACCCACAGATCCTGCCGGATCTGATCGCGGTCGAGCGGGAATATGCAGCACCCCCCGACTGGCGGCGGCGACTGGCGGTTCTGGGTGGCCGTTCGGTGCCCGACATGTTGCGCCTGTCACGCCCGGAAGCGGGCTGGCTTGCAGCGCTCGCCGCCGGAACGGAGATGCCGCTGGAGGAGTTCGCCTACCGGCACGGCAAAGACCAAGCCCAGCACCTTGCGCTGATCCGGCTGGCGGGCGGCGACGAGACACCCCCGGACTGGACCACCCGCATCGCCAAAGCCGCCGCATCGCCACTTCCGATTGTCGCGGCGGACCTGATGCCGGCACTGACAGGGCCTGCGCTTGGTCAGGGGCTGAAGGCCGCCGAAGGCCACTGGATCGCCTCCGGCTTCACAGCACCGAAATCCACGCTTATCGCCGCCGCCCTGAAGGCAGGAGAGGACAGATGAACCTGCACGCCCCATTCGCACGCATGATCGACGCGTTCCGCCCCGCCGACGGGCCGCCGCCGCAATCGCTGCTGCGCTTTACCGGCTGGGCGCTGAAAGGCTCAGGCCGGGGACTGACATTTGCCGCCATTGCATCTGCGGCGGCTGGTACAGCCGACATCGTCTCAGCCATGCTGCTGGGCCGCGTCATCGATGCGGTCGCAGGTGGCGGGCGCGACAGTTTCTGGGCGGAAAGCTGGCCGGTCTTCGCCGGGTTCGTGCTGTTCTTCCTCGTGATCCGGCCCATCATCCTCGGGCTTTCGACCGCCTCGACCAATGTCATCATCGGCCCGAATATCCTGCCACTGGTGCTGTCGCGGCTGCATCGCTGGACAATGGGACACTCGGTCAGTTTCTTCGACAATGATTTCGCCGGACGGCTGGCGCAGAAACAGATGCAGACCGCCCGCGCCATCACCGATGTCGCATCAGAAATGGTGAACGTGGTCGCCTTCGGGCTGGCTGCGGTTCTGGGTTCCGCCTTCTATCTGGCCTCCATCGACGCGTGGGGAACGGTCGCGCTTCTGCTGTGGCTGGCCTGTTACGGGTTCCTGATCCGCTATTTCCTGCCCCGCATCCGCAGCCACTCCGCCGCACGCGCCTCCGCCCGCGCGATGGTGACGGGACAGGTCGTCGACACGATCACCAATATCAAGACTGTCAAGCTGTTCGCCCATGACGAACATGAGGACCGCGCCGCGCTGTCGGCAATGGCCGGGTTCCGGGAACGCGCGGTCGATTTCGGCGTGGTTTCGACATGGTTCCGCACCTCGCTGATGACACTCTCCGGCGCGCTTCCGGTGATCCTGATCGGCGGCGCGGTCATCCTGTGGCAGCAAGGTCAGGCGACACCGGGAGAGATCGCAGCAACCGGGGCCATCGCGCTGCGCCTGTCGCAAATGAGCGGCTGGCTCAGCATGGCGCTCATGTCGATCTGGGGCTCGGTCGGTGAGATCGAGGACGGGATGGAAACTCTGTCACCCCCGCACACCCTGACCGACGACCCCGATGCCAAGCCGCTGCCAGCGGTTAAGGGGCAGATCCGCTTCGACAATGTCAGCTTCAACTATGGCCGGGACGACGGACATGGCGGCGTCACCGGAATCAACCTGACCATCGCACCGGGCGAGCGTGTCGGGCTGGTCGGCGCGTCAGGCGCAGGCAAATCCACGCTCGTTGGCCTGCTGCTGCGCCTCTACGATGTCGAACAGGGCCGGATCGAGATCGACGGCCACGACATCCGCAATGTCACGCAGGAAAGCCTGCGCCGTCAGATCGGCATGGTCACGCAGGAAACCGCGATGTTCAACCGCTCCGCCCGCGACAATATCGGCTATGGCAGCCCCGGCGCGAGCGAGGCGGATATCGCCGCCGCCGCAGAGGCCGCGGAGGCCGGAAGCTTCATCCACGACATGCAGGATAACGAGGGCCGCATCGGCTACGACGCCTATCTGGGCGAGCGCGGCGTCAAGCTGTCCGGCGGTCAGCGCCAGCGGATCGCACTGGCCCGCGCCTTCCTGAAAGACGCCCCGATCCTGATCCTCGACGAGGCGACATCGGCGCTCGACAGCGAAGTGGAGGCGGCGATCCAGGGCTCGCTCGACCGCGTGATGAAGGGCAAGACGGTGCTGGCCATTGCGCACAGGCTGTCCACGATTGCCGAAATGGATCGGATCGTGGTGCTGGAGGAAGGCCGGATCGTCGAGGAAGGCACGCATGACGCACTTCTCGCGCAGAGCGGGACATATGCACGCTACTGGAACCGGCAGTCGGGTGGCTTTTTGGGTACAGAAGTTGAGAACCAGGTTACGAATCAACCCAAGATAGCGTAAATTCCCTCCGTTCTATCAGGAGGATATTATGCGTCTCTATCTTATTGCTCTTACGTCTGTCTTTGCTATCACAGCCTGCGCAACCACAGAGCAGCAGGCTTCATTGGAAAACTTAAACGAAACCCTTTCGACAGCGAACCAGACGGCAGCAAATATTCGCTCGCTCAAGGTTCTGACCGACTTTTGACCGTATCGCCGTGGCGCATCGAGCGGCTCGGCCGCCACGGCAACGCAATCGCGCGCGGGCCAGATGGCCAAAAAGCCCTCGCGCCGCGCCTTCTCCCGGGCGAGTTGGTGACGGCAGAGGCCAGCGACGGCCATCTGCTCAACCCGAAAATTATCGAGCCCTCCTCTGACCGTGTCCGACCACCCTGCCGCCATTACGCAACCTGCGGCGGCTGCGCGCTCATGCACGCATCGGATGATTTCGTCGCCCGCTGGAAATCGGAACTGGTCGCATCGGCACTCGCCGCACATCGGATCGAGACGAAGATCGCAGGCATCGCCACATCTCCGTCGCATTCACGACGCAGGGCGGTTCTGTCGGGTCGGCGGACAAAGAAGGGTGCTCTTCTTGGGTTTCATGGCCGCGCGTCGGATCAGATCGTGGATATTACGAATTGTCACGTTCTGCGGCCCGGGATCGTCGCCGCACTGCCGGCGCTCAGGCAGGTCGTATCGGCAGGGGCCTCCCGCAGCGGGGAATTGTCACTGACCGTCACGGAAACCCGCTCCGGGCTGGATGTGGCCGTATCCGGGGGAAAGCCCCTCGATCCAGCGCTGACCGAGCAACTCTCCGCCCTCATGCGCAAAGCAGATCTGGCACGATTGGACTGGGACGGCACACCCCTGACCCGCCGACAACCGCTGCTGAATATGGGGCAAACGCGCGTGACACCCCCGCCCGGCGGGTTCCTGCAAGCCACTGCGGAAGGTGAGGCGGCACTTCTCAGCGTGGTTCGCAAGACGACCGAGGGCGCGACAAGCATCGTCGATCTGTTCGCCGGATGCGGCACGTTTTCCCTGCCGCTCGCCGCGCATGCGGATATTCACGCGGTCGAAGGCCTGTCCGCGCCGCTCCACGCGCTCGACGCCGCGTGGCGCACGACGCCCGGCCTGCACCGGATCACGACAGAAATCCGAGACCTCGCCTCCCGCCCCCTCATGCCAGATGAACTCGCCCGTTTCGACGCCGCGGTGATCGACCCGCCCCGGAGCGGAGCGGCCGCGCAGGCGGAACATCTCGCCGCCTCTGCCCTTGCCCGCATCGCATGGGTCAGTTGCAACCCGGTAACCTTCGCCCGCGACGCCGCCACCATGATCAAAGCCGGCTGGCGCATGGGACCGGTCTACGTCGTCGATCAGTTCCGCTGGTCCACCCATGTCGAAACGGTGACGAGCTTCACGCGCAACTGAAACCGCTTTGGCTTCCAGCCGAAATTCCAGCGATTGCGGAGTATCAGGGCAGGCGCTCGCCCGGCGGGGCT
The DNA here is from genome assembly GCF_027912675.1 of Paracoccus sp. SCSIO 75233. NCBI lineage: Bacteria > Pseudomonadati > Pseudomonadota > Alphaproteobacteria > Rhodobacterales > Paracoccaceae > Paracoccus > Paracoccus sp. SCSIO 75233. The sequence continues at coordinate 3,120,761 of NZ_CP115757.1, read as the reverse complement.
GCGTCCCTTGTTCCGGGCCGGGTCAACAAGAAGACGCTAAGTCGGAACCGTGACGGCGAGAACCGCGAAAAGCTACGCGAGACCGCCCACCGAACCACTTGCCGATCAGACGTAAAGCTCCACCCGTTCCTGCTCGCCCACGCCGAAAACCCGCTTGTAGCGCGCCACCTCGTCTGCCGGTCCCATTGCCTTGGCCGGGTTGTCCGACAGCTTCACCGTGGGCCGCCCCTCGGCCTCGACCGCCTTGCAGACGAGGCTCAGCGGGTCCAGACCGTCACCCTCGACGAAGCCACGGAAATCATTGGTCAGCAGCGTACCCCAGCCGAAGCTGACCTTCACCCGACCGTTGAAGCGCTGATACAGATCCTTGATTTCCGCCACATCCAACCCGTCCGAGAAGATCACCAGCTTCTGCGTCGGATCCTCGCCGCGATCCTTCCACCACTGGATCGCGATCTCCGTGTTCTCGACCGGATCGCCGCTGTCGACGCGAATGCCCGTCCAGCCCGCCAGCCAGTCCGGCGCGCCCTCCAGAAAGCCCTTCGTGCCATAGGTGTCGGGCAGGATCATCCGCAGATTGCCGTCATGTTCCTCATGCCAATCCGCAAGCACGCGATAGGGCGCCCGCTTCAGCTCTTCATCCGTATCGGCAAGTGCTGCGTAAACCATCGGCAATTCATGCGCATTGGTCCCGATCGCCTCCAGATCGCGGCGCATGGCGATCAGGCAGTTCGAGGTTCCGATGAACTTCCCGTCCGGCGCGTGGCCCAGCCCCTCGCCCATAGCCTGCACACACCAGTCCTGCCACAGATAGGAATGCCGCCGCCGCGTCCCGAAATCGGCAATCTTCAGATCGGGCAGCGTGTTCAATGCGGTAATCTTCTCCCACACCCGCGTCATCGCGCGGGCATAGAGCACCTGCAATTCGAACCGGCCCATATCCTTGGTCACAGCGCGGGATCGCAACTCCATGATGATCGCAAGCGCCGGGATCTCCCACAGCATGACCTCGGGCCACTTACCCTCAAAGCGCAGCTCGTACTGGCCATCCTTCTTGGTGAGTTCGTATTCCGGAAGCTGGACATTCTCCAGCCACTCCATGAAGTCGGGGCGGAACATCTGCCGCTTGCCGTAGAACGTATTGCCCCGCAGCCAGGTCGATTCGCCGCGCGTCAGCCGCAACGCCCGCACCTGATCGAGCTGCTCGCGCAATTCGCCCTCATCGACCATCTCGGCCAGCTTTACCGATTTCGTCCGGTTGATAAGCTGAAACGTGACATTCGTGTCCGGCTTGTTGCGGAACACCGACTGGCACATCAGCAGCTTGTAGAAATCCGTGTCCAGCAGCGAGCGCACAATCGGGTCGATCTTCCATCGATGATTATAGACCCGGCTCGCAATATCGACATTCGGCATCATCATATCAGCGTCACCCCTGCCGCGCGCATATTATCCTGCGCCGCTTTTTTTGAGCCGTTCAGGTCTATCGCCCGCGTCGCGCCCTCGATCACACGCACGGAGAAACCCAGCTTCGCCGCGTCAACAGCACTCCACGCGACGCAGAAATCATGGGCAAGGCCGACGAAATCGATCTGCAACAGCCCCCGCTCACGCAGATACCCTTCCAGACCGGTGCGGGTCCGGTGGTCATTCTCGAAAAACGCCGAATAACTGTCGATATCCGGCCGGTATCCCTTGCGCAGCACCATATCCGCCACATCGACCGCAAGTGCCGGATGAAACCGCGCCCCGGGGGAGCCGATCACGCAATGCCGCGGCCACAACACCTGCGGACCATAATCCATCTCGATGGTAGAGAACGGCTCCGCCCCGTCATGGTTATCGGCAAAGCTGGAATGATCCTCCGGATGCCAGTCCTGAGTCAGCACGACCGCATCGTAATCCGCCATCAGATCGTTGATCGGCGCGATGATCTCATCCCCGCCATCCACGGCCAGCCGCCCGCCGGGGCAGAAATCGACCTGTGCATCGATGACAATCAGGGCTCTGGGCATAAGAAAATCCTCCGTTCAGCTTTGGTAACAGTTGCTGGGCGGGCGTCAATGGCGGCGGGTTCCCTTAACGTCGCGCAAGTGCCGCACTCGCCAGCTTGCAATAACCACGCCATGATTTGACGACACGCTCCGCCGGGGCTATGGGCTGAACATGCTGACCGTCGCCGCACTTTATCATTTCACCCCTTTCCCCGATCCGGAGGCCATCAAGGCCCCGCTGGCCAAAACCGCCTGCGCGAATGGCGTCAAGGGCACGTTGCTGCTGGCCCGTGAAGGGATCAACGGCACCATCGCCGGCACCCGCGAAGGCATTGATGCCGTGCTTGCCCATATCCGCGCGCTGCCGGGCTGTGCCGATCTGATCTGGAAGGAAAGCACCGCTGCGGACATGCCGTTCGGGCGCATGAAAGTCCGGATCAAGCGTGAGATCGTGACAATGGGTCAACCCGATGTCGACCCGACCGCCGCCGTCGGCCACTACGTCGAGCCTGCGGCATGGAACGATCTTATCGCCGCCGAGGATGTGGCCATCATCGACACCCGCAACGACTACGAAGTCGAAATCGGCACGTTCGAGGGCGCGGTAAACCCCAACACAAAAAGCTTCCGCGACTTCCCCGCATGGTGGCAGGACAACGCGCACCGCTTTCACAACAAGCGCGTCGCCATGTTCTGTACCGGCGGCATACGCTGCGAGAAATCCACCAACTACCTTCTGTCACAGGGCGTAGAGGACGTGTTCCACCTGAAAGGCGGCATCCTGAAATATCTGGAAGAGGTGCCGGAACAGGACTCCCGCTGGAACGGCGAATGCTTCGTGTTCGATCAGCGCGTCAGCCTCGGTCACGGTCTGAAACAGGGCGACTACACTCTGTGCCACGCCTGCCGCCGCCCGCTCTCCCCACAGGACAAGACCCGCCCGGAATATGAGGACGGCGTATCCTGTCATCGCTGCATCGGTGAATATTCCGACGCCGACCGCGCGCGCTTCCGCGAACGCCAGCATCAGGTCGAACTCGCCGAACAACGGGGCGAGGATCATATCGGCGCGGATCACGGCAAGGACAGATAAGCCGCAATATCGGTTTGCCACCGGCAACACAGCCCCGCTTGCAACCCGCCCCGCCCGGTGATTTGGTCGACCCAGCGAAACCGGCGCAGCCTCTGCGCCCCGTCGGAGCGGGTCATGCTGGCGATTTTCCTCAAGACGCTGCCATTTTTCATGCTGATCGGCCTCGGCTGGGCCGCCGCCCGCACGCGGTTCTTCCCTCCGGAAGCCGCCGCCTGGCTGACGAAATTCGTCTTCTACTTCCCGCTCTCGGCCATGCTCTTCCGCTTCGCCGCCACGCTAGAGATCAACGCGATCTGGGATCCACGCTTCGTTGCCGCCTATCTGGCCGGCTCGCTGCTGATCTGGGCGCTCGGCGTCGCCGTCGGCAAATGGCGCGGCCTGCCCATATCCGAGGCAGCGATGGAGGCGCATTGCTGCGTCATCGGCAATACCGGCTTCCTCGGCGTCCCCATGCTGGTCGCCCTGATGGGCGAAGCCGCCGCCGGTCCGGTGCTGATGGTGCTGATCATCGACCTTGTGGTATTCTCCACCCTCATCACCGTCATCATCACCGCCGCACGTCAGGGCGGGCTGCGGCTGTCCATTGCAGGCCGCCTGCTCCGCGGTCTGATCGCCAACCCGATGATCGTCTCGATGGGGCTGGGCCTGATCTGGTCGGCATGGTCCCTGCCGCTGCCCGATCCCGCCTATGAGTTCCTGACCATCCTCTCCGCCGCCGCCACTCCCGGCGCACTTTTCGCCATCGGCGCGAGCCTTGTCGGACGGAAGGCCGAACGTCCCGTAGCCGCAATCTGGCTCAGCTTCGCCAAGCTGATCCTCCACCCCGCCTCCGTCGCCATCGCCGCCCTGTCGCTCGGCGTCGCCCCCTTCCCCGCAGGCGTCATGATCGCAGCCGCTTCACTGCCGGTCGCAGGCAATGTCTACATGCTCGCCCAATATTTCGGCATCGCCGTGCAGCGCGTCTCCTCCTCCATCCTGATCTCAACCGCCGCGAGCATCCTGACGGTGACGGTGGTGCTGCATTTGATTGAGCGGTTTTAGATTACAACGTCCCGGACAAGCATATCAGCTTGCAGGAGAAGTGAATCAGGCGAGCACGCGTGGAACTGTCAATGATGGGACCAATATCCCACCTCAACTCACTTTAGATAAACATGTATTTGCTCAATTTCCACTTATATAAGTATCCCCCATACCTGCAGTCGCAGCTTTCGCTCTGGTAACGACTCAAAATCTGCTTTAAGCTGTGTAATTATATTTTATGCGCCTTAAGAGAGAGATTGAATGAGCGAAAATTGGTATCCGCCGGAGCTGAAGGTCAACCCAGAGGGTACGGCATCAACCTACGAAATGCTCGCACAGATTTATCAGCCTGATGCATATTTCAGCTATGCGGAGTTCGGCATTTACAAAGCTGATACCTCCAGGCATATTTGCGAAAAATTTCCAAATGCCACGCTGTTCCTCTTTGATTTTGAAGATGCAATCTCTACAGCAAAAGAGAAGTTAAGCAATTATGGAAATAAAATTCATTATTTCCCCAACTCGCAAAAATATAATGATTCCTATAACTGGTCATTGATGAAACTGATCGAGCAGAATCATGCCCCAATTTTCGATTACTGCTTTCTGGACGGCGCCCACACCGTCGCGCTGGATGCTCTAAATTTCTTCCTCTGTGACAAACTCCTGCGCCCCGGCGGGCACATGGACTTTGATGACTATAGCTGGCGGCTTCGAGGATCGAGTCTCGACCCCTCCAAAGTGAGCGACATTTCTTTGCAGTACACAGAGGAGCAGATCGATGCTTATCAGGTCAAAATGATTGTCGATCTTCTGGTGAAACGAGATGACGGATATTCAGAAGTAATTCAAAACAAAGTTTATCGTAAAATGCCCTAAGATATTCACTAGGGTCAGGACTCGTTCCCGATCATAACCAGAAGATGACGGTGGCGGCGAGCAGGATTGCAGAGAAGAATGTTTCGGGGCATCGGTCGTATCGAGTGGCCACGCGGCGCCAGTCCTTGAGGCGACCGAACATGATCTCGATGCGGTTGCGACGTTTGTAGCGCCGCTTGTCGTATTTGATCGCCTTCTTGCGGGACTTTCGGCCGGGGATGCAAACCTTTATCCCCTTGTCTTTCAACGCTTCCCGAAACCAATCGGCGTCATAGCCCCTGTCCGCAAGCATCCAGCCGGCCTTTGGCAAACTGCCCAGCAGCGCTGCCGCGCCAGTGTAGTCGCTCACTTGCCCGGCCGACATGAAGAACTGGATTGGGCGTCCTTTCGCATCGGTGACGGCATGCAGTTTCGTGTTCATGCCGCCTTTCGTGCGCCCTATCTGGCGCGCGCGCCCCCCTTTTTGACCCGCAGGCTTGAGGCCGTGCGATGTGCTTTCAGGTAAGTCGCATCGATCATGATCGTCTTGTGTTCGGCACTCTCAGCGGCCAGGCCCATCATGATCCGGGCGAAGACGCCGTTCTCGCACCAGCGCTTCCAGCGGTTATAGAGCGTCTTTGCCGGGCCGTATTCCCTCGGCGCATCGCACCATCGCAACCCGTTGCGATTGATGAATATTATTCCACTCAACACGCGACGGTCATCAACGCGTGGCTTGCCGTGACTTTTGGGAAAGAACGGTTTCAGACGCGCCATCTGCGCGTCCGTCAGCCAGAAAAGATTGCACATTCATCAGATCTCCTTGCGGAGCCTGAATCACGTCAAACGCACGAAATCAATGGGTCTGGAGCCTAGCTTATACTGCCCTAATCACTTGCCTCTATACACGCATTTTCAGGCCGCCTAAGCTGCCCCCAGCATCACATTGGGGGGAACCATGTCCGATATCGTCATCCTGTCCGGCGCTCGCACCGCCATCGGCACCTTTGGCGGCAGCCTCGCCACCGTCGCGCCGATCGACCTCGCGGCCACCGTCACCCGCGCGGCACTTGAGCGCGCGGGCACCGCACCCGACCAGATCGGCACGGTCGTCTTCGGCCATGTCATCAATACCGAGCCGCGCGATATGTATCTCTCCCGCGTCGCCATGCTCGACGCAGGCATCCCCGACACCACACCGGCGATGAACGTCAACCGGCTCTGCGGCTCCGGCGCGCAGGCCATCGTGTCGGCCACGCAGGCGCTGATGCTGGGCGACGCCGATTTCGCCGTCGCGGGCGGTGCGGAATCCATGTCCCGCTCGCCCTACGCTGTGCCGCAGGCGCGCTTCGGCACCAAGATGGGCGACGCGAAGATGCTCGACATGATGACCGGCGCGCTGACCTGCCCGATGGGCACCGGCCATATGGGCGTCACCGCCGAAAACGTTGCCGCCGAGAACGGCATCAGCCGTGAGGATCAGGACGCCTTCGCCCTCGAATCCCAGAACCGCGCTGCCAAGGCCATCGCGGACGGGCTGTTCGCCGAGCAGATCACCCCGGTCGAAATCAGCAGCCGCAAGGGCCCGGTCTTGTTCGAGGTCGACGAACACCCCAAACAGACCTCGGCCGAGAAACTCGCCGCGCTGAAAACCGTGTTCAAAAAGGACGGCACCGTCACCGCAGGCAACGCCTCGGGCATCAATGATGGCGCGGCGGCGCTGGTCCTCGCCCGCGAAGACGCCGCCAAAGCCGCCGGCCTCACGCCCCGTTTCCGTATCCTCGGCTACGCCCATGCCGGCGTCCGGCCCGAGGTCATGGGGATCGGCCCCGTCCCCGCCGTTCAGAGCCTGCTGAAACGCACCGGGCTCTCGGTCGGCGATTTCGACGTGATCGAATCGAATGAGGCATTCGCGGCCCAGGCCCTCGCCGTCAACAAGGAACTCGGCCTCGACCCGGCGAAGGTGAACCCGAATGGCGGCGCCATCGCGCTTGGCCACCCGGTCGGCGCGACGGGGGCGATCATCACCGTCAAGACGATGTACGAGCTTGACCGCATCGGCGGCAAACGCGGCCTCATCACCATGTGCATCGGCGGCGGCCAGGGCATCGCCATCGCGATCGAGCGGATCTGACGGCGGCGCGGCCCCCTCTGCCGGGGGCCGGTTCCCCCACCCCGTCCCGACAGAGGGCAAGCGCCTGCCCGCGGGATGGCGCAGCTTTCGGTCGGGCGGCGCGGTTTATTGCGCAGCCCACATCTTTTCGCGGAGCAGCAAGACCATCGTCACCAAAGCGCCAGCCCGTCCGGGCGGGCAGGCGCTTGCCCGGCGGGGCTGCGCCCCTTGTTCCGGGCCGAGCTATCGCAGGACGCGACCATACAAACGCCGAGGCTCATTCCCTCGCAACACGGGGCCAGCGGCCTGCCGTGGATGGCCGCACCAGCGTTTGTGCTGGGCAGTTTATGGCGCAGCCACATCGAACCGCTGTCCGGCGCGGAACGGCACCAAAGCGGCCAGCCGCCGGGACGGCAGGCCGCTGGCCCGGGCCGCTACGCGGCGCGATTCCGGGCTGGTGTGGGAGGGGATGTCAGCTTTGAATCTAGTGTAACCAATGCTGCAAGTTACATGAACATCTGAATTGTAGGATCCAAAAAAAGAGTCAGTTGGCCGTAACACAACCCCAAGGTGGAAACTCTGACCCACAAAGGTTTGGGTCCGTTTCGCTTAGTCCTCCTGGGCCCCCTATGTATATCAAGCTTCCAGTGACATTGTAGAGTTTACTTGCCTGTCCACCTTGCCATATATCGTTGCCGACTTGCCAAATTGCGATACCTTCGCTGACCTCCATTCCCGAAGCCGGATCAAGCGCGTTCAATTGACAAAAAGTTGCAATCTCTGATACCGGCTGAAGAGATATAAGGCCATCTTCGCCAACAATATGGTAAGTGGGGATTTTCGACGAGCGATCGGCTTCAAACCATGTATGCCTCATTCCGTTTGAGAATCCGCGGCTTATGCCGCTGACTCGTTCATCTTCAGGGGACAGAAACACAGGTTTGCTTTCTAGCCAAGTTCCATCGGTACCCGCCGGGATATCAAAAGTCGCAAGTTCACTTCCCCCAAGTTCAGAAACCGTTATGGGCCGGTCCAACTGGCCTTCAACAGTTGTGTGCAAAACGCGAAACGGCTCTTCATAGTCGACCACTCTTTCGTCAATTTGATCGGCTGCAACACACTTTAACAGGGGGTCGATCATAAGCCGCCTCTCACCCAAATTAGAAACATAGAACGTCACACTCCGCTCAGAAACCGAACTCAGACTTACACTAATTTTGGGCGGGGACGGAAAGAATGCACTTCTGATTTGTGGAAAAATAGAGAACAGGAAAGCAATGAAAGCGAGGATAAAACCAAGAGCAGGAGTCCATGTCTTAATGTGGCGACGCAAATCCTGATATGATCCACATTCAATGCAGATTTTCGCTTGAAGGTCGATTTTATTTCGACACTCAAGGCATTCTCTATCATTTTCCACGCTTCAAGTCTCTTTTTAGGTTGCGAGCCAACTTCCCAGTGTATCAGGGTGTCACGGTCTCCATTCCAGAACAACCCAATGGGACATGTGATCTAATACACTTGATATCAGCTTCACCCCCCACATTGACCTCCGCCCCCCACCATGCGAACCCTTCCGGCGCTTTTCAAAGGTGCCCGCATGTCCGACTTCACCAACGCCGTTACCGCCGCCGAAACCGCCCTCCGCGATCTCTTTCCGGAGACGCCGCTGCAACTGAACGACCATCTCTCGGCCCGCTACGGCACGGAGATCTGGCTGAAGCGTGAAGACCTCACACCCGTGCGCAGCTACAAGCTGCGGGGCGCGTTCAATGCCATGCGCAAGGCCATCGACGCGGGCAGCACGCGACATTTCGTCTGCGCCTCTGCCGGGAACCATGCGCAGGGCATGGCTTTTGCCTGCCGCCATTTCGGCGCGCGCGGCACCATCTTCATGCCGGTCACGACGCCGCAGCAGAAGATTGCCAAGACCCGCATCTTCGGCGGCGACAGTGTCGAGATCGTGCTGACCGGGGATTATTTCGACCAGACGCTCGCCGCCTCGCAGCAATTCGCGGCCGAAAACAGCGCCGCCTTCCTGTCGCCCTTCGACGCCGCCGACGTGATCGAGGGGCAGGCGACCGTCGCCCGTGAAATCCTGACCCAGCTTCCCGCCCCGCCCGATCTCGTCATTCTGCCGGTCGGCGGTGGCGGATTATCGGCGGGGATGACGGGTTACATGGCCAGCGCCGCGCCCGGGACGGAATTCATCTTCGCCGAGCCGCAAGGCGGGTCCAGCCTGAAGCAGTCGCTCGCCGCCGGGGTGCAGGTGACGCTGCCCAAGGTCGACAGCTTCGTCGACGGCGCGGCCGTGGCCCGGATCGGGGATCTGCCGTTTGCACGGCTGCGCGGCTTTTCCGCCGATCAGGTGCTGACCGCGCCGGAGGACAGGCTGTGCATCACCATGCTCGACATGCTGAACGTCGAAGGCGTGGTGCTGGAACCCGCAGGCGCGCTGTCCATCGACGTGTTGCAAGACCTCCATGCCACCGGGCAACTGACCGGCAAGCGCGTCGTCTGCATCGTCTCCGGCGGCAATTTCGATTTCGAACGCCTGCCCGAGGTGAAAGAACGCGCCCAGCGTTACAGCGGCGTCAAGAAATACTACATCCTCCGCCTGCCACAACGCCCCGGCGCGCTGCGCGATTTCCTCGAAATGCTCGGTCCCGATGACGACATCGCGCGTTTCGAATATCTCAAGAAATCGGCCCGCAATTTCGGCTCCGTCCTGATCGGCATCGAAACCTCCGACCCGGCGAACCTCACCACGCTCACCGCCAAGCTCGACGCCGCCGGCTTCACCTATCAGGACATCACCAATGACGACCTGCTCGCCCAGTTCCTGATCTGACCGTTTCCCGGCACCCCCACTTGTGAGACCAGCCAAAACCGCATAATCCGGTGCGACATCAGAAAGGACTCGCCCATGACCGCGCCGAAAAAAGTCGTTCTGGCCTATTCCGGGGGCCTCGACACCTCGATCATCCTCAAATGGCTCCAGACCGAATATGGCTGCGAGGTCATCACCTTCACCGCCGATCTCGGTCAGGGCGAGGAACTCGAACCGGCGCGCGCAAAGGCCGAACTGCTGGGCATCCGCCCCGAGAATATCCATATCGACGACCTGCGCGAGGAATTCACCCGCGATTTCGTCTTCCCGATGTTCCGCGCCAACGCCGTCTATGAAGGCCTTTACCTGCTGGGCACCTCCATCGCGCGCCCGCTGATCTCCAAGCGCCTGGTCGAGATCGCCCATGAACACGGCGCCGACGCCATCGCCCACGGCGCCACCGGCAAGGGCAACGATCAGGTCCGCTTCGAGCTCTCCGCCTACGCGCTCGATCCCAATATCCGCGTCATCGCGCCGTGGCGCGAATGGAACCTCTCCAGCCGCACCAAGCTGATCGAATTCGCCGAACAGCACCAGATCCCGATTGCCAAGGACAAGCGCGGCGAGGCCCCGTTCAGCGTCGACGCCAACCTGCTCCACACCTCCTCCGAGGGCAAGGCGCTCGAAGACCCCGCCGTCGAGGCCCCCGATTACGTCTATCAGCGCACCGTCAACCCCGAGGACGCGCCGGACACCCCCGAACATATCGAAATCACCTTCGAAAAGGGCGACGCCACCGCCATCAACGGCGAGGCGATGTCGCCGGCCACCATCCTGACCGCCCTGAACGAACTTGGCCGCAAACACGGCATCGGCCGCCTCGATTTCGTCGAAAACCGCTTCGTCGGCATGAAATCCCGCGGCATCTACGAAACCCCCGGCGGCACCATCCTGCTGGAGGCCCATCGCGGCATCGAACAGATCACGCTGGACGCGGGCGCAGGCCACCTGAAAGACAGCCTCATGCCCCGCTATGCCGAGCTGATCTATAACGGCTTCTGGTTCTCGCCCGAGCGCGAAATGCTGCAAGCCGCCATCGACAAATCACAGGAACACGTCACCGGCACGGTGCGGCTGAAACTCTACAAGGGCTCCGTGCACACCGTCGGCCGCTGGTCCGACCATTCGCTGTATTCCGAGGCCCATGTGACCTTCGAGGACGACGCCGGCGCCTATGACCAGAAGGACGCGGCCGGGTTTATTCGGTTGAACGCGCTGCGGTTGAAGCTGCTGGCGGCGAGGAATGGGCGGGTTTGAGGTGATGGGTTGGGCAAAGCCGACGTGCGGCTACGCGGCTTGGCTACCTCACTTGGTGGTGACAGCAGCCATTCAATGACTCCGTAGAAGAACCTTTTCTTGAGCACGCCCGTCGGTCGGTGAGGAAAAATTAGCCGCGCCTTGGGCCAAAGTCTGCTGCTTGTAGAGCCGAGGCTCTTCTAGGTCGATCCGCATAGATATTAATTGTCCCTATTCAAGATCTCTACCTATACGCTGTCATGTATTCCAAGGGCGTGGTTCAAATTGAGTAAGTTCGAAAATAGGGTCAATCTCTGGCTACGAGAAGACGAGCCGAGCCTCTTCGGAAAGATATGGAACGGCTTGGTTTTTTTCCGCCACAATACCCTATTGCGGGACTTTAGTATCGGCAGACTGCTGAGCTGGCTCACTAGGTTGGCCATGTCAGCTTCGGGCCCGGCGATCACACACTTCGTTTTTAAGAAGATCACGCTGGTGGAAGCGGTGGTCGCCTCTACCGTGATTTTCTGTCTGTTCACGATAAATTCACTTCTTGAACAGTGGCTAAAGCGCAAGAGCAGTGTAGTTGATGCTGCCTCGGCAGAGACCTGGGTCCGTATTGGGGACCTGATAACTTCCGTCAAATCTTCGGCAACACCAGCGAACACGCGCGATGCCTCCATCACGGCTACGTTGGGCGTCATCGAAGGTTACGCGCGTACCGTTACCCGGTCGCCAAGAGGCGAAATTTCTGTTAGCCTTGCTCTGTACGACGGAGGAGGTGCGACGAGGATGAAGATCAAGCACCGCAACCCCGGTAACGAAAGACCGATTGGACGCCCTGTTAGGAATTTGAACAGGGTTTTAGGGCATATTGCTTGTCAGTCTGGTCCTGGCGCGCGTGTGGTTAATGATCTGAAGGACTTTGGACAGGAGGCAATGTTCAGTCCTACGCAATCGTCGAGGAACTACCGTTCACTACTTCTGATTCCGATTACGTCAAGTCGGACACAAAAGATAAAAGGCTTCATTTCTATAGACTGCGCCAGACCCTACGCATTTTATAGGAACCGGGCCAAGCAACTGGTGGTTACATGTGAGCCACTGATTGACCATGTCCAAGAGCAGTGTTGAGAGGTCGAAGAAATGCCACTAGTGAAAAAAAATACAGTAAACGGTCGTTTTTCTGTCGCCTCAGACAAAGGTGGACCAGCTTCCACTAAGTTGCATTCTATTATGCTGGAAGCGAAGCGCATTCGAATGGCGCACGCGGAAGGCAAACTGACAGCAGAAGAGGCGGCAGAAAAACTGGGCGAACTGTACAATATTTATCGTTTCAAATCATATAGGAAAGGCAACTCTCTCCTTTCCGCTTGAAGCGTATACAGAGTGTTACGCTCAACCAAGCCGACGTCGCCACGGGACTAAGTTTGAAATCCTACAGTCTCTACGCTGAGTGTTTACTTGCTCAGCACTGCAGATGTTGGCCGGGATTGGACGTGGGGCAGGGGACGCTGAGCGACCGCGATTTGCCATAGAACGAGCGCTCGCTCAGGCCCTTCTGCTTCACTACCCGCCCGGAACAAGGCGCTTTAGCGCCGCCGGGCAGAGGACGACCGCCCGCACGGGCGTTCGCTTCGTCGCCGGTCCACACCGACCAGCCGCACAGCGATACGGCACCATAAACCGCCCGGCCACCACCCAAGGCAGCGCACGCCCGCGGTCGCCCGCTGCCCTCTGCCGCTCTCCGGGGGCGGCGTGATCCGGGCCGCGCTGTTTCAGCGGATCGCCTCACTGCCCGCGCTGCGCCGAAGCCCTGCCGCCGGGGCAGGTCTGGCGGCCCCCCTCTCCGTGCCTCCGCCGCCGTCATCCACCCCGTCAGCCGGGTCCACGACCGCCATGTTGCGGGGCCGGTGTACGCCCTGTGTACAGCCTGTGTACGCCCGGTGTACGCGCTGTGCGGCCGGCTTCCCATAAGCTGCGTCTTATGGATGCCGTTCAAAACGCCTCCGCGATCAGCGTGACGGAGATCACCACCAGCAGCGTCATGATCAGCCGGTCGAACAGCTTCACCCCGAAGCGTTTGACCAGCCACGCGCCAATCGGCATGCCAAGAAACAGCGGCACGCAGCCCATAAGGCTGAACAGGAATATCTGCCGGTCCATCACCCCCAGCCCGATCTGGGATGGCAACTGAACGCACGACATTCCAAGGAAAAAGATCGAAATCGACGCGATGAACCGCAGCCGCCCAAGATTAGCCGCATGCATGAAGGTCACCGAAACCGGTGCCGAAATCCCCGCCGCGCCCTGAAGCACTCCCGCCGTAAACCCCGCCGGCGCCGCCAGCCGCCGCGCGGTCTCATAGGGCAGCGACCAGCCCGGTTTGAACAGCTTGAACCCGACATAGCACAGCGCCAGAACACCCACGACCAGCGACAACAGCTCTCCGGGCAGATTGGCCAGCAAAACCGTGCCCAAAAACGCCCCGATCCCGGCCCCAAGCGTCAGTCGCCACAGGAATCCCGCGTCCTCAAGCGAGTGCCGGTAATGCCAGCCCTGCCATATATTTGAAGCTATAGCAGGCAGCGTGAACGCGGCCACGGCATAAGGAACGCCAAAATAAATCGACATAACCGGCACCACCAACACCGGCGCACCGGCGCCGATGGCGCCCTTTAGAATTCCCCCGGCCATGAAGGCGAGCATTGTTATGATGAATTCCGTCATGTCGCCTGTCCAACCCGGCACCCGTTACGCAAGGAGACATAGCGGGCAGTTCGGACCCTTGGCAATACGGGCGCGTGCTCAGATCGCGTCGGGCTGCTGGCTGGGATGGGCGGCGGCGAAGGCTGGCAGGGCGTCGCAGGCGGCGCGGATGTCCTGAAGGCGTGGGAAGGCGGTTATCTCCACCCCGAAGCGGTCGGCGGAGAAAAGCTGCGGGATGAGACATATATCGGCGAGGCCGGGACTGGTGCCGAAGGTGAACGCACCCGCATGGGTCTGTGCGGCAGCGACAGTTTCGCAGGCGGAAAGGCCTTCAGCGATCCAATGACGGCACCAGTCTTGCGCGCCGGTTTGGTCCAGCCCAAATCTCGCTTTGAGGTGGTTGAGCACCCGCAGGTTTTGCAGCGGATGAATATCGCAGGCGATGATCTGTGCGAAAGCGCGGACTTGGGCGCGGGCGACCGGATCGGCGGGGAGCAAGGGGGGCTGCGGATGGACCTCCTCCAGCCACTCGATGATTGCGAGGGACTGGGACAGAACCTCCGTGCCGGTATCCAGTGCCGGAACCAGACCCTGCGGGTTTATCGCGGTGAAGGCGTCGGCCTGTTGCTCACCCGCGCGGAGATTGACGGGCAAGACTTCGGGTTGCACGGATTTCAGGTTGAACGCGATCCGGCAGCGATAGGCGGCAGAGGAACGGAAATAGCCATAGAACTTCAACGCCACAGCCTTCCCCCGGATGGTCTTCCTGATTGGTTCATAACTTACCTCCCGCGCATGGTTGCAAATTCAACCATATGCAGAACTGCGGGCGTGCGCAACAACGCCGCACCAATGCCCCCAACAATACGCGGCCAGCACCGGCCAGATGGCTTCACCGTAAACGTCGTGCTGACCGCATCTGGCGTAACCGCTCGGGATCGTTCATGATCCTGCCAGACGCGAAGCCGGGTGCGGCGCGCAGATAACGGGGAGACAATATGAGCCTGATTGACCGCCTGTCCGCAGAGCTTGACCAGATCCGCGATGACGGGTTGTTCAAGCGGGAACGTGTCATCACCTCCATGCAGGCCGGACGCATCGACGTCGCATCGGGGCAGGCGGTGCTGAATTTCTGCGCCAATAACTATCTCGGCCTCGCGAACCATCCCGACCTGATTGCAGCGGGGCGGGGTGCGCTGGACCGTTACGGCTATGGCATGGCCTCGGTCCGGTTCATCTGCGGCACGCAGGAGGAGCATAAACAGCTTGAGGCACGCATCGCCGGTTTTTTGGGGACGGAGGACGCGATCCTGTTCTCCTCCTGCTTCGATGCGAATACCGGGCTTTTCGAGACCATTCTGGGCGCGGAGGATGCGATCATCTCGGACGCGCTCAACCATGCTTCGATCATCGACGGGGTGCGGCTGTGCAAGGCAGAGCGGCATCGTTACGCGAATAACGATATGGGCGAGCTTGAAGCCTGCCTGAAGGCCGCAGCAGGGTCGCGGAACCGGGTGATCGTGACGGATGGCGTGTTCTCCATGGACGGGGTGATCGCCGATCTGCCTGCGATCTGTGATCTGGCCGAACGGTATGACGCGACGGTCGTCGTCGATGACAGCCATGCGGTCGGGCTGACCGGGCCGGGAGGACGCGGGACACCGGCGCTGCATGGCGTGGCGGATCGGGTCGGCGTGCTGACCGGGACGCTTGGCAAGGCGCTTGGCGGGGCATCGGGCGGCTATGTCGCCGGACCCGGCCCGCTGGTGGAGATGCTGCGGCAGCGGTCGCGGCCCTATCTGTTTTCCAACACGCTGGCCCCGGTGATCGCCGCCGCCTCGCTGACGGCGCTTGACCTGATCGAGGCGGGCGAGGATCTGCGGGCAAGACTGGACGGCAATGCCGCACGGTTCCGGCGGGAGATGGAGGCGGCCGGGTTCACGCTGGCTGGTGCGGGCCATCCGATCATCCCGGTGATGCTGGGGGACGCGCATCTGGCGTCGGATTTCGCCGCGCGGATGATGGAACGGGGGGTTTATGTGACCGCGTTCTCCTTCCCCGTGGTGCCGCGCGGGCAGGCGCGCATCCGCACCCAGATGTCGGCGGCCCATAGCGAGGCAGATCTGTCCGCCTGCATCGCCGCCTTTATCGAGACGGGCCGCGAATTGAAGGTGATCGCATGAGCAATATGATGAAAGCCCTGGTCAAATCGCGGCCCGAAGCAGGGCTGTGGATGGAACAGGTGCCCGTGCCGGAGCCGGGACCGAACGAGGTGCTGATCCACATCCGAAAAAGCGCCATCTGCGGGACGGATGTGCATATCTGGAACTGGGACGAATGGGCTTCGCGCTCGGTTCCGGTGCCGCTTGTCACGGGGCATGAGTTCTGCGGCGTAATCGCTGATACGGGCAGCGCCGTGACCCGGTTCCGGGCCGGACAGCGCGTCTCGGGCGAGGGGCATATCACCTGCGGCTTCTGCCGGAATTGCCGCGCGGGGCGGGGGCATCTGTGCCGCAACACGCTCGGCGTCGGCGTACAGCGGGCGGGGTCGTTTGCGGAATATCTGTGCCTGCCGGAGAGCAATGTCGTGGTGATCCCGGACGATGTGCCCGACGAGATCGCGGCGATCTTCGACCCGTTCGGCAATGCGGTTCACACGGCGCTGAGCTTCGACTGTGTGGGCGAGGATGTGCTGGTCACGGGTGCCGGTCCCATCGGGATCATGGGCGGGCTGGTGGCGCAGCGGGCCGGGGCGCGGAAGGTGGTCATCACCGACATCAACCCCAACCGGCTGGCGCTGGCTCGCAAGCTGGGGCTGGAAAATGCGGTCGATGTGACCAGCGAGGATCTGCGCGATGTCATGACCCGCCTGGGCATGACGGAGGGGTTCGATGTCGGGCTGGAGATGTCGGGCGCGGCCCCGGCCTTCCGGCAGATGATCGAGTCGATGAATAATGGCGGCAAGATCGCCATTCTCGGTATCGCGCCCGCCGGGTTCGAGATCGACTGGAACAAGGTCATCTTCAAGATGCTGCATCTCAAGGGGATTTACGGCCGCGAGATGTATGAGAGCTGGTACAAGATGATTGCCTTCGTGCAATCCGGGCTCGACCTGACGCCGCTGATCACGCATCGCCTGCCGATTGACGAGTTTGCCAAAGGCTTTGCCGCGATGCGCACGGGCGAGGCGGGGAAAGTGGTGCTGGATTGGGGTTAGCGTTCGGGACGGACCGCCCGCGAGAAGACGCGGGCGGGTCCGGTTGAGATCAGGCCGCCGCGCGGCCCTGCCCGCCCATGCGCTGCATCGCGTAGACTGCGGCAGCGACGGCCAGCCCGATCCCATCGGTCAGCCAGCCGCCATCCACCATGGCGAGCGCGGCGGCGAGCAGGATGATGCGAAGCACGATATTCAGCCGTCCGAAGAAATAGCCGATCACCGACGCGGACAGCAGGAACATGCCCAGCATGGCGGAGATGAACACATGCAGGATGTCCAGCCAAGCGCCCTGCATCAGCAACTCATGCGATGAGAAGAACATGAACGGCACAATGAAGGCGGCAAGGCCGAGGCGGAAGGCCTCGAACGAGGTTTTCATCGGGTCCGATCCCGACAACCCGGCCCCGGCATAGGCAGCGAGCGCCACGGGCGGCGTGATGGCCGACATGACCGCGTAGTAGAACACGAAGAAATGCGCGACCAGCACCGGGATGCCAAGCGAGATGAGGCCCGGCGCAACCACGGCTGCCGCCACGGCATAGGCCGCCGTTGTGGGCATCCCCATGCCGAGCAGGACGGAGATACACATGGCGAAGAACAGCGCGAGAAGCTGGCTCTGATCCGCAATGGTCAGCAGCAGGGTGGAGAAGCGCGCACCGACCCCGGTCAGCGCGATCACCCCGACGATGATCCCGGCGGCGGCACAGACCGCGACCATCTGGATCGACATGCGCGCGCCCAGATCAAGCGCGTGCAGGATCTGGCGCGGGCCCATCTTGTGCGGCGTCAGCCAGCTCACAACCGCTGCCGAGACCATGGCGAGCGTACCGGCGCGGATAACCGAATAACCGGCGAACAGCGTGTAGATCAGGATGATGATCGGAAGGAACAGATAAACCTGCCGCACCAGAACCGCGAATTTCGGCAGTTCCTTGCGCGGCAATCCCTTCATGTTCAGCTTCAGGGCCTGAAGATCGACCATGAAATAGACGGATATGAAATAGAGGATCGCCGGAATGATCGCGGCGACAACAATCTCCGTATAGGGAATGCCGGTGACCTCGGCCATGATGAAGGCGCCCGCGCCCATGATCGGCGGCAGGATCTGGCCGCCGGAGGATGCGGTCGCCTCGATCGCGGCGGCGGACTGGGCGGGGTAGCCGACGCGGCGCATCAGCGGAATGGTCAGCGAGCCGGTTGAAACCACGTTGCCCGCGGAGGTGCCGTTGATCATGCCCATCAGGCCGGACGCGAACACCGCCACCTTGGCCGGGCCGCCACGCGCCTGACCGGCAGCGGCGAAGGCGAAGTTGACGAAGTAATCCCCGACTTTCGACGCTTGCAGGAACGCGGCGAAAACGATGAACAGGATGATATAGGTCGAGGAGACCGCGATTGGCGCCCCAAGGATCCCCTGATCGGTGAAGATATAGGTGAAGAAGCGCGCGGCGTCGTAGCCGCGATGGTTCAGGAAGCCCGGCAGGAACGGGCCAAGGAAGGAATAGGCGATAAAGACGCTGACGATCACCACCAGCACCAGCCCGGTCAGGCGCCGCGTCAGTTCGAGGATCAGGATCACGCCCGCTGCCGCCGCGTACATATCCGCCGGTTGCGCCATCGCCGTGCCCGCGCGCAGACGCAATGCACCGACGACGAACAGGATATATCCCAGCACCGCGACCGAGGCGATGGCGAGCAGCCAGTCACCTTCATAGACATGGCTGCGGTCGCGGTTGGAATAGAGCCACCCGGCGACGACCGCGGCAATGGTTCCGACCAGCAGCGGGATGCCGAAGCTGCTGAACACGAAACCGGGCGGGTTCGCCGCGCCCAAAAACCATTTCCCTAGCCAGGCGATGGCGACCATTGCAAAAGCGTAAGCCGTCCCGACCAGAGCCACGGTGAGCAGCGCCTTTTCGGGCATGCTGCGGGCCTGAACGGCGGTCCTGTGCCCTTGCGGCTCGTCCGACTGGCTGAGGGCGGAATATCCCAGAAACCCGATGACCAGACCGCCGGTGATATGGATCAGGCGATAGGCCCATGTTTCAAGCGGAAACAGGTTCATCACCAGCAGGTGAAACATCGTATAGGCGATACAAAGCGCCGTGAAAATCAGGCCGAGCCTGCCGGTCAGGTCGCGCTGCGTGCCCATCAGGGGCTCGTCATCCACACCTTGCGCAATAACGGG
The DNA here is from genome assembly GCF_027912675.1 of Paracoccus sp. SCSIO 75233. Taxonomy (NCBI): domain Bacteria; kingdom Pseudomonadati; phylum Pseudomonadota; class Alphaproteobacteria; order Rhodobacterales; family Paracoccaceae; genus Paracoccus; species Paracoccus sp. SCSIO 75233. The sequence goes on along the minus strand of NZ_CP115757.1, from coordinate 3,101,440 downwards.
GCTGTTCTGATCTTCGTCGGCGCGCTGTGACGGGTTGCTGTCGGACATCTGCTGCTCCGGTATCTGAAGGTCACGCCGGAACCAGCGGTCCGGACCTTGTGGCGAAGCGCGCGAATACCGCGCGCTTCGCATGACTCATGGGTTCACACTATCCGCAGGACATCCCGGCCCCGCGTGGCAGTGCGTGGCGCTGTTTTATCCGCGCAGTTCCTCGGGGATTTCGATACCCGCTTCGTCGAAGTAGCGAACCGCGCCCGGATGATACGGCAGGAAGGTGTTCTTATCCGCGTTCTCCGGCAGGGTTTCCTTCGCCGCTGCGTGGATCTGCATCATGCCTTCGTTATTTTCCATCACCATCTTGGTGATTTCATAGGCGAGGCTTTCGGGCATGTCCTCCGACGCGGTCGCGAAGTTCCACATTGCCACGGTGCCATGCGCCGGCACGCCCGGATACATGTCTTCCGGGATGTCGTAAGCGGCAACTTCCGGCATGGCTTCGAGGATCTGGTTCCGCTGCTCTTCGGTAAAGCCGAAGATGTTCACGTCGTTCTCAGCCGCGATCTGCGAGAAGGCCGAGATCGGCACGCCCGCTGCGAAGGAGAATGCGTCGATCAGCCCGTCCTTGACCTGCCCGGTCGAGTCGCTGGCCCCGGCATAGCTGATATTGGCGTTAACCCCGAGCACCTCGTAAAAACGCGGCCAGTAGGTCGCGGCGGTGCCGCCAGCCGGGCCGACCGAGACGCGCTTGCCGTCGATCTTGCTGACATCGTCAATCCCGGTGGAGGTCAGCGCCACAGCCTCGAACGGGGTCTGATACATCGGGAACAGGGCGCGCAGCTTGGTATGCTCCACCCCCGGGGCGAGTTCGCTTTTGCCGGTCCACGCTTCATAGGCCGGACCCATCGTGACCAGCCCGATCTGGTGGTCGCCGGTCTGTACCAGCGTGGCGTTCTGCACCGGGCCGCCGGTGACTTCCGCCGAGGCGTTCACGCCGAGGTTCTGGCTGATCATGGCTGCAAGGCCGGTGCCGTAGATGAAATATGTGCCGCCCTGGCTGGCAGTGCCGACGGTCATGCTGGTGGGCCAGCCTTCACGATCTTCCTGCGCCAATGCAGGCTGGACGATCATCATGGCGGATACGGCAGCGACGGCTATGCGATGTAGTTGCATCGAATTCCTCCCGGTTGTGTTTTTCCGCAGCTCTTTTGTCTGCGATCATAATAACCAACATGCCCGCAAGTTTTATTCGCCGCAAGCGGTCCGAAACGGGTAGGACGCTAAGACGCAGTTATCCTGTCGGAAGATCGGCCCGGGAAGCGGTTCCGGACTTGTGCTTGACAGGAAGGATCGCGCAGCTTGTAAAGGTCGGAATGGTGCATGTCGGTTCAGCGTTGGAAAGCTTTCACGCCCGCTATCTGGGTTGGAAACATTATCGAAATCCGGCCGGCGCGACCGCTTACGACGCGGCGCTGGACGGTGTGACCGAAAGCAATGTCGCGCGCCAGTTTTCCTCCCCTGAACATGCGCTTCACTTATATGCGCGCGGCGTCCGGTCGGGGCGGGTGGAACTGGCCGCGCGGAGATTTCTGCTGAAAAATGTCTCTTCAGACGATTTTCGCGGCAACAAGCGGGATCTGTTCGAATACTGCCTGTTCCTGTTTTCGGAGAAGGACTGGTCCTCACTGGCCGCTATTCTGATCGACAGCGATTTCGCGACCATGCTGCGGGGCGATGCGGCACAGGCCGCGATGATGGGCGATCTGGCGTTTTTGTCGGCGCATCGCTTGCGCCAGAAAGGCAAAGCGGATCTGGCGGGGCTGGTCGACGCGACGGAAAGCTGGAAGCCGGTTATCGGTCAGGGACAGCGGCGCGTTCATGAGGCCTGCATCGCCTTTCTCGATGGGGAGATTGATCGGGGACGCGGACTGATCCAGCAGAGCGTTTTGCAGTACAGACCGCATTTTGCGCTGTCGGGCCTGAGAACCGTTTTTGATTTTCAGCCAGACGCCGCTCCTGCCCTTTCCGGGGGCATCGACCTGATAAGGCGAAGCAGCAAGCGGGTGGTCCTGCTCGTCTCCGTCGACAAGAGCTATTTCGATCTGTTCGCGATGCGGTTTCAACAGACGGCGTTTCGGGCAAGCAGCTCTGTCGGGGTGCATTTTCACTGCATAGGTTTCACGCCCGACGCAGCTGCCATGCCGGAGGAATGCGGGTTCAGCACCGAGAGGTTTGGTGGCAATACCGTGGTGCGCGCCAGCGACGATGCGCTGCGCAAGCGCGCCTATTACGCCGTCGCGCGCTATATCCATCTCGAGCATTTTCTTGGCCATTACGACGCCGTCCGGGTCTCGGATGTCGATGGCGAGGTTTATCCACGGGCCGGTGACGCGATCACCCATCCGGTAATCCTGCATTCCTTTGTCGAAAGAAATCTCGGTCTGCGCCTGCCGACCGAAATGGTGTCGGCTGGGAATGTAAGCCTGCGCGCCTGTGAAAAGGGCACCGCCTTCGCCGCTTATGTCAGGCAGTATATTCTGCAAGGCTTCGCCAGCGGGCTGGATCCGCTGTGGTATCTGGATCAAAGCGCGCTGTTCAGCGCCTGGGCCGACCTGAAGGACAGCGGCAGCGTCGTGACGGATATGCGTCCGTTCTTTACCCAAAAGGGCGATTGGAGCCTCGCGAAGGGGCTTTCCGACAAGCTCGAAGGGGTGACAAAGAATGCCGGCGCCGCGTCATCGGACTGACCGAGCGCGGCATTGGCGTCCGGCCCTTCTCAGCCACCGACGCGGCGCAGGAATTTCTTCAACCTGTCATCACGCGGCGCACTGAATATCTGCTCCGGCGGGCCGCTTTCGACGATGCCGCCTCCCTCCATGAACAGGACCCGGTCCGCGATCTCGCGCGCGAACTGCATTTCATGGGTCACGATCAGCATGGTCTGCCGTCGCTCCGCCACGCGGCGCATGAGATCCAGCACCTCGCCCACCCATTCCGGGTCAAGGGCCGAGGTCGGCTCATCAAACAGCATCAGATCGGCGTCAAGCGCCATCGCGCGACCGATCCCGACCCGCTGCTGCTGACCGCCCGAAAGTGCCGCGGGATAGCCGTCGGCTTTATCGGCGAGCCCAGTTTCCGCCAGCACGTCCAGCGCGCGGCGCTCCGCCTGCGCACGGGGCTGGCCCTGAACCGTGACCAGCGCTTCCATGATATTCTCTTTCGCGGTCTTGTTGCCGAACAGCGCGTAGTTCTGAAACACAAACGCCGTTCTGCGCCGCAGGGCGAGGATATCCGCACGGCTCGCCTTTGCCGCATCGACGGTCAACTCACCAATCGTGATGCGCCCCGCCTGTGGGCGGTCAAGAAAGTTCAGGCAGCGCAGCAATGTGGATTTGCCGGTGCCTGACGGGCCGATCACGACGACACGCTCCCCCTGCTCGATCCGCAGGTCGATGTCGTGCAGAACCGGCGTTCCGTCGAAGCTCTTGGTCAGTCCCTTGACGTCGATCATCTTGCGTAAGCCCTGTTCAGATAGGTTTCCAGCCGCTTCTGCCCCTGGCTGAGCAACTCGACGATGATCCAATAGATGACCGCGACGACAAGAAACGCTTCGAAATAGAGGAAGCTGCCTGCCGCCTCTTTCTGCGCCGCGCCCATCATTTCGGTCACACCGAGGGTGAAGGCAAGCGAGGTGCTTTTGATCATGTCGATGAAATAATTCACCAGCGTCGGGGCGGCGACCCGGGCCGCCTGCGGCAGGATGATCCGCCGCATCATCTGCCATTGGGTCATGCCGATGGACCGCGCCGCCTCCCACTGACTGCGGTCGACGCCGGTGATCGCAGCGCGGATGCTCTCGGCCATGTAAGCCGAGAAATGCAGCGTCAGCCCCATGATCGCCGCCGTCACCCCGTTGATCTGGGTCAGGAACGACATGACCTGCGGCAGGCCGTAATAGAACAGGAACAGCTGCACCAGCAGCGGCGTGCCCCGGAAGAAGCTGATGAACAGCATCACCAGCCAATCCAGCACGGGCACCGGAAACACCCGCTCTATCGCCAGAAACGAAGCAAGGATCAGCGCCAGAATCATGGCAACAACCGCCATGAACAGCGTCAGCGGCACATAGCTCAGGATAACGGGCACCAGCCCCAGCATATAGTCGAGGTCGAGTGCCCGCATCGTTCAGTTTACTCCGCCGTGGTGATGTCGCTGTCGAACCACTTCTCCGAGATTTCGGTCAGCGTGCCGTCTTCGCGAAGCGCCGTCAGCGCAGCATCGACGCGGTCGCGCATGGCCTGACCGTCCTCGTCATTGCGGAACGGCAGCGCATTGCGGATCTCCGAGAACGGCGCACCGGCAAGTTGCAGCGGCAGCGGGCTTTCCTTGATGACCTGCGCCGAGGACACGCGATCCATGACGAAGGCATCAACGCGGCCAAGTGCAGTGTCCTGCTCGATATTCGACTCATAGGTGCGGATGTCGATTTCGTCCGCGAATGGCAGCTCACGCAGCAATTGCTCGAAATTAGAGCCGAGATTGACGGCGACGGTCTTGCCACGCAGCGATTCGACTCCGGCGACCTCATCATTGCCTTCGCGGGTGACGACTTGCGCACCGTCGATCACATAGGGCTGGGTGAAAGCAAATTTCGCCTCGCGCTCCGGCGTGATGGTGATCTGGTTGGCAATAGTATCGATCCGCCCGGTTTCAAGCGCACCGACAAGGCCCGAGAAGGACATGGTTTCGAACTCGATATCCAGCCCGGCCTCTTCGCCGACGGCGTTCATGACATCGACCTCAAAGCCCTGAAGCTCGTTCTGGTTGACGAAGGTAAAGGGGAAATACCCGCCGGACATGCCGACCACCAGCGTGTCATTTTCCTGAGCGGTCACCGAACCGGCGAGGGCCGCTGCGATTACTGCCGTGAGTGCGGTCGTTCTGAGCATCTTCGTTCTCCTGAGTTGTCTTTGGCCACAACTGCGTTTTTCCGACCACTATTTCAATGTGACGAGAATTTCAGGACGATTCACTCGCGACAAGAGGTCCGGTTCGAAATTACCGCTAGACGATCGCTGTTACGTTAGGATTTTTTCATCCAGGCAGGTGATTTACAGGGAACTCTTCCCGGACAACTGGCGTGAAACGCCCACATAGCGGATATGATTTCGTTGTGATGTCAGCCACTGCGACACCCGATCACAGCCCCTGCCAACCCTGTCCGGCGCGGTTTGCCGCCCGACCATCGTCCGCATCATCAAACAAAAGCCACAGATAACGCGCCGCATATTCGTCGATGCTTCCCCAAACAACCTGCCCGAATGCCCGCAAAGCGTCATGGCGCGGCGGCACGGTCCGCTCCTCTTTGGCTTCGTCTCATTCGTTCGTCGTCAGTTCCGGCGGTTCAAGGCCGAGCAGCCTCCAGAAACACTTGCTGCTCATCGTCAAGGTCATCGGCGCGATTGATATGCCCGTCACTGATCTGCTGATAGAAAAAGCAGGACACCACTGAATTTCCGCAATGATCCAGATCGGCCTTGACCCGGGCGATCCGATCACGCTTGGTCTTACGAGTTCAGACATAGGGGGAGGGTAGATCGTGAAAATCGGATTTATCGGCACCGGAGATATCACCAAAGCAATCGTCACCGGCCTGATGCAGTCGGAATATCCGGTGGATGCCGTGATATTGTCGCCGCGAAACGCTCAGGTTTCAGCGCGACTTGCGGCGGAGCATGCGAGGGTCAGCGTCGCGGAAAGCAATCAAGAGGTTGTCGATCAGGCCGATCTGGTTTTCCTCGCGATCCTTCCGCAGGTCGCTGAAGAGGTGATCCGCAGCCTGCAGTTCCGCGACGACCAGAAGATCGCCAGCCTGATCGCGATGGTGACCAGCGACAAGGTGCAGGAATGGACGGAGACGTCGAAACCCATCCCGCGCGCGGTCCCTCTGCCCGCCGTTGCGAACCAGCAGGGCGCGACCGTGCTGTTTCCGGATGACGACGATTTGCGGGCGCTGTTTGGTGAGTTGGGCCCTGTTGTCACCGCGACAACGCCTGACGAGTTCGACTCCTACGCGACGGCGAGTGCCGTTATGGGACTCTATTTCGACATTCTGACAACCGGCAGTGAGTGGCTGACGGCGAAGGGTGTCAGCGAAGCGGATGCCCGTGTCTATCTCGGCAAGATTTTCCTCGAACTCGGACGCACGGCGGAGCAGCATGCCGATGCGGATTTTCCGACCTTACGGAAAGAGCATTCCACCACAGGCGGGCTGAACGAACAGATCGTCAGCGTGTTCACCTCCGAAGGCGGGCCCGCAGCGCTCAAAACCGCCTTTAACAAGGTGTTCAGGCGCATCACGGATGCGCGCAGTGCTGAGCGGTAACACGACTGAACGACTCATGTCGCGAATGCCTGAACGAAGCCGCCATCTCCCGCGGCCCTGAAGCAGGCTTGACGGCGACGAAACACTGGTTCCCTATGGCCATATCGGCGTAGCTGAGGATATCGCGGCATTTATTGCCATCCCAGCCTCGGACAAGGCCGGATTTATCTGTGGCCTGGCGGCTCAGGCATTGCCGCGCAGGCCGTTTGCTGACGAGAAAGGACGACCGATGAACAAACACACCCCGAACGATCTGAACGCTTTCTGGATGCCGTTCACGGCGAACCGGCAGTTCAAGCAGGATCCGCGCATGTTCGTGGCATCGAAGGACATGCATTACACGACCGCCGACGGGCGTCAGGTGCTGGACGGCACGGCGGGGCTGTGGTGCTGCAATGCCGGGCATTGCCGTCCGAAGATCACCGAGGCGATCCAGAAACAGGCGGCGGAGCTGGACTATGCGCCGGCCTTCCAGATGGGTCATCCGCTGGCCTTTGAACTGGCAAACCGGCTGGTCGATATCGCGCCGGACGGGCTCGACCATGTGTTCTACACCAACTCGGGATCGGAATCCGTCGAGACCGCCCTGAAAATCGCGCTCGCTTACCATCAGGCACGGGGAGAGGGGCAGCGCACCCGTCTGATCGGTCGCGAGAGAGGCTATCACGGGGTGAATTTCGGCGGCATCTCGGTCGGCGGGATCGTGAACAACCGCAAGGCCTTCGGCACGCTTCTGACCGGCGTGGACCACCTGCCCCACACCCATCTGACCGACAACAAGTTCACCAAGGGCCAGCCCGAACACGGCGCACATCTGGCCGATGAGTTGGAACGGATCGTTGCCCTGCACGGCGCGGAAACCATTGCCGCCGTGATCGTGGAGCCGATGGCCGGATCGACCGGCGTCCTGCTGCCCCCCAAAGGCTACCTGCAAAAACTGCGGGAGATCACGGCGAAACACGGCATCCTGCTGATCTTCGACGAGGTGATCACCGGCTTCGGACGCCTCGGTTCGGCCTTTGCGGCGCAGCATTACGGCGTCACGCCGGATCTGATGACCACGGCCAAGGGGCTGACCAACGGGGTCATTCCGATGGGCGCGGTTTTCACCTCTGCCGCTGTGCATGATGCGTTCATGAGCGGCCCGGAACATCTGATCGAGCTGTTTCACGGCTACACCTATTCGGGCAACCCGATCGCCTCTGCCGCCGGGATCGCGACGCTGGACACCTACAAGGAGGAAGGGCTGTTCGAGCGCGCGGCGGAACTTGCCCCGCACTGGCAGGAAGCCTTGCATTCCCTGCGTGACGCCCCGCATGTGATCGACATCCGCAATGAGGGGCTGATCGGCGCGGTCGAGTTGGAGCCGATCCAAGGCCAACCCACGAAGCGCGCCTTCAACGCTTTCCTGCGCGCCTATGAGAAGGGCATCCTGATCCGCACCACGGGCGACATTATCGCCATGTCTCCGCCGCTGATCATCAGTGAGGCGCAGATTGACGAGCTTATCTCAACGCTGCGCAAAACACTGGTCGAACTGGCCTGAGATCAGCCGCTGGCCCCCGATGCGTTCTGGCTCAGCCAGTCACGGAACAGGGCCAGCGAGGTATCCTGATCGTTCCCGTCCGGCCAGACCAGCCAATAAGCCCCGCTGGTCGGCACCGCCTGACGGAAGACCGGGACCAGCCGGTTTTCCGCGATCTCGATCCGGGCGAGATAATCCGGCAGCAACGCAATCCCGAGACCGGAGATCGCCGCCTGTATCATCATCGAAAACTGATCCATCAGCATGCCGCCAGCACCGACCGGCTCTTGCCCCTGCCCCCGGAACCAGTCGGCCCAGGCGGTCGGACGGGTCTCCAGTTGCAGCATGGGCAGCGCGGCGAGATCCTGCGGCGTGTCCAGCCGGTGACGCTGGCGGAACTCCGGCGAGACACAGGCCGTGACCTGTTCGTCGAATAGCTTCAGATGGTTCACACGCGGCCAGTCGCCATCCCCGAAATAGATCGCGGCATCATAGGCTTCGGTGGCGAAATCGACGCGGTCGTAGCGGGTCGACATATTCAGCGCCACACCGGGATGCGCGGTCAGGAACCGCCCAAGCTGCGGCCCCAGCCAGCGGGTCGCGAAGGTCGGCAGGACAGCCAGCGAAAGCGTGCCGCCAGCGGAGTTGGCGACCGCCGACATGCTTGCCCGCTGCACCATATCGAGCGCGCGCGCAATATCCCGCTGATAGCTGATCGCGGCGGCGTTCGGGATCAGGCGGCGGCGTTCCCGCGTAAACAACTCTCGCCCAAGCTGTTCCTCCAGCGACAGGATCAGGCGGCTGACGGTGCTTTGCGTGAGGTTCAGCTCAGTCGCCGCAGCCGTGACCGAGCCATGCCGGACCACGGCATCGAGCGCCAGCAGCAGCTTGATCGAGGGCAGAAAGCGACGTTGCCTCATATGATCTCCGGTTCAGGTCATGCAATTTTTGCATGATTTAATGAGATAATGGCGATTTTTATTGCGGTTTACCATTGGTAAGCTCGTCGAAACTGCATGAATCACGCGAACAACCCGGAGGAACCCCATGTCGTCGAAATCCCATAAAGGTATCCCGTTCAACTGGTCGGACCCGTTCCTGATGCAGGAACAACTGACCGAAGAAGAACGCATGATCAGCGAGGCGGCGCGCGCTTTCGCGACCGACCGCCTGCTGCCAAGGATCCAAGATGCCTATCTGAACGAGACGACGGACCCGGAAATTTTCCGCGAAATGGGCGAGAACGGCCTGCTGGGCGTCACCGTGCCGGAGGAATATGGCGGGGTTGGTGCCTCCTATGTCGCCTATGGTCTGGTCGCGCGCGAGGTGGAGCGGGTCGATTCCGGCTACCGTTCGATGATGTCGGTCCAGTCCTCGCTGGTGATGTTCCCGATCTACGCCTACGGCTCGGAAGAGCAGCGCAAGAAATACCTGCCGAAACTGGCCAGCGGCGAGTGGATCGGCTGTTTCGGCCTGACGGAGCCGGACGCAGGTTCCGATCCGGGTGGCATGAAAACCCGCGCGAAGAAGGTCGATGGCGGCTATGTGCTGAACGGCTCGAAAATGTGGATCTCGAACTCGCCGATCGCGGATGTGTTCGTGGTCTGGGCGAAGTCCGAAGCCCATGACAACAAGGTGCGCGGCTTCGTGCTGGAGAAGGGCATGAAGGGGCTGAGCGCGCCGAAAATCGGCGGCAAGCTGAGCCTGCGCGCCTCGATCACCGGGGAAATTGTGCTGGATAATGTCGAGGTCGGCGAGGACGCGATCCTGCCCGATATTCAGGGCATGGGCGGGCCGTTCGGCTGTCTGAACCGCGCACGCTACGGCATCTCCTGGGGCGCTATGGGCGCGGCGGAGGACTGCTTCCACCGGGCGCGGCAATACGGGCTGGACCGCGTCCAGTTCAACCGCCCGCTGGCGGCGACACAGCTTTTCCAGAAGAAGCTGGCCGATATGCAGACGGAAATCACGCTGGGCCTGCAAGCGTCCCTACGGGTCGGTCGCCTGTTCGACGAAGGGCGGTTCGCGCCCGAGATGATCTCCATCGTCAAGCGGAACAATTGCGGCAAGGCGCTCGATATTGCACGCATGGCGCGCGACATGCATGGCGGCAACGGCATCCAGATCGAATATCACGTCATGCGCCACGCCCAGAACCTTGAAACGGTGAATACCTATGAGGGCACGCATGACGTTCACGCCCTGATCCTGGGCCGCGCGATCACTGATCTTCAAGCCTTCGCCTGAGGCCGCGCGATGACGCAGGACGCGCCGCTGAAAGGGCTGAAGGTCATCGAGCTTGCCCGCATTCTGGCCGGTCCGTGGATCGGTCAGACGCTGGCGGATCTGGGTGCCGAGGTCATCAAGATCGAAGCGCCGGAAGGCGACGATACCCGCAAATGGGGCCCGCCCTTCGTGGAGCGGCCCGACGGGCAAGGCGGAACGGAGGTCACGGCGGCCTATTTCCACGCTGCCAATCGCGGCAAGACCTCGGTCATCTGCGATTTTTCGGACGCCGACGATCTGGCGCGACTGAAGGAGATGATCGCCGGGGCCGATGTGCTGGTCGAGAACTTCAAGGTCGGCGGGCTGAAGAAATTCGGCCTCGACTACGACAGTATCTCCGCGCTTAACCCCCGGCTGGTCTATGCCTCGGTCACCGGCTTCGGGCAGGAGGGACCGCGTGCGAAGCAGCCCGGCTACGACTTCCTTATTCAGGGCATGTCCGGGATCATGGACCTGACCGGCGACCCGGAGGGGGAGCCGCAGAAAATCGGCGTCGCGTGGATCGACATTTTCACCGGGCTTTATGGGGTGATCGGCATTCAGGCCGCATTGGCCGAACGCGAACGCTCCGGCCTCGGGCAGCATGTCGATCTGTCGTTGCTGGATTGCGGCGTGGGCGTACTGGCCAATCAGGCGACCAATTATCTGCTCGGCGGGACGGTGCCGAAGCGGTTGGGCAATGCGCATCCGAACATTGTGCCATATCAGGTATTTCCCGCCTCTGACGGGCATCTGATTATCGCTTGCGGGAATGACCGCCAGTTTGCGGCGCTCTGCCGGGTGCTCGGGCTGGAGGGGCTGGAGACGAACCCCGACTACGCCACCAATCCGGCGCGGGTCGCAAATCGCGGCCCCCTCTGCGAGCAGATCGCGGCGGCAACGGCGCAGCACGGAAAAGCGGATCTGATCGCGGCGCTTGAAGCGGCAGGCGTTCCCGGCGGGCCGATCAACACCGTGGCCGAGGCGCTTGAGGAACCCCAGATCCTGTCGCGCGGAATGCGCATCGCACCGCAAGGGATCGAGGGGCTGCGCACCCCGATCCGCTTCTCGCGCAGCGAGTTGTCGCTTGACCGGGCTGCCCCGGTCTTGGGCCAATCCGGGGATCAACCCGCCTGTTGAAGCTTTCGGGGATGACGGCCCGCCCTCATCCCCGGACAGCTCGTCTTAATCCAGCAGATCCAACTGGATCACATCAGCCGCACGGCTAAGTTCGGCCTGATGGGCTTTGAACGCTTGCAGATGTTCCGTCTCCCCATGGGCCTTGAAGGCCGCCATATCGGCCCAGATTTCGTAGAACACGAAATGGCCGGGCTGTTTTGCGTTTTCGTGCAGGTCGTAGCGGACGCATCCCGTCTCGGCCCGGCTCGGCGCGACGAGATCGCGAAGTGCGTCGCGCAACTCGTCGATGCAGTCAGGATGTGCTTCATGGGTCGCGACAATATAGATCATCATCTGTCTCCAGGTTTCTTGAATCGGTGAGCATCAGGCCTTCGTCAATTCCTCACCAATCACTCTTGCGCACAACGCCAATGAGATCGCGCCTGCATCGGGATGGCCGATGCTGCGTTCCGCCAGCGGGCGGGCGCGACCAAGTTTCGGGGACAGATCAGCCGTCGCATCCGCCGCTTCGGTAGAGCGGGTCGCCGCCTTCTGCCACGCATCGGCCAGCGACGCGCCGGAATTGACCGCCGCCCCTAGCGTTTCAACGAACGGAACCAGAGCATCCACCAATGTCTTGTCACCGGGCTTCGCGCCGCCAAGCCGGGTGATGGCGTCAAGCGCGGCCTGCGCGCCAGCCGCGACGTTGCCGGCGACCAGCCCGTCCTCGTCCGTCAGCGCATTGCCCCAACTGCGCAGCGCCACACCCCAAAGCGCGCCGGACGTGCCGCCCGCACGATCCGCCCAGGCGTCCCCGGCACTGGCCAGCACCGTACCGGCCCCTGCCCCGGCCTGCGCCGCTTCGGCAGCAGCGGACGCCGCCGCTTTGGAGCCGCGTGCCATGCCCTGACCGTGATCGCCGTCGCCTGCCTGCGCATCGATCCGGCCCAACATCTCCTCCGCCTCGGCCAGCTCCTCGGCCAGCCGCGCCATCAGCCGGGCCACACAAGCCCCCAGTTCCTGCGAGGCGGCAGAGCCTTGCGCGATCTTCGCCGCCGCCGTGGCCTCTGCCCGCGCGGTCGCAGACCCAACCGAACGCTGAGCAACATTACCCTTGCGGAAGGCCGGCGCATCGGCGGGCGCGCGCCAATATCCCTCCAGTTCTTCATCCAGCCACATGATCGAAAGCGAGCAGCCCGCCATATCGAGGCTGGTCACGAATTCGCCTACCTCCGGGTCAACGACCTCCAACCCCTCGGCTTCCAGCCGTCTGGAGATGTGATGCCACAGCACGAACAGCTCTTCATATTTCGTGCATCCAAGCCCGTTCAGCACCACGGCAATCCGCCCGCCATGATCCTTCGGACGTTCCGCCAGCAGCGGTTTCAGCAGCAGATCAGCCATCTCGGCGGCGGTTTTCATGTCTTCCGTGCTGATGCCCGGCTCGCCATGAATGCCCAGACCAAGCGCGACCGTGCCCTTGTCGACGGTGAAGAGCGGTGCGCTTTGCCCCGGCAGCGTGCAGCCCGCAAATGCCACCCCGAAAGAAACAGACGCCGCATTCGCCTTGCGCGCCACAGCCTCGACCGCGTCGATGTCCAGCCCGGCCTCTGCCGCCGCCCCGGCGATCTTGAAGACCAGCAGGTCACCCGCCACACCACGGCGCTTTTCGCGTTCGTCAACGCTGGCACTGGCCACGTCATCGGTCACGGCGAGGATACGGGCGTCGATCCCCTCCCCCCGCAAACGCTCTGCCGCTGCACCGAAATTCAGCACATCCCCGGCGTAATTCCCAAAACCGAGGATCACGCCGCCGCCCATATCCGCCGCCCGCGCCACGCCGGCCACGGCACTGGTCGAAGGCGAGGCAAAGACATCCCCCGCAACGGCGGCATCCGCGAGACCGGCACCGACATAGCCCAGAAACGCCGGGTAGTGGCCCGATCCGCCGCCGACAAGTATCGCCACCTTGCCCTGCGGTCCGGGGGCGGCGCGCAACGCGCCATGCGGCACCTCCGCAATACGATCACGGTTGGCGGCGCAGAAACCGGCAAGGGCGGTCGCGGCAAATTCCTCGGGATCGTCAAATAATCTGGTCATGGCGGCTCCTCCTCCTGCCCGTGTTGGTCGGGGTATCATGGCATTTCCGCGCGGCGCCGCCCAGACAGGCTGAACGGACAACACGCAGGCATGCTAGCTGATGAATGTCCGTGCGGCGGCGACGGTCTGATCCAGCCACGGTTCTTCCTTCGCCCGCGCGTCGTCCAGCCCGTCGGTCATCGGCAGCCAGTGTTCGAGGATGACGCTCATATCCGGCGGACAATGGCTCAGCTGATCGAGGATCCAGCGGATCGGCGCACGGCCCTGACCGAGCGGGACACCGTGGATCCGGAAACCGACACCGTAAGGGTCGGGTGTGATCACATAATCCTTCAGATGCAGATTGATCGCATAGGGTGCGAGCATCCGCACCGTCTCCTCCGGCCACTCACCTGCGCAGATGGAGTTCGCGACGTCAAGACACACGCCCAGAGCCGGATGGTTCAGCGTGTCCAGCAGCGTCACCATCCGGGGTGAGGGGTAGTTGAAATGGTTCTCGATGGCGATGCGGATGCCCGCGTCCTGCGCGCGGTCCAGCAATGGGCGAAGCTGTTCGGCAAGCACATGCACCGGCATCTCCGCATCTTCGGCATCCAGCGCGACCCGCAGGATCTTTGCGTCAAGCCGCTGGCCGATCTGCAGATAACGGCTGACCTCATCGGCATCGAAACACTGCGTGCCGAGTTCAAGCGCAATGCCGCGGCCTGCGGCCTCCGCCGCCAGACGATCATGATCCGCCGCACTCAACCGGTCGAGCGGCAGATTGTCGGCATATTGCATGACCTTCAGCCCCCGCTTCGCCACCTGATCGAGAAGGTCAAACGCCGTCATCGGCTGCGCCGGCTGCTGATCCTTGATGCCGATATTCCAGCGGAACGCATAGCTTCCGAGTCCGAGTTCCATGACTTTCCCTTTCCGCGATCACTCCCGCCCGAGGAGGCGGCGATAGGAGCGGATGACCTGGCTGTCATCCAATGCACCGTCACCGGCACCCGACGCGGACAGGAACATCTGCAATGCGGCGGCGGCCAGCGGCAGAGGTGCCTTCGCCGCGCGTCCCGCATCTGCCACGATGGACAGATCCTTGACGAAGATGTCCACGGCACTGGTAATCTCGCCCGGTGGCCGGATCATACGCGGGCCCCGGTCCCGGATCATCCAGCTTGAGGCGGCAGAGCCGGAGACGATATCGAGCATCACCTGGGTGTCGAGTTCCAGCGTCTCGGCCAGCGCCATCGCCTCCGCACAGGCCGCGATATGCACGCCGCACAGAAGCTGGTTCACCGATTTCGCGACCGCGCCCTGACCGGGATTGCTGCCGACCACATAGGTCTTGCTGCCCAGCACGTCGAAGACGGGTTGCAGCGCCCTGATCCGCGCCGGATCGCCCGCCGCCATGATCGACAGGCTCGCCGCCTGCGCACCCGCCACCCCGCCGGAGACCGGGGCGTCGACCAGATGCCGCCCGGTTGCCTCAACTTCCCGGGCCAGCGACGCAACGTCTTCCGGCAGGCAGGTGGACATGAGGGCGACGATGCCGCCCTCTGCCATAGCCTGCGCGGCACCGTCCCCGATCAGGATCGACCGCGCCTGCGCGGCGTTCACCACCATCAGGACCAGCACGCCCGCCCCCTCGGCCGCCGCTGTCGCAGAGGCAGCGCGACCGCCGCCCTGCTTTTCCAGCTTCGCCATTGCCTCGTCCCGGAGATCGAAGCCGGTCACGTCGTATCCGGCGGCCTGCAGATTGCAGGCCATCGGCAGACCCATCGAGCCGAGCCCGACAAATCCGATTTTCACACGCTCACTCATCGTTTCGTCCTCAGTAGATCGTCAGGGCGGGAACGAAGGTGAACAGCATCAGCACCGTGAAGGCGACCAGATAGAACGGCCACAGCTCCTTCACCACAGCACCGATAGGCTGGCGCGCGATCGAGGACGAGATAAACAGCGTCGTCCCGATCGGCGGCGTGAACAGCCCGATGGACAGGTTCACGGCCACGATAATGCCAAGCTGCACCGGATCGATCCCCACGGCCTGACCCAGCCCGACCAGCGTCGGACCCAGCAACAGAATGGCCGCTGGCAGGTCGAGGAACATCCCGATGACAAGCAGCATGGCGTTCATCAGCAGCAGGATCAGCACGGGCGAGCCAAGCGTGTCGAGCGCCCATTGCGCGACCGTGTCCGGGATGTGTTCCACCGTCAGCACATAGCCGACAAGGTTCGAGCCCATGATGACCATCATGACCACGCCGGTTGCGATGCCCGTTTCCTTCAGCGCCAGCGCCAGCCGCGCAATCGTCATGTCGCGGTAGAGAAGCGAGCTGACCACAAGCGCGTAGGCCACGGCGATCACGCTGACCTCGGTCGGGGTTGCGATACCGGCCCGCAGCAGCACGAGAATGAAGATCGGCATGGCAAGCGCGGGCAGTGCTGCCCAGAAGTTCTGCATGACATGGCCCGCCTGCTCACGCGAGATGACCGGGAAGCCACGGGTGCGGCCCGAGACATAGCAGACCGTCATCAGACCAATGGCCAGCATGAGGCCCGGCAGAATACCGGCGATGAACAAAGCCGCAATCGAGGTGTTCGAGACAGTCGCATAGATGATCAGCGGGATCGAGGGCGGGATCAGCCCCGCAATCACCGAGGACGACGCCGTGACGGCGGCAGCAAATGCGGGCGGATAGCCTTCGCGCCGCTGCCACGGGATCAGCATGGAACCGAGCGCCGAGGCCTCTGCCACGGCGGAACCCGACACCCCGCCGAACACGGTGGAGCCGACGACGGAGACCTGCCCCAGACCGCCAGGATAGCGCCCGACCAGAGCCGCGGCGAAGCCGACCAGCTTGCGGCCAAGCGAGCCGCTCATCATCAGGCTGCCCGACAGGATAAAGAATGGAATGGCCAGCAGCGGATAGCTTTGCGTTGGCGTGAACAGCTTCACGATCAGCAGCGGTGCCTGCGCCATGCCCTGCGACAGCACCGCCAGCCCGCCAGCAACGATCAGGGCGTAAGCAACCGGCACCGATGCGAGCATCAGGACGAAAAAGGTAACGACTAGGATAATGCTCATGGGTGCTCCTCCGGCACTTCACGGGCGGATACGGGCCGGTCGGATTTCAGGATGACCGGGATACTGGTCAACGCAGTCAGCGACAGCCCGACAAAGCCGGAAATCAGCGCGGCATAGGCGAAATTCGCGGTCATGCCGGTGACGGGGTAGACCTCGCCGCCTGCGATCTTCATGACGGCAAATCCGTGCCAGGTGAGAAAGGCGAAGGTGACCGCCGCGAGCACGCTGCCCGCGACCATCAGCCAGCGCGCGGCATTCAGCGGCAGCATCTCGGCGCCAAGCTGAACGGCGATGTGACGGCCATATTGCGCGGCCAGAACCGCACCCGCCATCGTCAGCCACGGAAACAGCAGGGCCGGCATCTCGTTCGGCCAGCCCAGCCCGGCATTTGTCGCGTAACGGACGATAACCTCCGCAACCAGCGACAGGAACAAGCCCGACAGGGAGATCAGGATGACCGCCGTCGCGACAAAGATCAGAACGCGATCCAGAAGCAGGGCGGCCTTGGGGCCGCCCTCCGGTTGAATGTCTTGGCTGGACATGGACTCAGCGTCCCGTCGCGGTCATCAGCACGCCGACCAGATCAGGGTATTTTTCCTGCCACTCGGCAATGATCGGCTGCGTCGCCTCGACGAACGGAGCCGTATCGAGCTCGTTGAACTCCACCCCGGCCTCTTCCAGCATCGGGCGCAGTTCCTCATCCGATTTCTTCGACAATTCGCGGTTATATTCACCCGCTTCCTTGGCCGCCTCCAGCATCGCCGCCTGATCTTCTTCGGACAGCCCGTCCCAGACGATCTTCGACATCAGCAGCGGGGTGCTTTCATATTTATGCCCGGTGAGGCTGATATATTTCTGCACCTCGTACAGCTTGGAGCTTTCGATGTTCATCAGCGGGTTTTCCTGCCCGTCGACGACGCCCTGCTGAAGCGCGACATAAAGCTCCGAGAAAGCCATCGGGGTCGGGTTCGCACCCAGCGTGGTGAAGATTTCCAGCGTCATCGGATCCGGCGGGGTGCGGATTTTCAGACCAGCTAGATCGTCCGGCGTGTTGATCGGGCGGACATTGTTCGAGGTCTGGCGGATGCCGTTATCCCAGAAGGCCAGCACCTTCAGACCGTTTTCCTGCGCGGCTTCGTCGAGCTTCTGACCGACTTCGCCATCCAGCACTTCCCAGGCCTGCTCCAGCGAATCGAACAGGAATGGCAGGCCGAGCACCGCGAATTCCTCCACGACGCCGGAGGCCGGGCCTTGCGAGTTCGCAGACAGAGCCAGCGTGCCGAGACGCATCTGGGTCAGCGCTTCGACATCGTCGCCATATTGCGCGGAACCGCCCGCGTCGACGGTAATGCGGCCCTCGGTCTTTTCCGCGACCAGTTCGGCAAAACGCTCCGACGCCAGATCCTTGGGGTTGCCGGGCGCCGCGTTATGCGCCAGCCGCAGGGTCTCGGCGGATGCGCTGCCAGCCAGCAATGCGGCAGCCGTCAGGGCACCGATAAACAGGTGTTTCATGAGTAACTCCTCCAGTTTTGACGAACGGGTTTCCTGTCTCCCGGCCGTTCGTGACTGATTAACGATGGCATCTCCACCCTTGCCAAGAAAGCAAATCTTCTTAACTTTGAGTAAAGCTCAGCTAAAGGATATTTCGGTGGCACAGGATATTAATCTGAACAGCATGGCCTATTTTGAAGCCGTAGCCCGTCTGGGCCAGGTCGCCAAGGCTGCAACGGAACTCGGCGTGTCGCCATCCGCCGTCAGCCAGCAGATCCGCGCGACCGAGCAGCAATTCGGCGTGAAGCTGTTCCGCCGCGAAAACCGCCGCCTGATCCTGACGATGGACGGGGAGCGGCTGTACCGGGCCGCGACGCTTGCCTTCCACACGCTGCGCGACGCCCGCGCCCAGATCCTGCGCCAGCACGCTCAACGCCAGCTCAGCCTGCGGGTCAGCCCCAGCTTCGGAACGCTCTGGCTGGCACCGCGCCTGTCGCAGTTCCTCGCCCGGCATGAGGGTTGGGATATGCGCATCGACGCCACGCCGGAACTGTCCGATTTCATGACCGAGATGGTCGACCTCGATCTGCGATACGGCACCGGCGATTGGGGCGGTCTGTATGTGGAACCGATTATTGAGGATCACGTCCTACCGATGTGCAGCCCGGAATATCGCGACCGCCTGCGCGCGATCTCGGACGATGTGCAGGAACAGATCGCCCATGCCAAGTTGATCGACAATGTGAAGGGGGTGTACCGCTGGGATATGTTCCTGTCGGATCATAACTTGCGCGCCCCTCATGACGCCGTGCGCACGGGGCTGGATCGTTCGCAGATGTCGATGCAGCTTGCGCTGGACGGCGTCGGAATGGCGATGGATTCCGTAACTCTGGGCTACGATCATCTGAAATCGGGGCGGCTGGTCCCGTTCGCGCCAGAACTCGGCCTGCGCAGTTTTCCGGCCTATTGGCTGGTCTGCCCGCCCCGTCACACGAACAGGCGAATTGTCCGGCTGTTTTTCGACTGGATCAGGGAGGAAGCGGCGGTTTTTTCCGCCGCGGCGTCCGATTTGATGGTCGCATTAGGTTACGGGCCGGTCGCGTCTGCGAACCGGCCCGAACAAACAAATAACTGATTACTCGTAACTTTGTCGTCTTAAACGTTACACTCGTTACGTCTTACATGTCTGCAACGCGCGAAACGCGATTTGGTTCAATAATTTTTTGCTTTAATGAATCAGAGATCCACCATTTACGTCGACCTCCGATCCGGTGACGTAGGCTGACAGGCCAGAGGCGAGGAACAGGGCGCATCCCGCCACGTCGCTTGCCTCACCCGCGCGGTTCATCGGGATGCCTTCAAGGATCGCCTTGTTCATTTCCGGCGTCAGCTTACCGGCGGTGATATCGGTGGCGATAAAGCCCGGGCAGATCGCATTGACCCGGACGTTGTCGGGCGCCAGTTCGCGCGCCATCGCCTTGGTCAGGCCAAGAACCCCGGCTTTTGCTGCCGAATAATGCGGCCCTCCGAAAATTCCGCCGCCGCGCTGCGCGGAGACCGACGACAGGTTCACGATGCTGCCCGATTTCTGCGACCGCATTTGCGGGATGACCGCCTGCGACGCATAGAGCGTGCCGCGCAGGTTCACGTCCAGAACAGCCTCATAATTTTTCGCTTCAATCTCCATGATCTTCAGCGGCTGTGTGATGCCGGCATTGTTCACCAGAACATCGATCCGGCCCCAGCGAGCGATCAGGTCAGCCATAACTTTATCGCATGCCGCCTTGTCGGTGACGTCGCATGCCAAGCCGATATGACCTGCGCCCAGATCGGCTGCGGCCGCTGCCGCTGCGTCACCGTTCAGGTCGAGAATGGCGACCGTTGCGCCGTGTTCAGCGAATAGCTGCGCCGTGGCTTTTCCCAATCCGCGCGGGCTGGCCGCCCCGGTGATAACGGCAAATTGTCCTTCCAGCAGTTTCATGATGTCTCCTCCGAAACCTTAAACCCAGCCCTTGATCTGACGGGCCACGCCGTCGACCGAGATGCCATACATGTCGTGAAGCGTCGGCAGCGCGCCGGCCTCCAGAAATTCATCGGGCAGGCCGATCATGCGGAATTGCGGATGCACGGCTTCGCGCATGAGCAACCCCGCGACCGCCTCTCCCAGACCGCCGATAACGGTGTGGTTTTCCGCTGTGACGACCAGCCGCCCGCCTTTACGCGCCTCGGCCAGAATGGTCTCGCGATCCAGCGGCTTGATCGACGGGCTGTGCAGGACCGCAACATCGACGCCGTCCTTCGCCAGCTTCTCCGCCGCGTCGAGCGCGCGCATCGTCATCAGCCCCGACGAGATCACCAGCACATCGCCGCCGTCGCGCAGAAGCGCAGCCTTGCCGATCTGGAACCGGTAATCCGGCTTGTAGCGGTCAATGACGCTCGGCACCTTGCCGCGCAGCAGACGCGCGTAAACCGGACCGGAATGATCTGCGATGACCGGCACCATCTGCGTGATGTCGACCGCGTCGGCGGGATCGATGATGGTCAGGTTCGGGAGGCCGCGGAAAATCGCCAGATCCTCGAACGCCTGATGGCTGGGGCCGTATCCGGTCGTCAGGCCCGGCAGGCCGCACACGATCTTGACCGGCAGGTTTTCCTCGGCAATCGCCATGCAGATGAAGTCATAGGCGCGGCGCGCGGCGAAAACCGCGTAGGTCGTCGCGAATGGGATAAATCCTTCCCGCGCCATGCCAGAGGCTGCCGACATCAGCAATTGTTCCGCCATACCCATCTGGAAGAACCGATCCGGGTGCGCCTTTGCGAAGATATGCAGGTCGGTGTATTTCGCCAGATCGGCGGACAGGCCCACGATCTCCGGTCGATCCTTGGCAAGCTCCGCCAGCGCGTGGCCGAAAGGCGCGCTGACCGTGTCATATCCTTCCGCCGCGAGCGAGGCGATCATGGCCGAGGTCGCAACCCGCTCCGATTTCGGGGTAACCTTGCGGGCCTCGTATTTGCGGGCGTGTGAATCGGTCGTCATTGCGGTTTCCCCTGCTCCAGAACATCAAGCGCACGGGACCACTCATCGGCTTCAACCCGCACGAAATGGGTGATCTCGCGCTGCTCGAGGAACGGCACGCCTTTACACATCGTGGTATCGCAGATGATGATGCGCGGTCGGCTGTCATCGAGTTTGCGCGCGCGATCGAACGCCGCGACAAGCGCCGGGATGTCGTTGCCGTCCACGCGCTGCGTGTGCCAGCCAAAGGCCTCCCATTTCTCGGGCAGCGGCTCGGAACTGAGCGTGTCCGTCGACGGGCCATCCGCCTGCTGGTCGTTGAAATCGACGATGCAGATCAGATTGCCGAGCCCCTGATGCGCGGCACTCATCGCCGCTTCCCAGGTCGAGCCCTCGCCCAGCTCACCATCCGACATCAGGTTATAGACGAAAGCGTCGGATTTCTTCTGGCGCAGGCCCATAGCCATGCCGACAGCGATCCCCAGACCGTGGCCAAGCGAACCGCCGGTGATCTCCATCCCCGGTGTGTAGGACGCCATGCCCGACATCGGCATCCGCGAGTCGTCCATGCCGTAGGTTTCCAGTTCCTCTTCCGGCAGAATGCCGGCCTCCATCAGCGCGGCGTAAAGCGCGATGGCATAATGGCCGATCGACAGCAGGAAGCGGTCGCGGCCTTCCCATTCCGGGTCACTTGGCCGGTGATTGAGGGCGTGGAAATAGGACACCGCCAGCACATCCGCAACGCCGAGCGCCTGCCCGATATAGCCCTGTCCCTGAACCTCGCCCATCAACAGCGCCTTGCGCCGAATATTCCACGCGCGCCGGTCCAGCGAGATATTAGACCGCGCGGCATCGGTTGTGCCTGCTGGCATTTGCTCCTCCTACATGCTCCACGGGGGGCAGATTGCAGAAGCAGGCAGGCGCTTAAAAGAATTTATTCTTTATAGAATGTGAAGCTATACTTCACTGAAGTCGCCGGACAACTGAGAGGTCTTATCCTGCGCGCCGTTCAGACCACGCGCCCGCAGGCACCAGTCGACAATATCATCAGCCTGAGCGGGCAAAGCTGTGGCCATATCACCCGCAAAGGCAAGGAACGGCCCCAGATTGAGGCCATTGACCCCGACGAGGACCGGCATGTCGCGATCCAATGCATTGGCAATTGTGGCGGTCAGCCCGCGTCCTTCGGCTTCCATCTTGCCGAATTTGTTGACCACCAGCATCTCGGCACGATCCAGCGCAGCATCGGCCCAGACAACGGAACGCTCCAGAGCATCGGCATCAAGCCGACAGCCTTTTGCCTCCGGCCCTCGATCGACGCTGATCCGCACTTCCGGGCCATCGGGCAACAACCGCAGATCCATGTCGCAATGCGCCTGATCGGCCCGGTCGATATTGGTCTGTACCGTCCCGGCCAGCGCGATTCCTTCCGCCTCCAGCCGTGCGACCACCTCGGCCAGAAGAAGGTCGATGGCCCCGCGACCGGACAGGGTGACATAGGCAATCTGCATCTGTTTCTCCAGCGTCAAGCGTCCAGTTGCAGCCCGACGATATCAGCATCCTTGATCAGGCCGACGATATATTCCCGGCTGGCACGCAGCCACGCGGATTTCTCATGCGCCTCGCTCAGGCGGGGCAGGACGGCCTCGAACGGCAGCACCTCGCCGGTGACGCGCGCGTCCAGCCGGATGATATGAATGCCGTAGCGGGTCTGGACCGGCTCGGGCGAAATGCTGCCTTCGGGCATCCGGGCCAGTGCCGCCTCGAACTCCGGGACCGTATCGCCGGACGACAGCTGCCCCAGCAACCCGCCGGAGTCCTTGGACGAACAATCGCTGTGCTCAGCGGCGAGTTTGGGGAAGTCCTGCGGCGCACGCGCCAACTGGGCCAGCACCCCTTCGGCAGTATCACGCGCCTTTGCCATCGCAGCGAGATTATCCGGCGCGGCGGCGAAAAGGATATGCGCCGCCTCATAGAGGGAAGGGGCACGGAAGCGATCCGGCTCCGCCTCATAGATGCCGCGCAATTCCGCCTCATCGGCGGCGGCAGGGTCCAGCGCCGCGTCAAGCACGGCGCTGATCAGCGCTTCCTCATCTGTTTCCCATTGCCCCGGCGCGATTTCCACGGGTTCGGCTTCGACGCCAAGCCGTGCCGCCTCCTGCAAAAGCAATTCGCGGATGACCAGCGCACGGGCCGCGGCCTTCCACGCAGCGCCGGGCTTGCCCTTTGGTGCCGGATGGTTCTGGGCCTCGGCGGCGATGCGGGCCGGGTCCAGTGTCACGCCGTTCACGAGGATCGGCGGCAAAAGCGGTTTCATCTGCATGGTCATCATTACTCCGCCGGATGGCGCGCGGTTGCGTCGTCGTCATGCTGCTTGCTGCGCACGATCTGATAGCCCGGACGCCACAGATAGCGCACCGGGGCCGAGATCATGTGAACCAGCCGCGTGAAGGGGAACAGCAGGAAGATGGTCAGCCCCAGGAAGATATGCAGCTTGAACAGCGGGTTTACGTCGATGATGTGATCGGCCGCGCCAGCCTGGAAATAGGCGATGCCTTGCGCCCATGACATCAGCTTGGTCATTTCTTCACCGTCCAGATGACCCAGCGAAACGACGATGGTCAGCAGCCCCAGCACAAGCTGCGCCAGCAACAGTGCGAGGATCCCGGTATCGGCCAGCGTCGAATTTGCCCGGATGCGGGGATCGGTCAAACGGCGATGCAGCAGCAGCGCCCCGCCCGCCAGTGCCATGATCCCGGCGATGCCGCCCACGGTCACCGCCATGATCTGCTTGGCGCTGTGGCTGATCCCGAATGCGTCGAAGATTGCAATCGGCGTCAGCAACCCAACCAGATGGCCGAACAGGATCACCAGCACGCCGACATGGAACAGGACCGAGCCGATGACGAATTGCCGCTTGCGCAGCAACTGGCTGGATTTCGATTTCCATGTGAAGGGGTCGCGGTCATAGCGGATGATCGAGCCGAGGATCATCACCGTGATCGCGATATAGGGGTAGATGCCAAAAATGAAATTATGCATCGCTGCCTCCTGTCATTCTGCCGCAGCCGGGCTGCGGACGGGTTCCATGCGGGCGAGAATATCGCGGCTGACCGGGCAACCGGCATTCGGATCGGGGCCGAAGGTGACTTGCGCCTCCTCCCAGACGGCATCCAATGCCTCCAGGTCTTCGGGGTCGTCATCGGGAATATCCGCCAGTTCCGGCGGCAGCTCGGCATCGGTTTCGGCAATGGTGACCAGCGCCGTGAACACCGCCGCATAGGGGGATTCGCGGCGCTGCAACCGCTCAGCGAGAGCCACGAGGATATGCCCGGCGTCAGCGAGGATTTCTTTCGCCTCGTCCAGTGTCCGGGTCGACAGGAATTCCAGCAACACCGGCAGGTGATCGGGCAGTTCGGTGCCCGCCAGATCGAAGCCGCCCGCGCGATAGGTTTCCAGCAGATCGACCATTGCGCCACCCCGGTCACGGCTTTCGCCGTGGACATGCTCGAACAGGTTCAGCGACAGGGTGCGCGAGCGGTCGAACAGCAGGACATAGCGCTCCTGCAGGTCGTAGAGATCGCCCTCGGTCAGACCCTGAAGCAGCGGCGCAAGCTCGTTCTGGCGCGCCGGACCCAACAGGCCCTCGGCATGCAGCACTGCGTCAATCTCGGGGATGGCGGCGATCAGTTCACTGCTGGGATAGCTGAGAAGGGCAGATAATGCCTTGAAGGTCTTCATGCCAGAAACTCCTGCGGGCTGCGGAATTTCTTGCCACCGAACATGGAGCCGGTGTCGCCCGACGAACAGCCATTGCCGTCGGTAAAGCCACAGCCGCCGCGCAGGTCATAAGCATCCTCGACCAGCTCCCGGTGCGTGGTCGGAATGACAAAGCGGTCCTCGTAATTGGCGATGGCCAGCAGGTCATACATCTCGTCGATCTGCTGCGGGGTCAGGCCGACGCGCTGCGCGGCACCCAGATTGACCACGCCGTCGATGGATTTCGACCGCATATAGGACCGCATCGCCAGCATCCGTTCCAGCGCCAGCGCCACGGGCGCCTCATCCCCGGCGGTCAGCATATTCGCCAGATAGCGCAGCGGGATCCGCAGGCTGCGCACATCGGGCATATCGTCCTGCGCGGCGATCTTGCCGGCTTCGGCTGCGTTCTGGATGGGCGACAGCGGCGGCACATACCAGACCATCGGCAGGGTGCGGTATTCGGGATGCAGCGGGAAGGCGATCTTCCATTCCATCGCCATTTTCCAGATCGGAGATTTCTGCGCCCCGATGATCCAGTCCTCGGGCACGCCTTCGGCCCGCGCGGCGGCGATCACCTCGGGGTCGTTGGGGTCCAGAAAAACGCCAAGCTGCGCATCATACAGATCCATTTCGTTTTCGGCAGCGGCGGCCTCGGCGATCTTGTCGGCGTCATACAGCATCACCCCCAGATAGCGGATGCGCCCGACGCAGGTTTCCGAACAGACGGTAGGTTGGCCACTTTCCAGACGTGGATAGCACAGCACGCATTTTTCCGATTTGCCGGTGGACCAGTTGTAATAAATCTTCTTGTAGGGGCAGCCGGACACACACATCCGCCAGCCCCGGCATTTTTCCTGATCGATCAGGACCACGCCGTCATCTTCGCGCTTGTAGATCGCGCCCGAGGGGCAGGAGGCGACGCAGGCCGGGTTCAGGCAATGCTCGCAAAGGCGCGGCAGATACATCATGAAGGTGTTTTCATATTCCCCATAGATGTCCTTCTGCACGCCCTCGAAATTGTAATCCTGAGACCGCTTGGCGAATTCTCCGCCCAGGATTTCCTCCCAGTTGGGGCCCCATTCGATCTTCTCGATCCGCTCGCCCGAGACCAGCGAACGCGGCCTTGCGGTCGGGAAGGCGGGCATCTCGGGCGCCGATTTCAGATGGTCGTAATCGAAGGTGAAGGGCTCATAGAAATCGTCGATCTCGGGCAGGTCGGGATTGGCAAAGATATTCGCCAGAATCCGCCATTTGCCGCCCTGTTTCGGCTGCAAATGCCCCGATTTCGTCCGCGTCCAGCCGCCTTTCCAGCGTTTCTGGTTTTCCCAATCCTTGGGATAGCCGATGCCGGGCTTGGTTTCGACATTGTTGAACCACGCGTATTCGACGCCTTCGCGCGAGGTCCAGACATTCTTGCAGGTGACAGAGCAGGTGTGACAGCCGATACATTTATCGAGGTTCAGCACCATGCCGATTTGCGCACGAACTTTCATTCCGCTGCCTCCGTTTTCGGGGTTGCTTCCTTGGCCAGCGGCGTATCCAGCCAGTCGACCTTGTTCATCTTGCGGACGATCACGAATTCGTCCCGGTTCGAGCCAACCGTCCCGTAATAGTTGAAGCCGTAGGACAGCTGCGCATAGCCGCCGATCATGTGGGTCGGCTTCAGCACGATCCGGGTGACCGAGTTGTGGATGCCGCCGCGCTGGCCGGTGATCTGGCTGCCAGGCGTGTTCACGATCTTTTCCTGCGCGTGATACATGAAGAGGCTGCCCTCTTTCATGCGCTGGCTGACCACGGCGCGGGCCGCGATGACACCATTGCTGTTGAATACCTCGACCCAGTCGTTATCGACCAGCCCGGCTTTCTGCGCATCGACCTCGGACAGCCAGACGACCGGGCCGCCGCGATTCAGCGTCAGCATCATCAGGTTGTCTGAATAGGTCGAGTGGATGCCCCATTTCTGGTGCGGCGTCAGGAAGTTCAGCACCACATGCTTTTCGCCATTGGCTAGCGATTTCGTGGCATCCGTACCCACGGTTTTCAGATCGACCGGAGGGCGCCATGTCACGAACCCCTCGCCAAAGGCCCGCATCCATTCATGGTCCTGATAAAGCTGCTGGCGTCCGGTGACGGTGCGCCATGGGATCAGCTCATGCACATTGGTATAGCCGGCGTTATAGCAGACCTTCTCGCTTTCGATCCCTGACCATGTCGGGCTGGAAATGATCTTGCGCGGCTGTGCGGCAATGTCGCGGAAGCGGATTTTTTCGTCTTCCTTGACCTCGGCCAGATGCTTGTGATCGCGGCCCGTGGCCTTGCCGAGTGACTCCCACGCTTTCACCGCGACCTCGCCATTGGTTTCGGGCGCCAGCATCAGAACGACCTCGGCGGCGTCGATCGCGGTTTCGATCCGGGCCATGCCCTTGGTCGGGCCGTCCTCGGTCACGGTGCCGTTCAGGGCCTGCAGGTGATGCACCTCTTCCTCGGTGTTCCATGCAATGCCCTTGCCGCCATTGCCGATCTTTTCCATCAGCGGGCCAAGCGCGGTGAACCGTTTGTAGAGATTGGGATAATCCCGCTCGACCGGGATATAGTTCGGCGCGGTCACACCGGGGATCAGATCGCATTCGTCCAGCTTCCAGTCGGCGACCGCGTTCTGCGCGATCTCGCCGGGGCTGTCATGCTGCAAGGGCAGTTGCACGACATCGGTTTCGACGCCCAGAATCTCGGGCGCGACCTCGGAGAATTTCTTCGCAATGGATTTGAAGATCTCCCAGTCGGATTTGGATTCGTAGGCCGGATCGACCGCCGCTTGCAGCGGGTGAATGAAAGGATGCATGTCCGAGGTGTTCATGTCGTCCTTTTCATACCAACTGGCAGTCGGCAGAACGATGTCGGCATAGACGGCGGTTGTGGACATGCGGAAATCGATGGTCACCAGCAGGTCCAGCTTGCCCTCGGGGGCGGCGTCGTGCCACGCGGCCTCGACCGGCTTTTGCCCGCCCTGTTCGCCCAGATCCTTGCCTTGCACGCCGTGCGCGGTGCCCAGCAGGTGTTTCAGAAAATATTCATGCCCCTTGCCGGACGATCCCAGCAGGTTCGACCGCCACACGAACAGGTTGCGGGGCCAGTTTTCAGGCGCGTCGGGGTCTTCGCAGGACATCTGCAGCTCGCCCGATTTCAACTGCTGCGCGACATAGTCCTTGACCTCAGCCCCGGCCTCTTTCGCGGCACGGCCCACTTGCAGCGGATTGGTTTTCAACTGCGGGGCCGAGGGCAGCCAGCCCATCCGTTCCGCCCGGATATTATAGTCGATCAGGCTGAGCTTGCCCCAATCGCCCTCGGGCGCCGTGGGCGAAAGGATTTCCTTGGCGGCAACGGTTTCGTAGCGCCATTGATCCGTATGGGCATACCACGCGCTTGTCGAATTCATATGGCGCGGCGGACGGCCCCAATCGAGCGCAAAGGCCAGCGGCAGCCAGCCGGTCTGCGGTCGCAGTTTTTCCTGCCCGACATAATGCGACCAGCCGCCGCCCGATTGGCCCACGCAGCCACACATGACCAGCATATTGATGGCGGCACGATAGTTCATGTCCATGTGGAACCAATGGTTCATCGCCGCGCCGATGATGATCATGGACCGGCCATTGGTCTTTTCGGCATTGGCGGCGAATTCGCGGGCGACCTGAATGATCTTGTCGCGGCGAACGCCGGTGATGCGTTCCGCCCAAGCGGGGGTGAAGGGCACATCGGCGTCGTAATCGCTGGTGACGTGATCGCCGCCTAAGCCCCGGTCGAGGCTGTAATTCGCGCAGAGCAGGTCAAAGACCGTCGCCACGAGCGCCTCGCTGCCGTCGGCCAGCGTGATGCGTCGGGCGGGGACGTTGCGGGTCAGAATTTCGCCCCGGTCGTCATTTTCAAAGCCATTGCTGGCCGCGCCGCCGAAATAGGGGAAATCGACCGCCGCGACCTCGTCATGATCCTCTTCCAGCAGCAGGCTGAGGCGCAGTTGCACATCCTTGCCATCGGCCTTTTCCTCAAGGTTCCAGCGCCCGGCCTCTTCGCCTTCGCGACCCCAGCGGAACCCGACCGAGCCATTCGGCACGACCATCTCACCGTTATCGTCGTTGATGGCGATGGTTTTCCAGTCAGGGTTGATCTTCTGACCCAACCCGTCGGCCAGATCGGCGGCGCGCAATTGCCGACCCGGCACCAGCCGGTCGCCCTGCCGGTCCAGCCGGACCAGCATCGGCATATCGGAATAGCGGCGGCAGTAATCCTCGAAATAGGGAACCTGCCGGTCGAGATGGAATTCACGCAGGATGACATGTCCGAAGGCCATGCCAAGCGCCGCATCGGTGCCCTGCTTGGCGTTCAGCCAGATATCCCCGAATTTCGCGGCCTCGGAATAATCGGGACAGATCACCGCCGATTTCGTGCCCTTATACCGGACCTCGGTATAGAAATGCGCGTCCGGCGTCCGCGTCTGCGGCACGTTCGAACCCCAGAGCAGCAGGTAACCGGCATTATACCAATCGGCCGATTCCGGCACATCGGTCTGTTCGCCCCATGTCTGCGGGCTGGCCGGCGGCAGGTCGCAATACCAGTCATAGAAGGACATGCAGGTGCCGCCCAGCAGCGACAGATAGCGCGTCCCGGCGGCGTAAGAAATCATCGACATCGCCGGGATGGGCGAAAAGCCGAACACCCGGTCGGGGCCATAGGTTTTGGCGGTATAGGCATTGGCGGCGGCCACAATCTCGGTCGCTTCGTCCCATGTCGCGCGGACAAAACCGCCCTTGCCGCGCGTGCTGGTATAGCTTGCGCGCGCCTGCGAGTCGTTCTGGATCGCAGTCCATGCCTCGATGGGTGACATGGTCCGGCGCTTCTCCCGCCACAGCCGCATCAGGCGGCCCCGGATCAGCGGGGTTTTCACACGGTTCGCGGAATAGAGATACCAGCTATAGCTCGCCCCCCGGGCGCAACCACGCGGTTCGTGGTTGGGCAGATCGGGGCGGGTGCGCGGGTAATCCGTCTGCTGGGTTTCCCAGGTCACGATCCCAGATTTGACATAGATCTTCCACGAACAGGACCCGGTGCAGTTCACCCCGTGGGTCGAGCGGACGATCTTGTCGTGCCGCCAGCGGGACCGATAGGTGTCCTCCCAATCGCGGCTTTCGGTGGTGGTCTGGCCGTGGCCATCCGAAAACACATCCTTGCGGTTGCTTTTCAGGAAGTTCAGGCGATCCAGAAGATGGCTCATTTCGCTGTCTCCTTTCAGGGTATCAGGCGGTTTGCGCCGCGGGCGGCACCGACTGCCCACGTTCGATGTCATAGAGAAGTCCGCCGCGCCGGGTGTAGTAGACCCAGGTGAGCAGCAGGCAGAGCACATAGAAGATCAGGAACGCCCAGAGCGCGCCGACGGGCGAACCCATCATGCCGATCGAGGTCCCGTAGGCCTTCGGGATAAAGAACGCGCCATAGGCTGCGATGGCCGAGGTAAAGGCGATGATTGCAGCGCTTTCGCGTTCGGATTGGCGACGCTTCGCCTCCGGCTCCAGTTCCGGCATCAGGCGCGGCACCTCTTTCGACATGATGATCGGGATCATCTGGAAGGTCGAGGCATTGCCCACCCCGGTCAGGAAGAACAACGCCATGAAGGCCGCGAAGAAGCCGATGAAGCTGCCCGCGCCAAGCGCCGTGATCACACCGAATGTGGCAAGGATCATCCCGAAGAAGGTCCAGAAGGTGACCCGGCCGCCGCCGAAACGGTCGCTGACCCAGCCGGTGCCAGCACGGCTCAAGGCACCGACCAGCGGGCCGAGGAAGACGAATTGCAGCGCATTCACCTCCGGGAAGGCCAGCTTGGTCAGCAGCGGGAAGCCCGCCGAGTAGCCGATGAAGCTGCCGAACGTGCCGGTATAGAGGATGCACATCAGCCAGTTATGCTTGCGCGAGAAGATGATCGCCTGCTCGCGGAAGCTCGCCCGCGCATCGGCAATGTCGTTCATGCCAAGCCAGGCCGCAGCAGTCGAGATCAGGATGAAAGGCACCCAGATAAAGCCCGCATTCTGCATCCACAGCTGACCGCCTTCGGTCAGTTCCTGCGGCGCGCCGCCCATTGCGCCAAAGACGCTGGTGGTGATGACGATCGGTACCAGGAACTGCATGACCGAGACGCCCAGATTGCCCAGCCCGGCGTTCAGTGCCAATGCGTTGCCCTTTTCCGCTTTCGGGAAGAAGAAGGCGATATTGGCCATCGACGAGGCGAAGTTACCGCCGCCGAAGCCGCAGAGCAGCGCAAGTGTCAGGAAGATCAGATAGGGCGTGTCAGGGTTCTGCACGGCATAGCCGATGCCCAGTGCAGGCAGCAGGAGCGAAGCGGTCGAAAGCGTCGTCCACAACCTTCCGCCGAAGATCGGCACCATGAAGCTGTAGAAGATGCGCAGCGTCGCGCCCGACAGGCCCGGAAGGGCGGCCAGCCAGAAAAGCTGCCCGGTGGTGAACTCAAACCCGATGGCGGGCAGGCGCGCGACCACGACCGACCAGACCATCCAGACCGAGAAGGCCAGAAGCAGTGCCGGGATCGAAATCCACAGGTTCCGTTGTGCGACCTTGCGGCCCTTATCCGCCCAGAATGACGGATCCTCCGGACGCCAGTCGTCCAGAACTCGCGGCATGACGGTCCGTTCCGGGTCGTGGACTTCGGCCAGTTCGGGGAAGCTGGGCAGCTTGTCCAGCACCTCGCCATGCGCCTTGCGCTCCATATTGCGGATCGACAGATGCATCCAAGCCATCGACACGATGACGATCAGGAACAGCAGGACGAAGCAGGAGGTATAGATCCCCGTCAGGTCCAGCAGCGCCCCGAAGATGATCGGCAGGATAAAGCCGCCAAGCCCGCCGATCATCCCCACAAGACCGCCGACGGCGCCGACATGCTTGGGATAATAGACCGGGATATGTTTATAGACCGCCGCCTTGCCAAGGCTCATGAAGAAGCCCAGCACGAAGAGCGTGATGACAAAAGGCACCATGCCCATCTCGGTCGAGAAGGTGATCGGGCCGTCCTTGCCGCGGATCACATAGTCGGTCGGCGGATAGGACAGCATGAACAGCAGCACCGCCGAAAACCCGAAGGTCCAGTACATCACCGTCCGCGCGCCGAAGCGATCCGACAGCACGCCGCCATAGGCGCGGAACACGCTGGCAGCGAGGCTGAAGGCAGCCGCACACATGCCGGCCACACGCACATCAGCAGCGTACACATCCGTCAGGTAGTGCGGCAGCCAAAGCGCCAATGCGACAAAGCCGCCGAAGACGAAGAAGTAATACAAGGCGAAGCGCCAGACCTGAAGGTTCTTCAGCGGCGCAAACTGCTCTGCGAGGGTCGGGGCGGGAATGCCCTTTTCGCGACGTTCGCGGAAATCCGGGTCGTCGCGGGCAACGATGAAGAAGACCACGCCCATCAGCGCGATGGCGGCGGCCCAGATCAGCGCAACGCTCTGCCAGCCCCAGGCCACCAGAACGAAGGGAGCGAGGAATTTGGTAACCGCTGCACCCACGTTACCCATCCCGAAAATACCGAGCGCTGTGCCCTGTTTTTCTGGCGGAAACCATTTCGAGACATAGGCGACGCCAATGATGAATGACCCGCCTGCAAGCCCGACGCCAAGCGCCGCGATCAGGAAGGTCGTATAGCTGTCGGCCCAGATCAGCGCCGCCGTCGCAGCGCCGGTCAGCAGCATCTGCAGCGAGAAGACCAGCCTGCCACCATAACGCTCCGTCCAGACGCCGAGGATCAGCCGCGACAGCGACCCGGTCAAGATCGGCGTGGCGATCAGCAGGCCATACTGGAATTCTGACAGGCCAAGCTGGTCTTTGATCTCAAGCCCGATGATCGAGAAAATCGTCCAGACGGCAAAGCACAGTGTAAATGCGAAAGTGCTGAGCCATAGCGCCCGGTTCTGCTCGGTTTGGTCGGGATAAGATGTATTGCTCATGGAGACACCTCGATACGACTTCCGCAGAAACGACATGTCTGCGGACTTGCGCGTCAAAGACCATGATCCGCCAGCGGAAGCCTTGACCAAACTCAATCGAAGGCCGCCACTGTCGGTCCCAAAGGCAAAACATGCCCTTACAAATCAGGTTTTATAGGTTAGGAAAATTCAACCTAATACGTTAATAATTATGGATGATTTTTCATCTTGTTATTAAAATTTCATACCCTGATAGCGGACTCCAAAGGAAGAGAAACCACGCTCGCTGCGACAATTCTGCACAGCACCCTGCGACCGCCCTCGTCCCTGAGGCGTCCCGTTAATTCAGATGGGATTCGCCGGTCTGGTTCGCTGATATTTCAGCCTCCGCCGCAAGCTCACGGCTACCGGTCGCCAATAGCTGGGCGACATGGGGCGCGAAACTATTCCAGACATCCATGCGAAAGCGATCCGCTGCGTCGTGCCACAGGATAACGGTCACGCCATCAAACACGGTCCGCCGCGCTTCACCCTCCGGGATAGATGCGATGTCGCGCGGGCAGCCGATCGACAGCAGCCCGGCAGCACCCGGCCCTTCAACGCGGAAAGTGATCTCGCGGCCCGACAGATCGACCGCGCTATGAGGATGACCACCATAAATCGCCGCCAGCCGCTCCAGCAGTGCGCCGACCTCATCGACATGCAGCACAAGCACCCATTCATCGGGACCGAGTTGCAGCGCCTCCATCCCCTCACGGCTGGCCCGCTGCCCGATGCGGCGCGGCAGCGACAGGCCAAGCGGGGCGTCAAAGGCCAAGAGATCGCCGCGCGCCCGGAGCGAAACGCGGCCATGCGGGCCGAGCATCTCGACGCGCAGCAGATCCGTGTCAGCCAGTATCTCCGGGTGCAGCGCAGAAAGATGTTTCGCCATGTTCAGCCCTCAACCCGAATTTTCAGGCGCGCGTTGTCGGGATCGTAGAATGCCGCTGGCACAATCTTCGCAGCGATCACCCGGTCAGGCATCGGGATATAAACCGTATCACCCATCCGGCCCTGCCCGCCCTCAATCAGCGCCAGCGCTATGGGTCGCCCGGTCGTTCCCTGATCGTAGGAGGAGGTGACGTGACCGACCATTTTCATCGGCACCAGCTGATCGGGGTCGAAGACGATCTGCGCACCCTCCTCCAGCTTGCTGCGATCCTCGGTCAGAAGCCCGACAAGCTGCTTGCGCCCCTCGGCCACCAGATCGGGGCGCATGAGGCCGCGCATGCCGACAAAATCCGCCTTCTTCTTGCCCACGGCCCAGCCCATCCCGGCATCGTAAGGCGTGACCGTGCCATCGGTGTCCTGCCCGACGATGATATAGCCTTTCTCGGCCCGAAGCACATGCATGGCCTCGGTGCCGTATGCGCAGATGCCGTGATCCTGCCCGGCCTGCCACAGCGTCTCCCAAAGCTGCAGCCCATACGGCGCGGCGACGTTGATCTCGAACCCCACCTCGCCGGTGAAGCTGAGCCTGAAAAGCCGCGCGGGCAGTCCGGCGACCACGCATTCAGCGCAGGACATATGCGGGAAGGCATCGTCGGTCAGCATCACACCTTCAACGAAGGGTTGCAGAAGGGCGGCGGCGCGCGGACCGTTCAGCGCAATGGTCGAGAATTGCTCCGTGGTCGATGTCAGCCAGACATTCAGATCCGGCCATTCGGTCTGGAGATAATCCTCCATCATGTTCAGCACCCGCGCCGCCGCGCCGGTTGTGGTGGTGACGTGGAAGCGGTCCCGCGACAGCCACCCGATCACCCCGTCATCGCGAATGAACCCGTCATCGCCCAGAAGCAGCCCATAGCGGCAGCGACCGGGGGCGAGCTTCGTCCAGGGGTTGGTATACATCCGGTTCATGAACTCGACCGCGTCAGGGCCGACCACCTCGATCTTGCCGAGGGTCGAGGCGTCGAACATTCCCACCCCGTCCCGCGTCGCGGCGCATTCGCGGCGGACGGCGTCGTCCATACTTTCGCCCGCATGCGGGAAGTATCGCGCACGCCTCCATTGGCCGACATTCTCGAACACTGCGCCATGCGCCTCGGCCCAGGGGTCGATCTGGGTCTTGCGGGTGACCTCGAAATGATCGCCGCGATGATAGCCTGCGAAAGCCCCGAATGTCGTTGGCGTGTAGGGCGGGCGGAAGGTGGTCAGCCCGACCTGCGGCTGCGGTTTGCCGAGGGCGTCGGCGGCGATGTTCAGCCCGTTGATATTGGACAGCTTGCCCTGATCGGTTGCCATGCCGTTGGTGGTGTAGCGCTTCACATGCTCGATAGACCGCATCCCCTCCCGCACTGCCAGACGCAAATCCTTGGCTGTCACGTCGTTCTGGAAATCGACGAAGGCCCTGAGGCGGGACGGGTCGCGATTGGTTGGCAACTCGCGCATCGTCTCGCCGCTGCCCTTGCGATCATGATCCACCCGGTAGCCATGCGCCTCGCCTTTCGCTCCGACTGCCTGCACGGCCTCAAGCCCCTTGGCCACCCCGTCATTCAACGCCGCCTCGATGCCCCAAAGGCCACGGCCCGCACCCGCGATCACGCAGTCCTCCGGCGTATCTTGCGGCAGGAAGGTGGTCAGATCGTCGTCCCATTGCAGGCTGCCGCGCGTATGCGAGAACAGATGCAGGGAGGGCGTCCAGCCCCCCGACATCAGCAGGCAGTCACAATAAATCCGCTCGCCCTCGCCAACGGCGCCGCCCTCGACCGGGTTCACCGTCACATGCGCCACGCGCAGCCTCCCGCCGGTCGCGGTCACCGTATGCCCGGCACGGATATGGATGCCGCGCAGTCGGGCGGCCGAGGACAGATCGTCGGACACCCTGTCCCGCGTGTCGATGATCGCCTTGATCCGCGTGCCAGCGTCGCTGAGGTCAAACGCCGTGTGATAGGCACTGTCATGGCTGGTCACGACAACCGCCTCGTCGCCGACCCTCACACCGAAGCGGTTCAGATATGTCTGCGCCGACCCCGCCAACATCACACCGGGCCGGTCATTGCCGTCGAAAACCAGCGGCTTTTCCAGCGCCCCTTGCGCCAGCACCACCTGCAGGGCGCGAACCCGCCAGAGCCTCTCGCGCGGCAGATCGGCAGGCGGTTCGGCCAGATGATCGGTCAGCCGCTCGACCATGCCGATCATGTTCTGGTGGTAGTACCCGATTGCCGTGGTCCGGGTCATCACCCGCACCCCCGCTGCCCGCAGCTTGTCCAGCGTCGCTGCCAGCCAGTCCCAGGCGGACTGGCCGTCGATCACTGCCTGCGGCTCAGACAGAAGCGTACCGCCAGCCTCGGCATGTTCATCCACGATCACCACCGAAAGCCCCTGCTCCGAAGCCGCCTCCGCCGCCGCGAGGCCGGCTGGACCCGCACCCACAATCAGCAGATCGCAATGCAGATAGCGGGAAGCATAATGGTCGGGATCATCCTCGACCGGTGCGACCCCCAGCCCGGCGGCAGCGCGGATAAAGGGTTCATAGATTTTGTGCCAGAAGCTCCGCGGCCATTTGAACGTCTTGTAATAGAACCCCGCGGAGAACAGTATATAGGCCGCGTCGTTCACAGCACCGATGTCGAAGCGCAAACCCGGGTATTTGTTCTGCGAGGTTGCCTGAAGCCCCGGCCAGATATCCTGCATCGTGGCGCGGGTATTGGGTTCGAACCGGCCCGGACCGCGCCTTGTGCCGATCAAAGCGTTCGGTTCTTCGGATCCCGCCGCAACCGGCCCGCGCGGACGATGGTATTTGAAGGATCGCCCCATAAGATGCTCGCCATTGGCCAGCAGCGCAGAGGCGACGGTATCGCCCGCAAGGCCCTGAACGGTTTTGCCATCGAAGCTGAAACTTACCGGGCGCGCATGATCTACGCGGCCCTTGCCGGGGATGCGGAAGCTCATGCGTGGTCCTCCGCGCGCATTACGTCGGGGCGCGGTTCACCCGCCTTGTAGGTGGTCAGGAAGCGGTCGCTGACCGTGTCGCGCACGGCATTGAAAAAGCGCCCGCAGCCGTGGACATGCCGCCAGCGTTCAGCATGCGCGCCGCGTGCGTTGTCACGGATGAACAGGAACTCTTCCCATTCGCTATCCGTACTCTCTGCGGGTCGGGCAGGCCGGATCACATGGGCCTGACCGGCATAAACAAATTCCGCCTCTGGCAGGGTTTCCTCGCAATAGGGGCAATGGATCAGCAGCATGGGAACCTCAATGCGCGACGGCGGCGGCAGCGGCCTCGTCGATGAGGCGGCCGCTACGGAACCGCTCCATCGTGAAGGGCGCGTTGATCGGGTGCGGCTCATCCTTTGCGATGGTCCAGGCGAAGGTATGGGCAGCACCGGGCGTGGCCTTGAACCCGCCCGTGCCCCAACCGCAATTGACATAAAGCCCCGGCACCGGGGTCTTGGAAATGATCGCCGAACGGTCCGGCGTCACATCCACGATCCCGCCCCATTTCCGCAGCATCCGCATCCGGGTGAAGATCGGAAAAATCTCGCAGATCGCGGCGACGGTATGTTCGATCAGCAGCAGCCCCCCGCGTTGGCTGTAGCTGGTATACTGGTCGGTGCCCGATCCGATCACCAGCTCGCCCTTGTCGGACTGGCTGATATAGGCGTGAACCGTGTTCGACATGACCACGCAGGGGAAGACCGGCTTCACGGGTTCAGAAACAAGCGCCTGCAGGGGATAGCTTTCTAGCGGCAGCCGCACTCCGGCGCTTTGCATCACGACCGAGGTATGGCCCGCTGCCGAGATCGCGACCTTCTTCGCCCTGATAAAGCCCTTCCCCGTCTCGACGCCTGCGACCGAGCCGTCGGGGTTGCGCCGGATCTCCGTCACCGGACAGTTCTGGATGATGTCCACGCCGCGCGCCGCCGCCCCGCGCGCATAGCCCCAGGCCACCGCGTCATGCCGCGCCGTGCCTGCGCGTTCCTGCAACGCACCACCGAGAACCGGATGCCGCGAGGTCGGAGAGATATTCAGCGGTGGGCAATACGCCTTGCACTCTTCCGCCGTCAGCCAGCGGTTATCTACCCCGTTCAACCGGTTCGCATGGATATGGCGCTGCGCGCTTTGCACGTCATGGACGTTATGCGCCAGCATCAGCACGCCACGCCGCGAATACATGACGTTATAGTTCAGCTCCTGGCTCAGCCCCTCCCACAGATCGACCGAGTGATCATAAAGCCGCGCGCTTTCGTCATAGAGATAATTCGAACGGATGATCGTGGTGTTCCGCCCGGTATTGCCGCCGCCAAGCCAGCCCTTGTCGATGACCGCGATATTGGTGAGGCCGTGCTGCTTGGCGAGGTAATAGGCCGCGCCCAGCCCATGCCCGCCCGCACCGACGATCACCACGTCATATTCCGCCTTGGGCTGGGCGTCGGGCCATTGCTCCGTCCAATGCCGGTTCCCGGTCAGGGCATTGGCCAGCAAGGTGAGGGCATTGAAACGGGTCATGCGCAGTTCCCGGTCACAAGGATCAGACTTCAGAATAGATCACGCGACAATTTCACGATTGAATATTTGCGCCAAACCGGCTGTAGAATTGCGCCATGCCGGAACAGTCCTCAACTATGCGCCTGCGGGTCGGGTTTCTTCTGGCCGATGACTTCACCCTGTCGGCCTTCGCGAATTTCGTCGATGTGCTGCGGCTGGCAGCGGACGACGCAGACCGATCCCGCCCCATCCTGTGTAATTGGGACGTTCTGTCGGACCGGATGGACACGATCCGGTCAAGCTGCGGTGTGCGGGTTCAGCCGAACAGGTCGCTGAGAGAGGCCGGAAATTACGACTATCTGGTCGTGGTCGGCGGGGTCATGCGCGACACGGCGAGGCTGAATGCTCATATGCTGCGTTTCCTCCACGAAAAGGCGATCCGCACGCCGCTTGTCGGGCTTTGCACCGGGGTGTTCATCCTGCAGGAGGCCGGGCTGCTGAAGGGCTACCGCTGCTGTGTCAGCTGGTTCCACCATCAGGATTTCATCGACAGGTTTGATACGGAGCGCCCGATCTCCGACCAGATCTTTGTCGTGGATCGCGACCGGCTGACCTGCTCCGGCGGACAGGGTGCGGCGCATCTCGCCGCGTTTCTGGTTGCCCGACATATCGGCCAGTCGGCGGCGATCAAGAGCCTGAACATCATGATGATCGACGATGCTCAGGCGGGCGAGCGCCCACAACCCGGCGCGAGAACAGGCCACAATCCGACAGACGCTCTTGTCAAACGCGCCCTGCTGCTGATGCAGCAGAATATCCAGACGCCCTTGCCGCTTGGCAGGGTGGCCGCGCATCTGGCCATCAGCCGCCGCACGCTGGAACGCCGCTTCCTTGCCGATATCGGCCAATCACCGGGTCAGGCCTATCTCGGCCTGCGGCTGGAGCGCGCATTGCATACGCTGCGGACGACGCAGCGCCCGGTCACGGAAATCGCCCTGTCCTGCGGCTTCTGCGATGCGCCGCATCTGGCCCGAACCTTGCGCGCCGAACATGGTATCACCCCGGCGCAGTACCGCCGGGGTTCTCACCAAGCCAGCCGCGCCCCATAGGACCGTAACCCCGCCTGCCTGCCGGGCGCCGACGAAGCACTCAACACAGCGGCTTGCGATTGCGCAAGTGACGCTGCGCCAGCTTCCTGGCCTGCCGACCCGGGGCAAGCAGGCGCGCACCGACCGGGGAATAGCTGTCGAGGATCAGTTCCGGGAAGATCGTCAATATCTCATCCACGGCGTCATCCGGCAGCGCCTTGATCGCCTCCGGCCCCAGATAAAGCGACTCGGTCGCAGCGCCGTTGGCCAGAACGACTTCGTGCCGGTCGAACAGGATATGCACATACTCCACCTCCGCCAGATCGTGCGCTTCCTCGACGCCGTCCAGCCGCAGCAGATGCTTCGCCGCAATCAGGATTTCCTCGCAGTTGAACATACGCCGCGCGATGCGCGAGCGCACCAGCACGCGATGCTGAGGTGAGATGACCAGATCGGTCGACGGGGTATCCGGACCAAGCGCCCCCGACCTGATGCGGATGGGTACGAGATTGGGGTTTTGGGCGAGTTGCCGGGCTGAAAAGCGCCGGCGACCGATCCAGCGCACCGGTTGGGCCGAATGATCCGCCGTCAGGACCAGATCCCCGACACCGAGCGCGTCGACGGCAATCGGACCGCACGGGGTGTCGATGAGCGTACCTGATGTGAAGCAGGGGAAGACCTGTTCGTCTGACAGCAGGAGCGTGCCATTCGGATCATGGGTAGGTGTGAGAGCTACAGCATTGAGCCCTTCGAGTACGTTCGTCAGTGCGCCACCAAGAAGACTGTCGGTTAGCTGCGAAATGGGAAGCGTCAGGTCCACAGGAAGAACCAGAACGGTGCCGCTAACCGTCACCTTCACATAATCATCCGCCAGCGGGTCATCCGTTACGAAATAGAGCTTTTCATCGTCGCCCTTGATATATGAGCCGCTGATTGGATCCACCTGAACGTCGAGATTTGCAACCAATGGCACATTGACATTGAAAGTTGCGATCGACATCGTTCCTGTCCCGGCGAATGTACCGTTCAGTAGGGATGTGTTACTTTCATCAATCAGCGACACGTCATCACCTAGCTTCAACACCGTGGTACCCGTCGCATCGACATCGTATTGGCTGAACTCCGTCGAGCTCCCAATGATGTTCAGTAATTGCGTACCTCCGAGGTCGACTATGGGAGTTTCTAGATTCAGGGGAACTACGGCATCGGGAAAAACGGTAAAATACGGCATTTTCAAATCCTCAAGCAGATCGGACGAGGCGGGAAAAACGGGTGCGTCGGCCGGTGATCGCTTGGTAGAATTAGACAAACTGAACGCCTTGGTATATTTATGCAAAATTTTGCAAATTAACTTAATTTGTTGAAAATATTGACGAATTTAGGATGTTGTGCTCAACCCCGCCGCGTCGACGGGTGGCATTTCCATCGTCACATGCAGGGCGGCAGGGGGACAGCCACGAAGCTGGCCCGGTTCGGAAGGGTTTAACCCCCTCGAAATACAAACTGCCCGCCACTCGCGTGACGGGCAGGGATATCAGGACCAGACGGTCGCGGTTGCGTCAGATATCGAAGCTTACGCCCTGTGCCAGCGGCAGCTCATCGGAGTAGTTCACCGTGTTGGTCTGCCGACGCATGTAGCCTTTCCATGCGTCCGAGCCGGACTCGCGACCGCCGCCGGTTTCCTTTTCGCCGCCAAAAGCGCCGCCGATCTCTGCGCCCGAGGGGCCGATATTGACGTTGGCGATGCCGCAATCGGAACCCACGGCGGACAGGAACGTCTCCGCTTCACGCATGTTCAGCGTGAAGATACAGGATGACAGGCCCTGCGGCACCTCGTTCTGCATCGCAATCGCGTCCGACAGATCATCATAGCCCATGACATACAGGATCGGGGCGAAGGTTTCCGTCCGAACCGTATCGGTCTGCTGAGGCATTTCCGCGATGGCCGGCTCGGCATAGGTGCCGCCTTCCGGAACCCCGTCAATGACGGTTTTGCCGCCATGCACGGTCCCGCCCTCGGCCCGCGCCTTGTCGAGCGCCGCCTGCATTCTGTCGCGCGCGGCATCGTCGATCAGCGGGCCGACCAGCGTCTTGGCATCGCGCGGATCGCCGATCGGCAGGCTGCCATAGGCTTTGACCAGCTTACCCACCAGTTCCTCGCGGATGGAATTATGCACGATC
This sequence comes from Paracoccus sp. SCSIO 75233, assembly GCF_027912675.1. NCBI lineage: Bacteria > Pseudomonadati > Pseudomonadota > Alphaproteobacteria > Rhodobacterales > Paracoccaceae > Paracoccus > Paracoccus sp. SCSIO 75233. The sequence continues at coordinate 3,059,984 of NZ_CP115757.1, read as the reverse complement.
AGCCGCCGAAGCGAGGTGCAGCGCTGACCAGCCGTGCCGACCGCAGAAAAGACGATGGCGCGCACCGCCATATCCAGATCAGCGGAAGGCGCGACGATCATGGCGTTATTGCCGCCGAGTTCCAGAATGGACCGCCCGAAACGCGCCATGACCTTCGGCCCGACAATCGCCCCCATCCGGGTCGAGCCGGTCGCGGAAAGGATCGGGACGTCCTTGGAATTAACCAGCGCCTCGCCAATCTCCGGCCCGCCTATGACAAGCTGAACCAGCCCTTCGGGCGCATCACCGAAGCGATCCAGCGCGCGCTGCATGATCTTCATCGTCGCCATCGCGGTCAGCGGGGTCTTTTCCGACGGCTTCCAGATCACCGGATCGCCGCAGACCAGCGCAAGCGCCGTGTTCCACGACCAGACCGCGACAGGGAAGTTGAAGGCCGTGATGACACCGCACGGTCCCATCGGGTGCCATGTCTCCATCATCCGGTGACCGGGACGTTCGGAGGCAATGGTCAGGCCATAGATCTGCCGGGACAGACCGACGGCGAAGTCGCAAATGTCGATCATCTCCTGCACCTCGCCAAGACCTTCGGACAGGATCTTGCCCGCCTCCAGCGTCACGACCGCGCCAAGTTCCTCCTTGGCCGCGCGCAGTTCCTCGCCCAGCAGGCGAACCAGCTCACCTCGCCGCGGGGCGGGCAGCGTGCGCCACGAGGCGAAGGCCGCCTGAGATGTCGCGATGATCTTTGGCATGTCGGCCGGATCGGTTTCGGCAACCTTCGCCACCTCGGTGCCATCAATGGGCGAACGCACCGAGAGCGTGCCGCCGGTGATCTCAGCGTGGCTCAGCCCCGCTGCCGTCAGAACTTCCTTATGGGTCATGTCAGTCTCCCTTCATCACGATGCCGCGCTGATCCTCCAAACCCATAGAGACCATGAGCGGCGCCTGTTGTTGATGTTTCTGAAAATCGTCTTTCGATCCCATCCCGCGCCACTGGCTCAGGAGCAGGCTTTGCGCGACCGCCCCGCCGAGCGAGTTCCCGGGCCCGGTGATGATGAACAGGTCCGGCGCGAATTCCCGTGCAGCGATCCGGATGGCATGGGTGAAGTCGTATGTCTCCGTCACCTGATGGCCGAGCGTATAGTCCCAGAGCGCATGGGCATCGGTCGCCCCCGGCCACCAGATAGCACCGCAACCGTCGATCAGCGGCAGATCGGGTTGCTGGAAGAGATCAGGCGAAAGCCGCGTCCGGCCCTGCGCGGCCACCGGAGCTTGCATGGTAGAGTGGAAGGCCGCGTGATTGGACAGCCGCATCGGAAACCGGCCCTGCTCCGGCGGAACCGCATCCTCGAAGGCACTCAGCCCGGCTTCGTTTCCCGCAAGCACCAGCATCCCGCCAAGGTCGATGGACAGCGTCAGGGCGTTGCCGGGGCGGGCATTGATCTCCGCGATCTTGCCGAGAAGTTCTGCCTTACGCGCCGCGTCAGGTCTCCAGTCCTCGCCCAGAAACGGATGCACGAGTTGTCCGCCGATCAGCGACTCCTGCATCAGCGTTCCCATCGTGTTAACGACATCAAACCCCGCCTCAGCGGACAGCGCACCGCCGCAGGCAAGGGCAGAATACCAGCCCATCGAATTGCCGGTGACCGCCACGATCTCCACGGTGTCCCGGTCGATGGCCCGGAAATCGCCCAGCGTTGCAGCATAGATCAGGGCGGATGCATTATCCCCACGCGTGTGCCGGGCCACCGAATATCGCGCGGCACCGTCAAGCGCGCTGAGGCTTTCCTGACCGAGGGCCTCGCGACGGCTATCGAAAGATGCGAGCAGCGGCTTGTCAGGGAAATGGCGCGAAAGATAGCCCAACTCCGCCTTGTTATAGGTCCCCCGTCCGGGGCAGATCACGACTGCGGTTTTCATTTTTCAGCCTCCACCAAGGCCATCGCCGCATCGAAGATACTATCGGCGGAAGGCATCGTCGCGGCATAGGCCGGACCTGTCGCAATGAAGCTGTCCTCCGCCGTGATCCGCGCGTGAGGGACCGATGTCCGTTCGCTGAACAGCGCCATAAGCGCCTCCGCAACCCCGCCGCTGCGCCGGGTTTCATCAACGATCAGGATATGTTCAGCCCCGTCCGTCGCGTCGATCAGCGCCTGCGCTGGCAGCGGCGACAGCCAGCGCATATCTATGATCCGTGTCTTGACGCCAGCCTTCGCCAGCCGCGCCTCGGCCTGCCGGGACAGATAGACGCCATTGCCGAAGGTGACGATAGCGAGATCCTTGCCCTCGCCGTGCACGCCAACCTCCCCAAGCGAAACCCGCTCATTCCGCGCCGGGTAGCGCTGCATCCAGCCGCCGTCTTTCGGCGCGTGAAGATCCCGCATCGGGTAAAGGGCAATCGGCTCCAGAAACACTACCAACCGCTGTTCCTCCCGTGCCAGCCGCACGCATTCGCGCAGCATCTTCGCCGCATCGGCACCGTTGGAGGGACATGCGAGAACAAGCCCCGGAATGTCGCGCAGGACCGCAACCGAGTTATCGTTGTGGAAGTGCCCGCCGAAACCCTTCTGATAGCCAAGCCCCGCGATCCGCACGACCATCGGATTGGTGTATTGCCCATTCGAGAAGAAAGGCAATGTCGCCGCCTCCCCCCGCAACTGATCCTCGGCGTTGTGCAGATAGGCGAGGAACTGAATCTCGGGCATCGGGATGAAGCCGTTCTGGGCCATGCCGATCGCGAGGCCGAGTATGGATTGTTCATCCAGCAGCGTGTCTATGACCCGGCTCGCCCCGAACCGTGCCGCAAGCTTCTGCGTAACGCCGTATACCCCGCCTTTGCGACCGACATCTTCGCCCATCAGCGTGATTTCGCCGTGCTCCAGCATCAGGTCGGTCAGCGCCCAGTTGATAAGTCGCGACATGATCTGCGGCTCATCCAGCGCCTTCAGATCGCCACCAAACGCCGCCGCGCGCGCATCCGCCGTCGGACCGTTCGTGGGCTTGCACTTCCGCTTCGGCGGGATCAGGCTCGCCATCACCTCACCGGCGGTTCGCAGCCTTGGGCGAGTGATTGCCTCCTCCGCGATACGGGCCACGCGCGCGCAGCTTTGCTCATAAACAGACAGCGCCTCCGCAGGCGTCATGGCTCCGGCCTGATCCAGAAGCCGGACCATATGCAGAAGCGGATCATTGGCCTCCTCCGCCTCGACCTCTTCGCGCGGCATATAGGTGGTCGGCATATCGGCACCGGCATGACCATATAGCCGGACCGTCCCGACATGCAGAAACGCCGGTTTGCGACGGTGCCGGACCCAAGCCGCCGCCTCATTCGCAACGCGATAGGTTTCGAAGATATCGAGCCCGTTGCAGGCGAAATACCGCATGCCGGGGCGATGCGCGAAGCTTTGCGCGATCCAGCCCCTCGGGGTCTTGGTGGAAATCCCGATCCCGTTGTCTTCACAAACGAACAGCAATGGCAGCGGGATCGACTGAAAGGACGTCCATTGCGCGGTATTGAACGCACCCTGTGCCGTAGAATGATTGGCCGACGCGTCCCCGAACGAACAGTAGACGATGGAGTCGTCCGGAAATTCCTGATGCTCGGGCCGGTGACGAGACGCTGCCCCAATGGAGTAAGCCGCGCCAACAGCTTTCGGCAGATGAGACGCAATGGTCGATGTCTGCGGCGGTATTGAAAGCGCCTTCGACCCCAGAACCTTGTGCCGCCCGCCCGAAATCGGATCTTCAGAGGATGACGCAAAACTCAGCAACATATCCCAGGCAATGGACTGTCCGGGAACCTGCGCGGCACGCGCGATCTGGAAGGCAGCATCTCGATAATGCAGGAATGCCGTGTCTGTCGGGCACAGCGCGGCTGCAACCGCTGCCATTCCCTCATGCCCGGACGATCCGATGGTGTAGAACCCCTGCCCCGCCTTCTGCATCGCGCGGCTCTGCCGATCCAGCGCACGGGACAAGCAAGCGGCACGGTAAATACCAACTGCCTCGCTTGCGAAAAGCGGCCCGGATGGCGGGCTGCCCGGCGGCAGATCGCCATCCGCGACCCTGCGCAGAAAATTCTCGTGTACGATCTCTGCACGATCCATGACTACTTATTCCCAATAAATCGCGCGAGCCAGGCCGTGCATTGGTGATCTGTCATGAAACCCTCCCTCATGCGCCCGCACAACAGCACCGACACCGGACATGATAGTAGCCTGCCACTATTGCGCATAAAAAGCACAAAATAGTAGGTTATAAGTGCGTATTTGTAATGTATGGAGCCATCATGCGCCGTCGCATCCCGTCCCTATCCGCGCTGACCAGTTTTGAAGCAGCCGCGCGTCATGAGAGCTTTACCCTCGCGGCAGAGGAACTTGGCGTGACGCAGGGCGCTGTAAACCGGCAGGTTCGCGATCTGGAACGGACGCTCGGCATTACCCTGCTGCGGCGCGAGGGGCGGGCCATCCGGCTGACCGATGCCGGAAGCCGACTGGCCAACGAACTTGGCGACGACCTCATGAATCTGGACCGCACCATTGAGCGCGCGATCACATCCGGCGAGCAGAAAGCCCATATTTCCATCGGCGCGCCGCCGACCTTCGCCGCCCGCTGGCTGGTGCCGCGGCTTCCGATATACTTGGAAAAGCATCCGGATACGGCCATCTCGATCCGCAGCTATACGGATCGTTTCAATCTGCAGGAAGAGCGGGTCGATCTTGCCATTCATTATGGGATGGCCGATTGGCCGGGCGGGCAATTGCAAAAGCTCTGTCCCGAGGACGTGGTGGCGGTCGTTTCCTCGGATTTGGCGCGTGACCGTAACCTGTCATCCGCTTCGGATCTGGACCACCTCCCGTCGCTGCATCTCTCGTCCCGCCCCGAGCAATGGAACGAATTTCGCGCCGCACACGGGCTTGCCGGACCGGTGCCGGGGCCGAGGCTTCTTTTCGATCAGTTCGCAATGATCATCGCCGGTGCCGTATCGGGATTGGGGGCGGGCCTTGTTCCGTCCTACCTGATCGAAACCGAACTCACGAACGGTTCGCTACAGGTTATTGCTCCCCTTCCAGATACGACCAGCGCGCAATATCACCTCGTGACGCCGGCCGGACAAAATGCCGAAGCCGTCTCGAAACTTTCCGCCTGGCTACGTCGCGAAGCAAGGCAGAGCCAACTGCAGAGGCGGGCCACTTCAGCCATCAAAACCGCCGGTATCTTGCCGGAGTTTTCAGACGACGGAGCGGACTGAACGCCTTACGCTGCGCAAAGCGCGCAGCGTAAGGCGGTTTTGGCAAGGTCAGGAACCCCAATCGCCCCGAGAAGCAGGGGGCCGAACGGGTGTAGCGCACGCGAGGAATTTTCGCCCTTCGACCGTCAGCCCTTAGCTACAGCTGCATCAATATCGCGCCATCCGGACAGCAGCGGCTTCCCAGCATGACACTGCCGCAAGACAAAGTGATTCAGCCGCTTCCCGTCCGGTACTTGCCGGACCGGCGACGCAGAGAAATCAGTCTTGAACAACTGCGGAAATAACATCTCGATCTCCTCCTGCGCCGCCGGGGAAAGCCCTTTCACCACCTCCGGACCCGTAAACAAACTTTCCGTCGGCGTTCCTTCCGAGAAGATCACCTCATGTTTGTCGAACAGAATGTGCCAGTAGGTGATACCGCCGCTTATGCGATCAATTTCCACGCCATCCAACTCGATCAGCTTGATCGCCGGAACCAGAATCTCGCTGGTGTTGAACATGCGCGGAACCAGCGGCGAGCGGGCGAGTACCCGATGCTGACGGCTGACAACAAGATCACGCTGCGGAAGGCCCTGACCTAACGCCCCGGCGCGGATCCGGATCGGACGCAGTTTGGGATTGGCCGCCATGTCCGCCCCCGACACACGCGTCGCACCAATCCACTTGATCGCCTGAAAACCCGAGTCGAGCGTGCGCACCTTGTCACCGACCGAAAGACGTTCCACGGAAGCCACCCCGGAACACGTTTCAATCAATGTCCCGCTGGCGAAGCAGAAAACATCGTCCTGGCTCGACATCGTCGTGTTGTCGAGGATCTGGGTGCTGAAGCTGTTAACGGTGAATGCCACCGGCTTTCTGCCGGGCACGGCGTCCCTGTGGTTCAGAATCGCGGTTCGGAATGTGTCCGTTGGGTTCACGATCACATCCCCTTTCAATTTCACCACCGGGTCGGCCGAGGTGCCGTGACGACCGACAACGAAGGTTCGCGCTCCGTTGTTGCTGGTGATCGAGGTGCCGTCGCTGAAATGGACCGTGATGCTGGTGATGAACATGGATTGGACGAAATAGGCGATGCCGTCATATGTGACCTGAGTGCCCAAATGCCCGGTTTCTCCAGGATGGTTATGGGTCTCCTCCGCATCGTACAAATCACCGTCGCGGTTGCCGTCACCGAAATGGAACCGCTCAAGCTGCCCGGGAATCGTCTGCCGCACATTCAGGATTTGATCCGGCCTGTAGTTATCGTTTTTTCCTACCGGATTCTTCGGCAAGACATTTCTGATAATAAATGTTTGAATATTAAAAATATGTGCCATGTGCTGCGCTCATGTGATCTGAAGAGATCAATTTTTAAAGCTGTATGTAAAACAAACTATAATCGCTAAGGGCGTCGAAGCGACGATTAGCATAAAATTATGACAGCAGGCATCCCAACCCCATGCAAACACAGTACTTTTCCGGCATTTTATACAATTGGCACGCGGCGCAGCCTTATACTCATTAATGTTTTTTATTTATTATCAGCTAGTTGCATTATGAGAGTCGATTTCTCGTGTTATACGATGTCTGAACTGACGCAGCGTTATCCTATAGCTTGGTATTGCGTTCCCTGAACGCAAATCGGCCCGGAAGCGCCTATGGTCTGCAGCCAGCAGGCGATCTCCAATGTGGATTTGTGGCCCAACTCAAGATTACGGCAATAAGAACAACCAAGAATTCGCGGCTGCCGCCCGGTTAATCAGCAATTTGTATCGCATTTACTAGGCCCCGGCCTCACTCTTTTTCATCGCCAGAACAGGGCAGTTGCGGGAAGAGCGATGGCTAAAAAAGGTTTCCGGCATCCGTTGTATAGGGTTGCCACGTATCTCCTGTTCTTAAACCTGCCGAACATGATCTCAATACGATTAGGGCGTTTGTACCGGCACTTATCGTACTTGACCGCCTATTTGCGGGTGTTTCGGTCAGCGATACGGACCTGTATCTCCTTGTATTTAAGCTCGCCTCCGAACCGATTAGCGTCACATTCCCCATCTGCGAGTGGTCACCCCGCCTTTAGCAAGGTAACCAGCGGCGGCCCTGTCCCGGTGCAATCACTGACCTTTCCGGTCAACACAAAAAGCCTTATCGGCCGACCCGTTGCATCGGTGATTGCGCGCAACTTGGTATGACCCCGCCCTTGGCTCGGCCTATCTGGCGGGCGTGTCCCCTTTTGGAGCGTCAGAGCTGAAAGCCGCACGGTTCACTTTCAGATAGGTCGGATCCATCACAACCGTCTTCGGTTTCGATGTCACAGCGCGGTTCCCTGCGCCACACACGCGCGATAGCAGTCGACCATTCCAGCGCAACGACTAAACCAGCGACGGCTCCCGCATTCGTTGCAACTCACTTCATCTAAGTAACAGCAAGGTCCCGATGTACCGACGGAAATCGAAATCCACCTGTTTCACATAACTCGCTATTGAGTTATAAATATTGGCCGACCAACCTTTGCTTCATCGTTTGCGGACAACCTGCGGGAACGAAAGATCATTTAAATGGCTATGCAAAAATCTGCACCCGATCCCCAGACACGTCCCTCTGTCGTGGCGCGAAAAGCTTCAAAAAAGCAAATCCGCGACCCGGAAAAGGCCAAATCCGACCTGCTGGCCTCTGCCATAAAGGAGTTTGCTGAGAAGGGGTTTGCCAACGCGGGGATCGAGGCCATCGCTGAGGGTGCTGGTCTTAACAAGCGGATGATCTATCACTACTTCGGCTCCAAGGAGGACCTGTATATGGCGGTCCTCGAAAAGGTCTATACGGATATCCGCGCCAGCGAGGCCCGGCTCGGCCTTGAAGAACTTGACCCGGTTTCGGCAGTGCGTGCCTTGGTTGAATCGACCTGGGAGTATTTTCTGAATACGCCCGAGTTGCTTGCAATTGTCAGCTTGGAAAATACGCATCGAGGGGCATTCATTCGGAAATCGGAAACAATCCGCTCCAGCACGTTTTATCTGCTGAACGCACTGGGGCGCATTCTTGATGAGGGTGCCAAGCAAGGCATCTTCCGCAAAGATGTAGACCCGATACAGTTGATGCATTCCATTGCCGGGATGTCGTTCTACTACATCAATAATCGGTTCACCAACGCAGTCATCTACAACGTCGATCTCCTGAGTGAGGAGGCGCTTGCCACCCGCAGGAAACAGATGGTGGAAATGGTTCTGGCCTATCTCAAGCCTGATTCTGCCCTCGATTGAGGCCCGGACCCGAGCTTCACATCCAGCAAACAAACGAAACCGACCCCTCTCTTCAAAGGGCCGGTAGCTTGCTGGCGGGGAATGAACTTAGCCCGTGGTGACCCATCGTTCGGCTTGAGGCATGTGGTTGATCTGGAGCGACTTCATTTCGCAGTACTCGTCGACCCCGAAGCGACCGGTTTCGCGTCCGATGCCGGATCCGCGATAACCGCCCAAGGGCATTTCAGGTATGCCCTGAAGTGCGGCATTGACCCAGACCCGGCCGCCTTCGATGCGGCGACCGCATGAGAGCGCGGTATTCAGGTCGTTCGTCCAGATGTAGGCAGCAAGGCCGAAATTGGTTGAGTTGGCGAGCTTGATGGCCTCTTGTATGGTTTTGAAGCGAAACACCGATAGCACCGGACCGAAGATTTCCTCCTGCGCGATTGGGGAATCTGATGGCGCATTGGCGATGATCGTCGGCTGGTAGAAAAGACCATTGCTCGTATCGCCCTCACCACCCATCAGAATCGAGGCACCGGAATCGCGCGCTGCCGAAACATAGCGGTCGATTTGGTCGAACTGCGCCTCGTTGACGATCGCTCCGATCGCGGTTTGCGGATCGAAAGGGTCGCCGACCTTCAGGTCCTGCGCGCGGACAATGAGTTTTTCCAGGAATTGATCTGCAATCTTGTCTTCGACGATCAGGCGTGACCCGGCAATACAGCACTGGCCGGCGTTGAAGTTCGACCCTTTCAGGACGCCATCAATAGCGGCTTCCATGTCGCAATCGGCAAATACGACAGATGGCGACTTGCCACCCAGTTCAAGCGACAACTTCTTGGTGGTCTCGGCCGCGGCATGCATCACGATCTTGCCGACGCGCGGCGATCCGGTAAAGGAAACCATCCGCACCGATGGATGTTCGATCATCACCTGACCTATATCGTGACCGTGACCGGAAACTATATTACAGGCGCCATCCGGAAGGCCACATTCCTTGAGGTATTCGCCCAGACGCAATGTGGTGGCCGAGGTGAACTCGCTGGGCTTCACGACTGTCGAACAGCCTGCGGCAAGGGCAAAGGGTATCCGCTCCGATGCAATCAGCAGCGGGAAATTCCAAGGCGTAATGATGCTTACAACGCCGATTGGCTGACGCAGGATCATCCCCATGCGGTCCGGGCCGAGATTCGAATAGCTGTCGCCGTGCAATGTGGGGGCGAGGCCAGAGGCATATTCCCACAGGTCGGCAGAACCCTCGACTTCGCCCAAAGAGGCCTTTAGTGGCTTGCCGGTTTCCAAAGTCTCAAGATATGCCAACTCTTCAGCGTCGCGGCGGATGCAGGCGGCGACTCCGGCGAGGATCTTGGCCTTGTCCCCGCCATACGATTCAGCCCATTCGCCAGAGAGGAACTGTGCCTCTGCTGCCGCTATGGCATCTTCGGCGTCCTCCGCCGTCCCGCGCGGCGCGATGGTCACGACGCCCTTTGCGGCCGGGGTCTCGCGTTCTATGACTTCGTCGTTACGGGCGTCACGCGCTACGCCGTTGATCCACATCTTGCTCCTGATTGGATTGTTCAGCGCGTGTTCAATTCTCTTACCAGCAAAAGACACTGCGGTCTCCTTTTCGGGTTTGTCGATACGGCGCCTCTTGCCGCCGCGGATGTCATTTCATTTGGTGTGCGGATCGAACCGACCGCCCGCTTTCAGTCAGCCTACCTGACCCATGTCATGATATGGTCTGCGACGGCGACGAGCTTGTCACCGACCCTCACCTCAACCTTCGAGGTTGACCGCGCACGCTCGGAATTGAAATTGGTATAGGCATAGTGGATGGTGATTGTCTCGCCGATCCGAACGCCGCTGAGAAAGCGAACCCGGTCGTAGCCAAGCGATACCGGCACACCCCATGCCGACTCTCGCGCCTTTTCGCAGGCCATCGTTGAGCAGGCCGACATATACCCGACCAAAAGTGCGCCGTGCGCGATCCGCCCGCCATAGGCGGTCTTCGCCATTGCCTCCTCGTCGACATGGTTAGGAGACAGGTCACCGGTAATACCTGCGAACAAGTACACATCGGATTCGGAAACCGTCTTACGGAACTGGAATGTGTCGCCAACCGTGATTGGTATCTCGTTCATCAGGCTATTTCCTTTTCGAGAGATGTCGTAAAGCATGCCGCAGGCATCAGCTTTGGCGACCGCATGATTGGTTTGAAGTCCATCTGTTCGAGCACGTCTTTGTACACGTCGATACCCGGTGCGTATTCGATCAGCTCGACACCCTCAGGGGTCAGCTGAAATACCGCGCGCTCGGTGATGTAGAGTACGCGCTGACCCCGCTTGACTGCTTCGGCACCGCTGAAGGTTACAGTGTGAACATTGGCGACCGCCTTGTGGATTGCGCCCTCCCGCAAGATGCACAGCTTTCCGTCCTTCAACGCCAGTTCTGCGCCCTTCCCATTGAAGCGACCGCAGAAGATCACCTGCTTCGCGCCTTGAGCTATGTCGATGAAGCCACCCGGGCCGCTCAGACGTCCCCCGAGATGCGAGACGTTCACACAGCCATGAGAGTCGAATTCACCCATTCCGAGGAACGACTGGTCCAGACCGCCGCCAGAGTAGAAATCGAACTGCGCTGCCGAAGATACGATGGCGTTAGGGCCAGCCGAAATACCGAAAAGATTGCCGCCCAAGAGGACGCCGTTGTGAAGGCCCTGTTCAACGGTACGCCAGTAGTCCTCGGAGTGGGGATCTCTTGCAAGGATTGCCGCGACATCCGCAGACATGCCGAAGCCAAAGTTCAGAATGCCGCCGCGCATCAGCTCCTGTGCGCCACGCCGTGAAACGATCAATCGCGCGGCGTCGTCGGGTTCCGGCGCGTCCTGGACCTGATTTGCCTTACTAAGACCTGCATAGAGGCCATCGTAGTTCCGCAGATAGGTTTGCCATTGATCCGGCACGACATGCACATGATCAACAAGCTGCCCCGGAATCAGCACTTCGCGCGACCTGAGTTCCGATGACGGTCGCTCCTCGCGGACCTGCGCGATTACCTTGCCACCAGAGTTATGTGCGGCCAGTGCTATTTCGTAGCCGTCCATGGTAGAGCTCGCCCCGCTCGGCGATTTGGCCTATCAACGCGGCTTTGCGGGTGACACCTATAACACGATCTGGCACATCGCCCAGCTTCTCGGAGACCGGGTGCAGGCCGGTTTTGTGACGCGCGTCGGCTGTGACGGGCTTTCCGACAGCTTCGTTCAGGGGATGGCGGCAGACGGTCTTGATATTTCCGGTGTGTCACGCGATCCGAAGCACAATATGGGACTTTACCTCATCGAACTGGATGGGGTGGAGCGCAGCTTTCACTATTGGCGGGATATGTCTGCTGCCCGTCACCTCGCCGACGATGCCGATGCCCTGGCCGCAGCCCTGAAGGATGTGGGTCTTATCCATGTCTCCGGCATCACGCTTGCGATCCTGCCGCCTTCATCCCGCAAGACCCTGTTCACAGTCCTGACCGGGGCGCGTGCTGGCGGTGCCGTCATTTCGTTTGATCCCAACATACGCCCGCGGCTCTGGACGTCCCGTGAGGAGATTCATGAAACCGTTTCTCAGATGGCCGAGATCACCGATATCGCTCTGCCAAGCTTTGACGACGAATCCGCGATCTGGGGCGATGCCACCCCTGCGGATACTGTCGCGCGGTTCGCAGCCCTTGGCGTGGCCGAGATAGTGGTGAAGAACGGGGCGGCATCGGTCGTGGTTGGGCAGGACGGTCAGCTGTCGGAATTTGCGACACCGGCGGCGGATATCGTCAGGGACACCACCGGCGCAGGCGATTCCTTCAATGCTGGCTATCTTTCAGCGCGTCTGCAGGGGGCGGCAACGGGTAAGGCAGTACAGATGGGCTGCGCCTTGGCCCGTGTCGTCATCCGCAACCTCGGGGCCCGCGCCCCGAAGGACGAGATTACCAGCTTAGCCCTCTGATGTTTATGCTCGACCAGCCGCCTGCGCAAGCGATGAGCCTTTGAAGACGCCGCGGGCTGATCGCTAACTGGGCGGCCAGCGGATGCCTGTGATCAGAAAACGGGCATCAGAAAATCCACCACTTTTGCGGCCAGCAGTTCTCATCGAAAGGCTGCATCTCGCCGTGTCTGTCAGACTGCTTTCCACTCTATCCGGTGTACACCAGAGGAGTGCTACAGAATTGGAAAGATGACAAAATTGTAATGATTGCCCGCCAGCTCATGCAATGATCATGGGCCATACCGGTGTCATCGGCGGCGCATTCCGCGCGGCCTTAAAAAAGGAAAGACTGATGAAAACGACCCTGATCCTCGTATCTTCGATGACACTGGCTTTGGTCGCCGTCCCGGCAATCGCCGCGCAAACCAGTCCGGCGGTGTACAAAGCCGCGAACACCGGAGGCCCTGCATATTCGCGCGCCGTAAGCGATGGCTCGGAAGCCGCCAACAATGTCATACGTGCCAGCGATTTCGTGATTGATGCGGATCGGCTTGATGAGCTGAACGATCGTTGCGACGAACTGGGCCATGACGATCTCGACGACTGCTTGGCTGAAGAAGACTTTGAAATCAACGATGCCGCATGTGACGACGAAGCTGATGATGCAATCGAAGGCTGCTATGAGGAGTTCGCCGATGACTGTGCTGAGGCGGGCTTCGACAATCTGCAGGATTGCGTCAATTCGCTTGAAGGCGATGAAACCTGACGCAACCAATGAGACCGTTGACAAGCGGGCTCAAACGCAACGAGGGACAGAGGCGCATAGCGTCTCTGTCTGTAACCTGAGTATCTGATGAATATTTTGCTGCTGGAAGATGACAAGGTGCTGGCGGAGTGGACCATCCGCTCGCTCAGCAATTCAGGCCATGTCGTCGACCATCTGGAGGATGGTCGTTCGGCGCTGATCGCGGCCACGACGCGTGATTATGACCTAATCATTCTCGATCGCATGGTGCCGGAACTCGACGGAATGGCTGTGTTGAGGACGCTGCGGGCGTCGAAAGTGGCTGCGCCGGTGCTGATGTTGACCGCGCTTGGCGATGTGGAAGATCGCGTCGAGGGGTTGGAGGCAGGTGCCGACGATTATCTGACCAAGCCCTTCGCGCAGTCTGAGCTGCTGGCCCGGGTCATGGCGCTTGGGCGGCGAAACCTGGCGGCTGAGGCCACGGAACCGAGCTTGCTCCGATACGCGGATCTGGAGCTGGATCTTTTGAGGCAGAAATGCCGCCGTGCGGGGCGGGCACTCGACCTCAATCCCAAGGAATTGCGGCTGATTGAGGCCTTCCTGCGTGCCCCGGGCCGTGTGCTGACCCGGACCATGCTGCTGGAGCGGGTCTGGCAGCTGAACTTCGATCCCGGCACCAACGTGGTCGATACCTATGTCAGCCGGTTGCGGGCCAAGATTGACCGTCCATTCCCGGTGGCGCTGATCCGGACCGTGCGGGGGGCGGGATATGTCCTTGGAGATTAAGCGGATGTGGCGGATGAGCGCGCTGCATCTGTCTGCGACGCTCTGCGCGATCTTTGTGGTCCTACTGCTGATCAGTGGCTGGGCAACAAACAGGACCATCCGCACTGAGGTACGGGCCGAGATCGACGCCGGTCTGATCGAACTGGCCGAATCCGATGCCGCCGAGTTTACGGTGGCAAGCGATGTCATCAGCCTGTTTGCCGGCGACAATGAAGAGGGTGCCGCGTCCTTGACCGAGGGATATCTGGCACCGGATGAGACCGTTCATGGCCAACTGCGCCGCGATATCTTCGATCAAACGGGCTTTGTGACATTGCCTGCGTCTGCACTCTTTACCAAGGCAGGCATTGCCGAACTGCGTCAGGACTGGCGCTTTCCAAGCGAAGAAGCACTCCAGCCCGAGGCAGAACTCTGGCGGGTCTATGTGGTGCCGCTGGCTGGCGGGCGCATGGCGTATCTGGAGGAAATCGAGGATTTCGAGAGTGTCCTCGCCGTAATCCCCGGGGTCGTGGCCGGTGTCGGTATACCCGCGATTGTTGCAACATTGCTTGCCGGGTTGGGACTGGGCTGGCGTCAGCAACGACGCCTGGACCGGATCAGCAGCGGGCTTGCGCGCATTGCCGATGGTGATTTCAGCCAACGCATCGCCCCGGCCCGCCTTCGCGACGATCTCGATCAGGTGATGTGGGATGTGGATGGCGCGGCAACCCGGTTGCAGGGCAGCTTCGACCAACTCAGGTATTTCACCCAGCATCTCGCGCATGAATTGCGCACGCCGCTCGCGCGTCTTCGCGCAGCCATTGAGGATCTGGGCGACAGCCCCGCCATGCTCACCGTTCTTGATCGCACAGATGAGGTGATCCGCATCTTCGACGCCGTGCAGCGTATCGCCCGGTTGTCGGGGCGGGACGGGAGAGCCGGTATGGGCGAGGTTGATCTCGGGCAGGTTGCACAGTTGATGGAGGATCTGTTTGCAGAAATTGCAGACCACAACGGCCAGAGATTGCAACTGCGCCTCAGCAACCCCGCCATTATCCGGGGCGATCAACAGTTGATTGCACAGCTTGTCTCAAACCTCGTGGACAATGCTGTGCGTCACTCCGGGGCGGGATCGACCATCACGCTTGCGGTCGAGGGCGATCAGATAACGGTTACAGATACCGGGCCGGGCGTAGAGGCGGAAAAGCTGTCGCGTCTATGCATGCCCTTCGATCAGCTTGGGAACGACCAGACGTTCGGTATGGGTCTGGGATTGGCCTTGGTGCGTGCAATTGCCGACTATCACCGTGCGACAATGTCCGTCGGCAAGGGTGAAAGCGGCGGACTTTGCATAGTGGTGAGGTTCAGCCAACGTGAAGGCTCGTCATTTGGGCGAACATTGCCTCAAACAGCAAACGAGGTCGTATCGATGTAGCGAGCAGCTTGATCACACGAGCTTCCCTACATTCAAACGGATAGGTCGTGCCAAAGACGACGACAGCAGACCCATACTCAAAGACAGATCGCTACACCGATTACAATTCGTCATCCGGATGGCCGATATCGACGAACCAACCGCCCAGATATTTGACCGCAGGCGCTTGCGGATCGGGGGTATCGGTTTTGGCCTCCATCGCTTCACGGAAACGCTCAGTATTGTCAGCGGGTCGATAGCCCAGATGTCCGGCCAGCCGATTATCAACTGGTTTCAAGCTGTTATCCGAGATGCCGAAACTGACCGAGAATCCCACGCGGGGAGCCGTCAGCGCGGCGCTGACAAGCCGGACACAATCGTCGAAGGAGAGCCATGACCACAGCATCCGCCGGTCAGCCGGCTCCGGGAAGGACGAGAAGATCCGCAGCATCGCACTTTCGATCCCGAACTTGTCCCAGTAAAGGCGGCCAAGATCCTCGACGAAGCACTTCGACAATCCGTAAAGGCTGTCAGGGCGATGCGGAGCCAACGCGTCGATATGGCTTTCGAGTTCGTGATAGCCGATGGCATGAACTGAAGAAGCATAGATAACGCGTTTGACGCCGTGCTGACGCGCCCCTTCGTAGATGTGGTAGCTGCCCCGGATATTGGAATTCAGCACCTCATCCCACGGGCGTTCATGTGGGGCGCCTCCGAAATGGATGATCGCATCGACACCTTCGCAGGCGGCCATGACGGCAGCCATATCGGAAAGATCAAAGGTCAGAACTTCCTCATTCGGCTTCTGGTCCTTGATTTCACTGACATCGGCCAGTCGCAGCTTTTGCGCCAAAGGTGCCAGGCCGCGGCGCAGTTCGGTACCAAGCCGACCTGCAGCACCGGTAATCAGGATGGTGTCATAGCGCGGTTTCATTAAGCGTTCTCCTGAGCAGGTTTGAGTGCACCGACGGCACGGCCAATTCGTTCTACTGCGTCGCTCAGGACTTCGTCTGAAGTTGCCGTTGAGATGCGGAAGAAGGGCGAAAGGCCGTAGGCTGATCCGGGAACAGAGCCTACATGACCGTCGGAGAGAAGATAATCAGAAACATCCGTATCTGTAGCAAGGGTTTTGCCCCCGGGAGTGCGGCGTCCGATCAGATCGGCACAGCCGATATAGGCATAGAACGCGCCTTCCGGGGCGGGAAGCTCCAGCCCGTCGATCTTGGCGATGCCCGCGACCACCAGATCGCGGCGGCGCTGAAACGCCTCGCGAAATTCTGAAACGCAATCCTGCGGCCCGGTCAGCGCTGCAACCGCCGCCGCCTGCATGGGGGCCGCAACAGATGTGCAACTTTGGCTTTGAACAGTGCCCATTGCCTTGATCAGCGGTGCCGGTCCTGCGGCATAGCCGACACGCCAGCCGGTCATCGCATAGGACTTCGAAACACCGTTCACGATCAGCGACCGGTCTCGTAGGTCTGGGCAGGCCGTGCCGAAGCTGACGAATTCGCGACCGTCGAAGATGATATGCTCATAGATCTCGTCGGACAGGATCAGTACCCGCGGATGTTTCGCCAGCACGTCGCCAAGCGCCTGCATTTCAGCTTTACTGTAAACAGCGCCCGAAGGGTTCCCCGGCGCGTTCAGGAACAGCCATTTGGTGCGCGGCGTGATGGCGGCTTCCAGCACATCGGGCGTCAGCCTGAAGCCTGCTTCCGCGGGGCATTGCGGTGTCACGGGCACGCCGCCGAGTAGTTTCACCATCTCCGGGTAGCTGACAAAATAAGGCGTCGGCAGGATCGCCTCATCGCCATCGTTCAGCGTCGCGAGAAGAGCATTGAAGATGATCTGCTTGGCACCATTGGCAACTGCGATCTCTTCCGGGCGATAATCCAGACCGTTCTCGCGCCGGAATTTTTCTGCGACGGCTTCCCGCAGCGCGAGCGTGCCTGTCGAGGCGGTGTAGAGCGTTTCACCCGACAGGGCGGCATCGTAAGCCGCTTTGGAGATATGTTCAGGCGTCGGGAAATCCGGCTCTCCCAGCCCGAGGTCGATCACATCCACCCCGGTCGCCGCCAGAGATTTCGCGGCCTGCGAGGCGGCCATCGAGGCCGAGGGTTTCACCACCGATAGCCGTTCAGCGACATAGCTCATTGTCCGTCCTCCGTCACATATCCTCTGAGCACGTCAGTGCTGCGTGCCTCATTGCTGCGCCGCGCGGGATCGCCGTAGCCGCCGCCACCCGGAAGTTTCAGCATCAGCCGGCGACCGGGCGGGACGTGTTGCCAGCCTTTTGGACGCATCCTGGTGCCATCGTCCAGCATGACAGAGCCGGGCGTGCCGTCCTGCCCGCCTTCACGCCCCCGGGGGGCATTTTCGATGCGGTCGAACATGGCGGAAAAGTCGAATTGATGCCCCTCTGCCGCCTCGATCTCGATGACCTGACCGAGACCGCCGCGATACTGCCCGTCACCCGCCGAATCCGGACGCAGTTCCTTGCGCCAGATCACGACGGGGCCGGTCTGTTCCGTCGCTTCGATCGGCATGGTCATCACACCGGATGGGAAGGCCGTGGCCGACAGCCCGTCAAGCTCCGGCCGCGCCCCCATGCCGCCGGAATTGAACATCAGGATTTCAGCATTTCGTCCTTCGCCCCCCGGCAGCGGACGCGCCGAGATATGTATGTTCCAAAGCGCCCCCGAACCTTCGGCAAGGATCCTGCCCGGCAGCGCCTGCGCAAGCGCACCAAGCACAAGATCGGGAACCATATGGCCGAAGACATGCCGCAGGCTGACCGGAGCGGGACGCTGCGCGTTCAGAATGTTGACGGGCGATGAGACGGTGAAAGGCTCCAGCGAGGCCCAGTTATTGGGGATATCCGGTGCAATTACGCATTTCATCGCATAGCAGGCATAGGCCTTGGTATAGATGATCGGGACGTTGATCCCCCAGCGGCTGACCGGATCGCTGCCGGTGAAATCGACATTCACCGTCTCGCCGCGCGTTTCCAGCGTTGCGACCAGATGCACCGGATCGTCATAACCGTCGACCGTCAGCTCGTTGGTCCAAGCCCCCTCGGGAAGCCCAGCGATCCGTTCCAACATTGCTTGTCGGGTTCGCGCGAAGATGAAGTCACCCAGCTTGTCGAGGTTGGGCAATCCAATCTCGTCCATCATCTCGATCAGGCGACGATGACCGACATCGTTACATGCCGCGAGAGAATAGAAATCGCCGATGACCTGATTGGGCTCGCGGATATTGGCGCGCAGGATGCGGATCAGGTCGCGGTTGACCTCGCCCTTCTCGGCGAATTTCATGATCGGGATCTGGATGCCTTCCTCATAGACGGATTTTCCGTCCGCCCCGAAGCCCCGCCCGCCTACATCCACGACATGGGCGGTGCAGGCGAAAAAGCCGACCAGTTCGTCGCCTTTAAAGGACGGTGAAACCATTGTGATGTCGTGGAGATGCCCCGTTCCCAGCCAGGGATCGTTGGTGACATAGGTGTCGCCCGGATACATCTGCTCGCGCGGGATTTCGGCCATGAAGTTCAGCACCGCCTCGGCCATGGTATTCACATGACCGGGCGTCCCCGTCACGGCCTGCGCGAGCATCCGGCCCTGAGGGTCGAACACGCCCGCCGAAAGGTCCCCCGCCTCTCGGACAGAGGTCGAGAACGCCGTCCGCAGCAGCGTCAGCGCCTGTTCCTCGACAACCGAGATCAGGCGGTTCCACATCACCTGCATACGGATTTCCTGTGTCGGATCCACCGTCGCGTCGCTCATTGCTGCATCTCCTTGCGGGTCAGAAGAAGGGAACCGTCGGGCTGCATCACCACATCGAAGGGCGAAGTCACCACGGTCGAGGTCTCACGTTCCGTGATGATCGCCGGGCCGGCGACACGGGCACCGGGCGGCAGATCGCTGCGCTCGATGATGGAGGAGGCGACCATGCGACCCTCTGCCGGATCGAAGACTTCTCGGGTTGTGCCGTTGTGCAGGCCCGGCTTCCCGGTCGTGATCTGGTAGGCCTCTGGTGCGGGGCGCGTGTCCTGCGCCTTGACCGAGAAGGTCACGATCTCAATCTCCAGCCCGTCAAGGCCGTCAATCGCGCGGCCAAAGAAGCGGGCATAAGCCTTGCGGAAGGCGTCGCGGAGCCAATCGGCATCATCCGGCGCAAAGCGCCGGTCAGGTAATGCGACGGGGATTTCCCAGCCCTGCCCGACATAGCGCATGAAGGCGATCCGCTCTCGCTGAATCTGACCGCTGCTGCCTTCACGGACAAATTTCTCTGCCGTCGCGGTCAGATCGTCCAGCAGCGCATTGACGCGTTCCGCATCGAATTCCGACAGTCGCACGACCTGCGAGGTCAGCGCCTCGTATCCAAACGGAGCCTTCAGAAAGCCGATGGCCGATCCAACGCCCGCCCCCGATGGGATCAGGCATTGGTCGATGCCCAGCTTCTCGCATAACCGGGACGCGTGAAGCGGTGCCGCGCCGCCAAATGCGATCATGATATTGTCAGAGATATTCTTGCCGTTCTCGACTGCATGGACGCGGGCCGCATTGGCCATATTCTCGTCCACCACCTCGACAATGCCGAAGGCAGCGGCCTCGGTCGACAGGCCAAGGCGGCTGCCGACATCGCGGGTGATCGCTGCATCCGAATTGGCCGTGGACAGCTTGATTGCGCCGCCTGCGAAATTGTCGGGGTCAAGCTTACCAAGCGCCAGATCGGCATCGGTAATCGCGGGCCGTTCGCCGCCGCGCTGATAACAGGCCGGGCCGGGCTCTGACGCCGCCGATTCCGGGCCTGTCTGGATTCGCCCCATGGCGTCGACCCAGGCGAGCGAGCCGCCCCCTGCCCCGATCTCGATCATCTCGATCACCGGGATCGAGATGGGCATCCCCGATCCCTTGCAGAAGCGATAGGTCCGCGCAACCTCGAAGGTGCGGGCGGTCTTGGGCGCGAAATCCTCGATCAGGCAGATCTTTGCGGTTGTGCCGCCCATGTCATAGCTGACCACCTTTTCAAGCCCGAAGCGCTGCGCCACATCAGCGGCGAAGATCGCCCCGCCCGCCGGGCCGGATTCGACCAGCCGGACCGGGAATTCCGCCGCCGTTTCAACCCCGATCAACCCGCCGCCGGAATGGATCATGAAGACCGGGCAGCCAGCACCCATGTCTTTCAGACGGACCTGAAGCCGCGTCAGGTAATCCTGCATCTGCGGACGAACATAGGCATTCGCACAGACGGTGTTGAAACGTTCGAATTCGCGCATCTGGGGCGAAACCTCGGCGGAGATCGAGATCGGCACATCGGTCTTCGCCGCGATGATGTCGCGCGCGCGGCGTTCATGATCGGCGTTCATATAGGAATGGATGAACCCGATGGCGACCGCGCCGAAACCTTCTGCCGCGATGCGGTCGGCCAAGGCTTCCAGTGCGTCCTCATCCAGCGGCTGCAATTCCTGTCCTTGCGCCCCGATCCGGCCCTTGACGGTAAAGCGGTCCTCTCGCGGGATCAGCGGCGTGGGCAGGCGCAGGTTCAGGTCATATTGTTCGAACCGGCTTTCGGTCCGCATCTCGATCACGTCGCGAAACCCTTCGGTCGTGATCAGCGCAGTGCGTGCGCCGCGACGTTCGATCAGCGCGTTGGTCGCCAGGGTCGTGCCATGAATGACGATATCCAGATCCGCAGGCGTAATGCCCGCGTCCCGCAGAACCACCTCGATCCCGTCCAGAATGGATTGCTCGGGCGCGGTGTAATTTGTCAGCACCTTGGTCGAGAACAGCTCTCCCCGGCATTCAAGGGCAATATCGGTAAACGTGCCGCCGATATCGGCGCCAAGGCGGATCGCGTCGGTCATGGACTGTCCTTTGCGGCTAGCGCGGCGTCGCGCATCTGAGAAAGGGTCTGGCGCGGTGTCAGCGCCTCGGGCGAGATATTCAGCTCAAGGACCGCGCCGGTGTGTGATTCCATCGCGCGGGCGAAGGCCGGGGCGAATTCTTCAGTGCTTTCGACACGCTCGGCGTGGAAGCCATAAGCGCGGGCGAGGGCGATGAAATCGGGGTTTTCCAGCGTCGTGCCAGAGACACGGGCCGGATAGTTCCGTTCCTGATGGGCGCGGATTGTGCCGTAAATCCCGTTATTCAGGATCAGGACGATGGGCTGCTCACCGGCCTGCATCGCGGTGCCGAGTTCCTGACAATTCATCTGGAAATCACCATCGCCCGCAAAACAGACGACGATGCGGTCGGGATGGGCGATCTGGGCGGCGATGGCGGCAGGCAAGCCGTAACCCATTGCGCCGGATTGCGGGGCCAGCAGACGCGCCTTCGGGCCGAAGGGGAAGAACTTGTTCGGCCAGACCGTGAAATTGCCCGCGCCGTTGGTCAGGATGGCATCGTCCGGCAGAACCTCTCGCAGATGTATTGTGACAGCGGCCATATCGACCGGCGAGGGCTGGGGCGGCACATTCAGACTGGCTTCCCAATCCGCCCGCGCTTTTTCGCGCCAGGTGGCCCAATCGCCACTGACCGGCGACAGGGCCGCGGCAAAGGCGTTCGGCCCGGCATGAATGCCGAGGCTTGGCTGATAGATCTTCCCGATTTCCCGGTCCGAGCCATGAACATGAATCAGACGCTGTTTTGGCACCGGCACATCCAGCAGCGTATAGCCATCCGTCGTCATCTCGCCGAAGCGGACATTGACGGCGAGGATCACATCGGCCTCACGGATCAGCGCCTTCACATGGGGCGGCATCCCGACCCCGGCCTCACCCGCATAGACCGGCGAATGATTGTCGAACTGATCCTGATAACGGAACGCAGCGACGACCGGGATGTCGGAGGCCTCAGCGAAGTTCTGCAAGGCATCGCGCCCCGCATCGGTCCAGTTGCAGCCGCCCATCAGGATGAGAGGGCGCTTTGCGTCGGCCAGCAGCTTTTGCGCCTCGACCACTGCATCGGGAGCAGGGGCGGACTCTGCGATCCGGGCCGGGCCGGTCAGGGGCGCTTGATCGGTGAGGCTGGTCAGCATGTCCTCCGGCAGCGCGATCACCACAGGACCGGGGCGGCCAGTCGTCGCAGTGATCCATGCGCGAGAAAGGACTTCCGGGATGCGGTCGACATCGTCGATCTCGACCGCCCATTTCGCCATCGTCCCGAAAACTGCCCGATAGTCGATTTCCTGAAACGCCTCGCGACCCTTCATATCGGTGCCGACCTGTCCGACGAAAATAATCATCGGTGCCGAATCCTGCATCGCGGTATGAATGCCGATCGATGCATTGGTGACACCCGGCCCCCGCGTCACGAAGCAAAGCCCCGGCTGCCCGGTCAGCTTGCCCCAAGCGGCTGCCATGAAAGCCGCGCCCCCTTCGTTCCGGCAAAGCACGAAATCCAGCTTGCCTTCGGTATCATGCAGCGCATCCAGCACCGCGAGATAGCTTTCCCCCGGCACCCCGAACCCCTTACGGCCCCCAAGCGCCAGCAGGCATTCGACGAGAAGCTGACCACCATGTCGCGTCATGTTAACTTGTTCCGTGGACTGCACATCATTCCCCCTCAGATTGCGTCCTCGCACTCGGCCAAAAAACAAAGAAGTGCGACGGATATGAAAGATCGTCTTTGCCAAACCTCGCCGCTAGAAGCGTCCACACCACAGAAGGCAGTTCAGAAACGGACGAAACTGCCTGCTTAGCAAAGACTGGCTTTCAACTTATGCCGGCTCAGTGTCCCATCACCTGCGACAGGAATTTCTTGGTCCGTTCGTTTTTTGGTGCAGAGAAGAATGTCTCCGGGTCGGCGATTTCGACAACCTCACCCTGATCCATGAATATCACCCTGTCAGCAACGCGGCGGGCAAAGCCCATCTCATGCGTAACGCAAATCATCGTCATCCCGTCCGAGGCGAGGCTGACCATGACGTCAAGCACCTCCGAGATCATTTCAGGGTCAAGCGCCGATGTCGGTTCGTCGAACAGCATGATCTTCGGCTCCATGCAAAGCGATCTCGCGATCGCCACGCGCTGCTGTTGACCGCCGGATAGCTGTCCCGGATATTTTTGCGCCTGTTCCGGGATACGCACCTTTTCAAGGTATCGCATGGCAGCGGCCTCGGCCTCCGCACGCGGGGTCTTGCGCACCAGCATTGGGGCCAGAACGCAGTTTTCGAGAACCGTCATATGCGGAAACAGATTGAAATGCTGAAAAACCATGCCGACCTCACGCCGGATCTCGTCGATATTGCCGACATCGTCGTTCAACGGTGTGCCTAGCACCTCGATCAGGCCGGAATTATGCTCCTCCAGCCTGTTTATACAGCGGATCATGGTCGACTTGCCCGACCCGGACGGCCCGCAAACAACCACCTTCTCGCCCTCATCGACAGTCAGGTCGATATTCTTGAGCGCGTGGAAGCTGCCGTAGAACTTGTTCATGCTCTCGATAGTGACGGCGTGTACAGCAGAATTGGTCATCCTGAGGCTCCTAAAGCTCACCGACCGCCATGCGCCGTTCCAGATAGGCACCATAGCGAGACAGGCTGAAGACAAAAACAAAGTAGATCAGGGCAATGAAGGCGTAGACTTCGCGATAAGCAAAGGTCCAGTCGCCGGTCCCGTAAGCGGCATTGCCCGAAGCGAGGATTTCGAAGAAGCCCACGACGATCACCAGCGAGGTTTCCTTGAAGGAGATCACGAACTGGTTGATGGTCGCGGGCAGCGCATTGCGCATCGCCTGCGGCAGGATGATGCGCCCGATCCGGTGCCAGTAGCCAAGACCGAGCGATTTTGCCGCCTCGGTCTGCCCTGTTGCAACGCCCTGCATACCGCCCCGTATGATCTCGGCCTGATAGGCCGCAAAGAACAGGGCGGCACCGCAGATCACGCGGTAGAGCTTACCCGCCTGCAGCCATTGCGGCAGCATGAATGGGACGACGACCGCGAAGGCAAACAGGATCGACAGAAGCGGCAGCGAACGAACTGCGTCGATGAAAAGCCCGATCCCCTTCGAGATAATCGGAAGCTCCGATCGCCGCAGCAGCGCCAGCACAATCGACAACGGGAAGCCGATCAAGCATGTCGCAACGAAGATAAACAAGGTGAGTGCCAGCCCGCCCCATCTTTCTTCTCCGATCAGCGGAAGGCCCAGAATGCCGCCCTTCATGAGCACATAGAAAAGCGACGTACCAACGAGCCACACCGCTGCGAGCCTCTTGCCCGTCCAGAAGGATGGCAGACAGCTTAGAACAACCATCGCAACGACGGTGACGCAGGCCAGCGCCGAGCGCCACTGCTCCTCGAACGGGTAAAGCCCGAACAGGATGATCCGCCAGCGCTGTGCGATCACTGTCCAGCAGGCCCCGCTGGCGGCGCGGCATTCTTCGGGCGACGCATCGCCGTCGAAGACAGCCGAGAAAATCGCCCAGTTTGCGACAGTCCAAATGATCCAGAGAAACAGCCCGAGCCCGAGCACGGAAACCAGCGCCTGCGATGGTGAACGGAAATAGTCTCTCTTCAGCCGCCGCGCCAGGCTCGGTGCAGCCGGGCCAGCGGCGGGAACGTGATTTGCGGTATCGCTCATGTCATCAGCTCCGCAGCTGATTGCCCTTGAGGGCAATCGCCTTGTTGATCCGGTTGAAAATTGCGGCAAGCGTCAGGTTGATCGCGAGGAAGCCTGCCATCAGGATGGCAATCGCCTCAATCGTCTGACCGGATTGGTTGATGGTAACGGCAACGATCATGAAGAAGTCGTTGAAGCCGATGGCAATGCCCATCGTCGTCGCCTTGATCAGCCAGATATACTGGTTGGCGAGGATCGGCAGCATCGCGCGCAACGCCAGCGGCAAGCGAATGCGGAAGAAGGATTGCAGCGGCGTCAGGCCAAGGGCATGTGCCGCCTCGGTCTGACCTTTACCAACCGCCTTGAATCCGCCCCGCACGATTTCCGCGATATATGCGCCGCCATAAATGCCGATGGAAATCAGCATGGCGCTGAATTCGGGCGAAATGCGCAGGCCGCCACGGATGTTCAGACCTCCGAGTGTGGGCAGGCTGAGTAAAGGCTCTGCCGGATCGCGACCGATCAGGATGATCGCAATAGCCGCAGCGAGCGGTCCCAGAAAGGCAGCCCAGACCAGGCCGCGCCGATCCTCCGGCGGGCGGGCAATGCGGCGTGTCCTGCCGACCCAGAAGGGCAGGATGATTGCAGCCAAAACGGCTACCCCTGCGGCAAAAAGATACCAGCCACCGACATTCAGCGCCGGCATATAGATACCGCGGCTGGACATGGTCAGAGGCCCGAACGTGGCGGCCTCTCGCGGGCTTGGCAGGTGGGTCACGACCGCATACCAGAAGAAGACCTGCAGGATCAGGGGGATATTCCGAAAGAAATCGACATAGCTTCGTCCAAGCAGGTTCAGGACCGGGTTATCAAGCGTGCGCATGATCCCGATGATGCCGCCGATCAGCGTTGCAAGGGCAAGGCCGATAATGCCGAGAAACAGCGTGTTCAGAATACCGACGACAAAAAACCACCAATAAGGGTCACTCGACGAGGTGGGCAGCAGCGAAAATGTCAGATCCCAGCCCGTCGACTTGTTCAGAAAGCCAAAGCCGGAGACCATGTTCTGCGCTTCAAGCGTTTGCTGTGCATTTCGCCAACCGCCAAGAACGACAATCAGCACCACAGCAACGAAAAGCGCCTGCAGCAGAGCATTTCTAACCTTCTGGTTTCTCAGAAATCCAGGCATCAGCACGCCTCCAGGTCAAGGGAAAGCGGTCCCGCCAAACAGACGGGACCGCGCTTTGTCAGTCGATCACATAGGGGTAGAGGACGCCGCCATCGCTCCACAGCGCAGTCATCTCGCGGTCCATCTGATAGGGAGACCCGGCGCCGAGCGTACGATCAAAGATCTCGGCGTAGTTGCCGACATTCTTGATGACGTTATAGGCCCAGTCATCCTCCAGACCCAGCGGCGTGCCCATACCGGGGCTTTCACCCAGAAACTTCGCGACAATGGGACTTGGCGGATTGGCCTTGATCTCATCGACGTTTTCCGAATTGATCCCCTCTTGCTCCGCGAACCAAAGCGCCGAGAGCGTCCAGTTGGCGATATCGACCCAATTGTCGTCGCCGGGGCGCATCACGATAACCTCAGGTTCGACAGCCAGCACATCGGGCAGGATGTCGTGATCCTCGACGCTGCTTTTCGCGGTGCGGGCGATGGCCAGCACCGGCCCCCATTGCGCATAAAGATCGCAGCGGCCCGAGAAATAGGCCTGCTCCAGTTCCTCAGTCTTTTCGATCAGGACCGGCTCCAGTTCGACGCCCAGCTTCGATGCATAGGCTGCGATCTGCTGCTGGATCGTCGTGCCGGCGGGGATGCAGACGGTGCCGCCATCAGCATCGGCAAGCGAGGTCAGGCCGAGTTCCTTATGCGCCATGATCTTCGTCGTGCCGAGGTAGTAGGACAGCGAGAATTGCATTCCCAGCTCGGTATCGCGGCTGAGCGTTGCGCCCGATGCCTTGATGACCATGTCCACCTCGCCCGTCTGCAGGGACGGCCAACGCTGCGCCCAGCTGATCGGAATGACCGTCAGTTTCGAAGGGTCTCCGAAAATAGCCGTGGTCACGGCGCGGCAAAGCTCGATATCCATGCCCTGCCATTCGCCCTGATCGTCCACCTCGGCGAAGCCCAGATAAGACCCGTCATGGCCCGTGCACAGCAGGTTCCCGCGTTCCTTGACCGCGGCCAGTGTATCGCCGCTATCGGCGAATGCTGCACCAGTTGCGCAGACAAATGTGGCTGCCGCAGCCGCCAGTCCGTATTTCAACAGTGTCATTAACTTTCCTCCCTGTTAATTTCAGCATGTCTTCAGACCCGGACCCGAATGGGCCGGCAAGCATCACCCTCCATTGGCTGTCGGGGGATGTTTTGGGAAAAGCTCGCGATTCCAGTCCTGCGCCACCATCCAGCGATGCAATGCCGCGACGCCCTGGACACGCAGATGGCCACGCGGAACCAGAAGATAGAAGCCGGGCACCTGTTCTTCCGGCATGTCATCCAGAATATTGCGGCCAAGCGGTGCGACAAGGTCGCCGCTGCGGATATCGGTATCGGCGTCATGCGGCGACAACAGACCAACGCCTATACCCTGCAACGTCGCCCGTCGCATCGAGGCCGCGTCATCGAAACCAATGCTGCCATGCTGCTCGCCCGGTTCGACGCCCAAGTGCTGGAAAATATCGTTCCACAGATGCTTGGATTTGACGGTGTCCAGCAAAGTGTAATCAAGAAGATCAGCAGGCTTACGTAGCTTCGCACCGATTTCCGGCGTGCAGCAGATGATCTTCGGGTCCTGCACCAGCAAGGTGCATTCAACGTCCGACCATTTACCGTAGCCCCACTGTACCGTCATATCCACCTCGTCCCGGGCGAAGTCGGGCATGTCGATCATGGTCGTCAGGCGCAGGTCGAGACCCGGCATTTCCTCTCGGAACTCGGAGAGATGCCGCAGCAGGTAGTTGGTCGCGAAATAGGGGCTGGTGTTCAGATTGATCCTGTCGCGATAGGGTGAGCGTGTTATGCGCCGTACCCCTTCGGCAAATTCGCTGAACCCGGCTTCAACGTAATGGGCCAGCAGAACGGCGGATTCGGTCGGCTCGATCGCTCTGCCCTTGCGCTCAAACAGCGTGACCTGAAGCGACTCTTCCAGCAGCTTGATCTGCTGACCTACGGCTTGCGGGGTCACATAAAGCTCATCGGCCGCTTGCCGCAGGCTTTTGTGGCGCGCGACTGCGTGGAAAGCACGCAGCGCATTCAGGGGCGGAAGACGCAGTTTGCCGTTCATCCGTTCTGACCTCCCTCCCCTTCTGCCTGCGCCCGAAAGCGCCGTTTCATGAAGCCTCAGGCGTAGATATAGCCACCTGAAACAATAACATTCTCGCCAGTCATGTAGGTGTTCTTAGGCCCGCCGGTCATCAGCACCCACTCGGCAATCTCGGGCGGCTGCGCACCGCGATTCAGCGGGCTGGCCTTGGACAGTTCCTCCAGAAAGCCCAATTCGCGGGCGCGTTCCGTCGCCATTCCTGCGGGCGCAACCGAATTCACCAGGATGCCGTCAGCCGCGACGTGATGGGCGAAGGAGCGGGTGAGGCTCACCACAGCCGCCTTTGTCGCGGCGTAATGGGCGTTCTGCGGATGCGCCTTGAATGCATCGACCGAGGTGATGTTGACGATCCGTCCGCGCACATGATCCTTCGGGTCCTGCCCGCGCATGTGATCAATGGCTGCCACCATCATGTGATAGGTGCCCTTGATATTCACCCCGTTCGAGGCATCCCATTCCGCATCCGTGATCTCAAGGATCGGGCGGCGCGGATAGATCGCCGCGCAATTGATCAGCGTATCGACCCGGCCAAGTTTATCGGCGATGTCCTTGAACGCGGCGTGGCATTCCGCACCGTTCTGGATGTCAGCCGCAGCCGAAGCGGTTGGTAACCCCTTGTCGCGCGCAGGTTTTAACGCCGCTTCTGCCGCTGCGGCATTCAGGTCAATGATCCCGAGCGCAGAGGCCCCCGCGTCAACAGCCATCTGCCCAAGCAAAGCGCCGAGGCCAGAACCGCCGCCGACGATCAACACCGAAAGATCCTTCATTATCACACCTTTTTCGCAGGAGGGGTTGGGCGCGTCGGCACAATGTCGAAGCGCGAGACGGTAGCCCATTCGGGCAGTTCCAGCACGGCCTGAACCATGCGGGCAACATCTTCGGGCTGAACGGCCTTGCTGGTCGAGTACATGGCAGACCGCGCCTCATCGTCGAGAATATCCCTGTAAAGTGCTGTCTCCACCCGGCCCGGCACGATTTCCGTGACGCGGATGCCGAAGGGTGAAAGATCCGCACGCAGACCCGCAGCAAAGCAGGCGATGGCGCCCTTGGTCGCGGAATAGACGGCCATATTCGGATAGACCGCATGAGCAGCGGCAGAACCTGTGAACAGGATATACCCCGCCCCACGTTCCCGCATCTGCGGCACGACCAGACGTGTCATCGCGATGGCGGCGCTGAGGTTGATCTCCAGCGCCGTATCGATATCGGCCATATCCATATCGGCAAAGTTTCCAAGCGGCGGCATGACGCCCGCATTGTTTACCAGCACATCAATCTGCAGACCCGCCAACGCCGCCTCGGCTGCTTCCCGGTCGGTAACGTCCAATTGAATCGGGGTGATGTTTGCATGGCTGGCGCGCAAATCATTCAATGCCTTCTGGCTACGACCGACAGCGTAGACCTGATAACCAGAGCGGGCCAGCTCCAGCGCGATGGCCAGACCGATCCCACTCGACGCGCCCATAACCAATGCGTTCGCCATTATGTCCTCCCGTTCCCTTGTTAGAAGTGTCTCTCCAAGACAGGTTTTGCGAAACCAATAATTTCAACAAACAGGAAAGTTTTTCTTTCCAATTGACGCTGACTATCCCTTTCAAAAACGTCAACTGGGCAGTCATGCCTGAGGATCGGGCGGCATGCCCGGCACTTGATAGCAAAGCTGCACTTGAGCGGCCTCAGCGCGTTCCGGACTTTGAAAAGCCAGCAAACAGCGCCCGGGCGGCCTCAAGATCAGGCGCACGGTCAGACCCGACACCCACTGCAGCACCAAGCGCTTTCAGCCGTTCCAGACTGTTGACGAGATGTCCCCGCATCGCATCGCGCGCCGCCGAGGGATCGCCAGCCGCAATCGCAGCCACGATACGCTGATGCTCGTCATGAATACGGGCGTAGTAGCTGTCCTTCAGCTCAGCCGTGACGATCTGGCCAAGCTGATGTCTCGGGACGATCAGCGGACGCAGATATTCAAGAAACGCCAGCATAAAGCCGTTTCGCGCCGCCTTCGCAATGTGCAGATGGAAATCATAGTCATAGTGAATCAGCACGACGGAGGGGTCTGCATGTGCGCTGTCGACCTCTTCCATCAGCGTCGCGATTTCTTGCACTTCCGCGTCGGTTCGGCGCTCGGCACAAAGGCCCGCTGCTTCAACCTCGACGCTGAGACGCAGTTCCAGCAGCGCAATGGTCTCCGCCAATGTCTGCAGGTCTTCTTCCGAGATCTGGAACGTCGCCTGCAACGGCGCTTCACTGACGAACATACCGCGACCCTGCTGCGGGATCACCTGCCCCGCCGAACGCAGCCGGGCAATCGCCTCTCGGACAACGGTGCGACTGACCTCATATTCGGCGCAAAGTTCTGCCTCTGTCGGAAGCTGCGCACCGGGCTGCAACTCACCCGAGGCGATTTTTTCGGACAGTCCTTCCCAGACAAGGGTCGAAAGTGGTTTGCGCTTTGCCATCGGCTTCCTTCGTTCTGCGGCACCAGAACTCGCGCCGCAGGGTGACTATAGTGTCAAAGCGCCGCCGTGACGATCAGTTCGACCAGCATGCCGGGCTTTGCCATCCGGCCCTGCCCCGAGGATCGCGCCGGGGCGTGTTCCATCGGCATCCAGGCGTCCCAGACCTCGTTCACCTCAGCGAAATCGCGGACATCGTCCAGCCACATCTGCACATGGAGAATTCGGGTCTTGTCCGTTCCCGCCTTGGACAGAAGATCGTCGATCTTCGCCAGAACCTCGCGCATCTGATCGGCGGCTGACTGCCCGGGTTCAGCGACCTGTCCGGTCAGGTAAAGTGTGCCATTATGGCTGACGCCGTGGTGAATGCGTGTATCGAAATCGAAGCGTTTGATGTCGGTCATATCGTATCAGTCCTTTATGGGATTTCCGCGAAGGTAATGGGCGTAAGGCGCCTGGGTCAGCCAGCCCGCATCGACCGGCAGGGTCACACCGGTGATAGAGGCCGCGCGGTCGGAACAAAGAAACAGCGCCGCTTCGGCCACATCTTCGGGGGCCACGAATTTCCGCAATGCGGTGCTTTCGATGATGGCATCGGGATCGCGCTCACCGGCAGCGATCCGCGATTTCAGGCCATCCGACAGCGTATAGCCGGGTGCCACCGCATTCACCCGGATCCCGTGGGGGCCAAGTTCCGCCGCGAGGATCCCGGTCAGCGCCATCACCGCGTGCTTGCCCGGCGTATAGGCCGGCAGCGAAAGCGGCGCGAAGGAGGCGAGAGAGCCGACATTCAGGATCGACCCACGGCCCGCCTTTTTCATCAACCGCCCAAAGACCTGACAACCGATCAGCGTGCCGCGATAGTTGATCCGCCAAAGCTGCTCATCCTCGTCCAGATCCTGATCCAGCACCCGCTTGCCGCTTTGCAGGATACCCGCACAATTTACCAGAATGTCGGGCGGCCCGAATGATTGCGCCACAGTGTCGGCCAGGTTTTCAAGAGAAGCCGGATCGCCAACATCCACGGGCAAGAACGCCGCCTCGGATGCGCCGCTGTCCTGACACTGCCGGGCCACATCCTCGCCCCGTGTGGCGTCGCGGCCAGCGATAACGACCTGCGCACCTGTAGCCGCGAAGCGAATGGCGATGGCCTTTCCGATGCCCGAGGTCCCTCCGATGATGACGGCGGTGCCGAGTTCAGTCATGGCTGCGATCCTTACGCTCTATGTCAAAGAATGCAGCCATCGCCTCCACCTGATAATCCATCATCGGTCGGCCCGGCTGAATGCGACAACCGATCCGCTTGGCCTCGCGCAGCAGCGGCGTCTCTGCCGGTTCCATGATAATATCGACGACAGTCATGTCGGGTGTCAGCGCCGCCACGTCCAGCGGCAACGGGTCGGACGCCTTCAGACCCATCGGCGTCGCATTCACGACCAGTTCTGCGCCAGTCGGATCAGCTGTACCCACCTCAATCTCACAGTCCGGGAAGGTCTTGGAGACCAGCCCCGCCAGCGTGGTCGCCCGCGCCACGTCAACATCGCTGAGACGAATTCGCGACGCCCCGGCTTCGGCCAGACAATAGGCCAGCGACGCGCCCGCTCCCCCTGCCCCGACCTGCAGAACCTTCCGGCCAGCGATCTGGTGACCGCCCGCCTTCAGCGCATCGATAAAGCCGACGCCGTCGAAATTATCCGCATACCAGCTGCCATCCGGATTGCGCCGGACAGAGTTCGCACTGCGCACCCGGACGGCGCGATCATGACCGCCCGTGCATTTCTCATACACCGCTGCCTTAAATGGGACCGAGACGATGACGCCACGGATATTTTCAGCCGCATTCAGCCCAGCCCAGAAGATATCGAAATCCTTAGGCGCGCAGCTAAGGGGGACCATCAGGCTATCAAGCCCCTTCTCTTCAAAAATCTCGTTGAAGATGCCGGGGCTCTTTGCGTGACCGACCGGATGCGCGAGCATGACGAAAATATCGGCTTTCCCTGTCCCGCGCATCACGCGTTGTCCTTGTTGATCGGGTTGTTCGCCAGCAGTTCCAATGCCTCGACCATCGCCGAATGGTCTTTCCCGGCACCGCCTCGGGCCGCGCAGGCGTTCAACAACTCTTGCGTCGTGGCGGTATTCGGCAGCGCGACGCCAAGTTTTCGCGCGCTGTCCAGAGCAAGGCCCAAATCCTTCTGATGCAATTCGATGCGAAACCCGGGCGCGAAGCTGCGTGAGATCATGCGCTCTCCATGCACCTCCAGCACGCGCGAAGAGGCGAAGCCGCCGAGCAGCGCCTCACGCACTTTCGCCGGATCGCACCCTGCCTTCGCAGCAAAGACAAGCGCCTCGGAGACGGCTTCGATATTCAGCGCGACGATGATCTGGTTCGCAATCTTGCAGGTCTGGCCAGCCCCGTTTGCCGTGCCGACCAGCGTGATGTTCTTGCCCATCAACCGCAATATCGGCAGCGCCCGCTGAAAATCTTCCTCGGGTCCGCCCGCCATAATGGTGAGGCTAGCAGCCTTAGCCCCGACCTCGCCGCCCGAAACCGGGGCATCCACATAACCCGCACCTTTTTCGCGGATGGCCCTCGCGAAGTCTTCTGTCGCAATAGGGCTGATTGAGCTCATATCGATCACAAGCGCGGAGCTCTGCACGCCTTCGACGACCCCACCCTTACCCAGCATAACCCGCTCCACATCAGGGGTGTCGGGCAGCATGGTGATAATGATCTCGCTAGCCCGTGCGACATCAGCCGCACTGTCCAACACCTCAGCCGATAGGTGCTCCGGCAAGGGAGAACGGTTCAATGTCGTGACGAGTTGATGCCCGGCAGCAACAAGGTTTCGGGCCATTGGCGCACCCATAACGCCGAGGCCGATAAAGCCGATTTTCACTGCGTCCTCCATTTTCCAATTGCGACTCGGTTCATACGAGTACTATCGT
The DNA here is from genome assembly GCF_027912675.1 of Paracoccus sp. SCSIO 75233. NCBI lineage: Bacteria > Pseudomonadati > Pseudomonadota > Alphaproteobacteria > Rhodobacterales > Paracoccaceae > Paracoccus > Paracoccus sp. SCSIO 75233. The sequence goes on along the minus strand of NZ_CP115757.1, from coordinate 3,026,329 downwards.
ATGTGATAATACATCATACAACATACAAATTCTCTTGATGAGGTGAAAAGATGTCACAAGAGCGCAAAAATGCTCTGAAGGAGTCGCTGAACCGCGGCAGCAGCAGCATCGGACTATGGTGCTCTCTCGCCGAAGCGCTGACGACCGAAGTCATCGCTGGCTCCGGTGTCGACTGGTTGCTGATCGACGCCGAACATAGCCCGAACGATTTGCGCAGTGTCGTCTTGCAGCTTCAGGTGGCGGCGGCCTTCCCTTGCGAAGCTGTTGTCCGCTTGCCGTCGGATGACCCGCACCTGATCAAACAGTTCATGGATGGCGGCGCCCGCAGCCTGATGATTCCCAATGTCCGTTCGGCAGATCAGGCAGAGGCGATTGTTTCCTCGATGAGATACGCCCCGTTCGGCGGAATCAGAGGGTTTTCGGTAGGGCATCGAGCGAACCAATTCGGCCGGATCAAGGACTATCACAAAAACGCCCGAAACACTCAATTCTTGGCGGCCCAGATCGAGTGCGAAAAAGGCGTTGCCAATGCCGCAGAAATCGCCTCGACGGATGGTGTTGACGCGCTTTTCGTCGGACCGGGTGACCTGTCAACAAATCTCGGTGCTATGGGCAATCCAAATGCCGACCACGTCCAGGAGGCAATCGCCTCGGTGCTAAGCGCGGCGAAGAATGCCGGGAAACCAGCGGGTATTCTCGCGCCCCTCAAGGCCGATGCTGATCGTTACCTGGCTGACGGTTTCACGATGGTCGCGGTCGGCTCTGACCTTGGGCTGCTCGCGCGAGGTGCTGACAATCTGGTCGCATCCTTCAAATCGCAGGGTGCGTAATGTCGATACCAGCATACAAACCGCCAAAATCCGATTCCTATGACATCGTTATCGTAGGTGGTGCGGTCATCGGGTCGTCCACGGCCTATTGGCTGAGCCAGAAGCTTGGCTCAAGCGCTTCGGTCCTGGTCGTCGAACGAGACAGCAGCTATGAGTTTTCCTCGACCGCGCTATCAACAAGCGCCATCCGCCAACAATATTCAAATCCGATCAATATCAAAATCAGTCAGTTCGGTATCGAATTCATCCGCAGCTTTGTCGAGCGTATGGCACCCTATTATCCCAACGAAGCGCCACCCGATCTGGGGCTCCGCGAACACGGTTATCTCTATTGCGTCTCGCCCGAAGGGGTGGACGCCGCGCGGGACCGGGTCGAATTGCAGCGCAGCCTTGGGGCGCATACCGTGTTCTTGGAGCCGGGTCCGCTTAAGGACCGCTTCCCGTGGCTGAATGTCGAGGATCTCGGCGGCGGGGCCTGGGGGTCGCGGGATGAGGGCTGGTTCGACTCCATGGGGATGCTGAACGGTCTGCGCCGTGCGGCGCGTTGCAGCGGCATGGAATATATCGACAATGCGGTCATCGGTCTTGAGGTCGAGGAAGACCGGGTCACGACGGTTCATCTGGCAACCGGCGAGACGGTCCGGTGCGGCACTCTGGTAAACGCCGCCGGCCCGCGGGCGCAGCAGATCTGCGACATGGCCGGGCTGACGATCCCGGTAGCACCGCATAAACGCTACAGCTTCGTGTTCGCCAGCGAGACCCCGATCCCCGGCCGGATGCCGAATGTTATCGACCTGTCAGGCACTTTCGTCCGGCCCGAGGGCGAGTTGTTCCTGACCGGCAATACGCCATTGGACAACGGACCGGCCGACTATGATGATTTCGTCATCCGCCATGAGGAATTCGAGGACCGCATCTGGCCCGCGCTCTGGCACAGGATCCCTGACTTCGACGCGCTGAGGGTCAAGCAATGCTGGACAGGTCACTACGAATACAACATGCTGGATCATAACGGCATTGTGGGCTTCCATCCCGAGGTCACCAATTTCATGTTCGCCAATGGCTTTTCCGGTCACGGCCTGCAGCAATCCCCCGCAGTTGGCCGCGCGGTTGCTGAGCTTATCGTGGATGGCGCTTTCCAGACGTTGGACCTAACCCCGTTCAGATACGAACGCATCCCCAGCAACGAACCGTTCCTCGAAGAAGCTGTGATCTGATTGCCTGTCTGCGCATCGTTGTAGCTATGGCTGAACCCGATCAGATTAACGAACTGTACCGGCGCGGATAACTGACACCCCGGACCTTTCGGGGACGACGACTAGCGAACTGAAATTATGTTGAGCTTTCGCCGGATCTTGCTCCGCCGCGAAGCATTGACGTGTATGCTGGCCCTAAAATCATGGCTCGAAAATTCGATACAGTCCTGCCGAAACGGAGCATACTGACACACTGACCTGATCTGGAAGGATGCCGATGAAGCGCTCATTACGCGCCAGACAATTGGACACACTGGATACGGATCGCCTCTCGCGCCTGGAGATGCCCGACAATCTGAGGCGCTATTCTCACGACGAGTTGCCGCCGATGCAAACGCTTGTGGCCTTCGAAACAGCGGCTCGGCATTTAAGTTTTACGCGCGCTGCTGAAGAACTGAACCTGACGCAGTCGGCGGTCAGTCAGCAGGTCAAATTGCTTGAACAGCGCCTTGGTCTCGATCTCTTCATCCGGAAAAACAACAGACTGATCGTTACCGCAGCCGGGCAAGCGCTTGCCAAAGACGTTGAAATGGTTCTCGATCATTTGAGCAACAGCGTTCATGCGTTGATCTCGGGGGAAAACCGTGTGTCTGTTGCGCTCAGCCTGCTTCCGTCATTTGCATCAACCTGGTTTGCGTCTCGGATCGGCGACTTTACCCGGAAAAACCCTAATATCGACCTGATCGTGGTTGCGTCGGTGGCTTTAGCAGAGCTTGGACGCGGCGCGACCGATATCGCGATTCGCTGGGGACCGGGCGGAACTCAAGGCGTCTATGAAGAGCTGCTCTTCGGCGAGGAATTCATCTTGGTCGGCGCGGCAAGTCTGCCTCAGGACCTGCTGGAGACGCCAAACATCTCCGATCTTGTCGGGCTACCGTTTCAGCATGACACGGCACAGAACGACTGGCGACGGCTGATCGAGGATAATGGCGGCATCCCCGAGGAATTCGAACCGGGGCACTATTTCAGCGATGCAAGCACGACATCGCAGGCCATCATCGCGACGGGCGGGATCGGGGTCGTGCGGAACGTGATCGCTCAACATTGGATCGATCGGGGTGATCTGGTGGTTTTGCCGTTCAAACCGCGCAGAGGCCCGTTCGGGTATCATTTTCTGTGTGCGCCGGAGAATCGAGAGGATCCCGCTATAGATGGGATTTTGCAGTGGTTTAGGGACCATGCAAATCTCCCATAAAAATTTCTAAGGGGGGCCCTAAGATATTGCCGTTTGAATGTGAGATTTCTCTCGTACAGCATGGATTTCCAGCGACCAACTGAAATCAACGAACGACGGGCCTTCGTCGCGGGGGTTGTAGCCTGACCATACTTGGCTGGCAACTTCTGCCGAATGCTTAGGCCTGATCGTCGACAAAAAACAGAGATTGATCGCAGAGCTAGCAAGACCGCCAGTTCAGGGAGGAACACATGGTCACTATAAATCGGAAACTGATAACCGCCGCTATAGGTGCACTTATCGCTGCTATGCCCGTAGCGGTGCAGGCAAGCGATGAAGCCGTGACCTTCCGGATGGTCAGCACATCGGGCGATGCAAGCTCGCCGCAGGGTATGTCGATCCAGATGTGGGCCGATCGGATGTCCGAGCTTTCTGATGGGCGGATGACCGGTGAAACCTTCTTTCAGGGCGAATTGGGCGGCCAGCAGGAAGTTTTTGACCAGATGGTCCGTGGCAATATCGACATGGTGCTGGAGCTTCCGCAAAGCTCTTACGATGAACGGGTTGGCGTCATGTCATTGCCCTATCTGATCACGGACTGGGACCAGGCAAAAACCGCCTATTCGCCCGATGGCTGGATGCAGCAGATCGTCGAACCGATCCTTGAAGAGGTCGGGGTGAAATTTTTCGGCGTCTATCCCGATGGTTTCGGCGGGATCGCCACAAAGGGGTCCTACGCAACCAATTACGAGGATGCGCAGGCGCTCAACCTCAAGGTCCGGGCTATCCCGACCTTCCCGAACCCGCAGACGCTGAAAGCCATGGGGTATCAGGCGGTCCCGATCGACTGGAACGAAGTCTACACCTCGATCCAGACGGGCGTGGTCGCGGGCGATGCCGGCAACATCATCTACTGGGATTATGAGTATTTCGGCGATCAGTTGGACTATTACGTCCACACCCGGCACAATTTTTCCTATTCCTCTCTGATGATGAGCTTGGACAGCTGGAATGCGCTCGACGAGGAAGACCAGAACATTGTCGCGTCAGCAGCACGCGAAGTCATCGACCAGCGGTATGAAAGCGCCCAGGCCTTTGATGCGGAGTGGATTCAGGCCGCCCAGGACGGTGGCATGGAGTATATCCAGCCGACCGATGAAGAGCTCGCCGGTTGGGCTAAGATCGTCCATGAGCAGGTCTGGCCGGAAGCCGAGGAAACCTTCGGGTCCGAGATTATGGATGTGGTGCGCAGCAACGTCCAGGTTGGTGGCTAATGGCTGCCGATGCCCGCTCCGGGCCGAGCTTCATCCAAAGCGTCCTGAAGGTTATTGACCGTTTCGATCACTGGGTCACGACATTCATACGTCCAATCGTGGTGATATTGGGGCTCCTGATCGCATTCGCGTTCGCCGCCGGCGTGTTTTTCCGCAGCGTTATCGGATCTCCGGTGTTCGGACTTGAGGAGTTGGTCCTGCTGGCCGCCATGTGGTTCTACATGCTGGGGGCCGGGCTGGCATCAAGCGAGCGGTCGCATCTATCGGCGGATTTCCTGCCGATGATGCTGGGCGATGGCAAGGCCACGCAAGCGCTGCAGCTCCTCGCCACGACGATCTCGCTGATACTGGCCGTGTTCATCCTCATCTGGAGCTTTGATCTGTTCAGCTGGGGGTTGGACAAGCGGCAGGGGACGCCTGTCTTTGGTATCCCGTGGGTCGTGTCGCAAGCCAGCCTGATGGTCGGTGCCTGCCTGTTCATCATCTATCTCAGCCGAGATTTTCTGCGCGACCTGCTGGCCTTACTTGGCGCAAGACCTGACGCCTGACCGGGCCAAACGAAACCACACGACAATCTGTTGCGCCGCTTTCGCGGCGGCGCAGTTTCCCGTTGTAACCGGAGGAATGAACGATGGGTGCCCTCGTTGCTATTCTGGTCGTCATAATTCTGATGTTCTTAGGCGTGCCAGTCGTCTTCTCATTCGCTGCCATGACACTAACCCTGTCGCTAATCTATGGCATTGAAATATCCAGCCTGATGACGACAGGTTTCTGGGCCGTCAATTCGGTCATACTATTGGCTCTGCCGCTGTTCATCATGACAGGCTACGTTCTGCAGTCGGGTGGCCTCGCGCGCAGATTGATCGACTTTGTGGAGGCGCTGGTCGGCAACTCCAAAAGCGGCATGGGCGCGTCCATGATCGTCGCTTGCGCCATCTTCGGCGCGATCTCCGGCACAGCTTCGGCCGCAGTTGCGGCGATCGGGCGGATCATGGTCGATCCAATGGAGCGACACGGCTACGACCGCGGCTACGTTGCCGCCTTGCTCGGCGCATCCTCCCTGCTGGGCCTGCTGATACCGCCGAGTATCACGATGATCCTTTTCGCGGTCGTCACGCGGCAATCGGTGACAGCGTGTTTTCTGGCGACAGTGGGGCCGGGGATACTCCTGATGATCCTGCTGATTATCTATAACGCCATCCGCATTCGCATGGGCGGTGAACTGCCTGAGAAAACCCTGCCCGTTGCCGACCGGTGGCGCAACGTCGGTACGGCGGGCTGGAAGGCAATGCCTGCCCTGATGATGCCGGTCATCATCCTTGGCGGCATCTACGGAGGCTTTTTCACACCGACCGAAGCCGCCGCCATCGCGCTTGTCTATGCAATTCCGGTCGGAATGTTTGTCTATCGCGACCTCAACCTCAAGGGGCTGTTCGACTGTGTCGTGCAAGCCGCTGCCACCACCGGCGTCATTATGGTCATTCTGGTCTTCTCCTTCATCTCAAGCCGCATTTTCACGATGGAGCGCATCCCGCAGGAGATGACCGGTTTCCTGTTCGACGTGTTCGAGTCACCGCTTGCGATCCTTATCGCCGTAAACCTCTTCCTGATCGCGCTCGGGATGATCATGGATGACGTGTCAATCATCGCCATTACAGGGCCGCTGCTGCTGCCGGTTATGACCGAAATCGGGGTCGAGCCGGTCCATTTCGCCGCAATAATCGGCATGAGCGTGGTGATCGGATGCAACACGCCACCCATGGCCCCGATCCTCTTTCTCAGCTGCCGGGTTGGGAATGTCGGGATGTCGCGCGTGACGAAACCCGCACTTCAACTGATCCTTTTCACGGCATTACCGGTTCAGATCGCCGTCACCTTCTGGCCCGGCCTGTCGCTATTTCTTCCACGAGCGCTTGGCTATCTCTAGCCGCTCCTGAACGACCTCCAAACATTTTGCCTTAGGAGTAAACCATGTCCAGCGATCCGTTGTTTCAACCCCTGCAACTCAAGCATCTGCGGATCCGCAATCGGATGCTCTCAACCGCGCATGAGCCGGCCTATACAGAAGACGGAATGCCAAAGGAGCGGTATCGCCTTTACCACTCGGAAAAGGCGCGCGGCGGTATCGGCATGACGATGATCGGCGGCTCTGCGGTAGTCTCGCCCGACAGTCCGCCATCATTCGGGAACATCGTGCTCTATCGCGATGAGGTCGTTCGCTGGATGTCAGAACTGGCAGATGATGTTCATGAACATGGCGCCGCCGTGATGATCCAAATCACGCATCTGGGCCGCCGCAATAACTGGGATCGGGCGGATTGGCTGCCAGTGATTGCACCGTCGCACACACGCGAGGCGACGCATCGGGCCTATGCAAAAGCCATGGAGGATTGGGATATCCGGCGCGTTATCTCTGACTATGCCGATGCGGCGGAACGGGTCAAAGCGGCAGGCTTGGACGGGCTGGAAGTACAGTGCTACGGCCATCTCATCGACCAGTTCTGGTCACCGGCGACGAATTTTCGAGAAGATGAATATGGTGGGTCGCTCGATAACCGGCTGCGCTTCGGGATCGAGGTCTGTCAGGCGATCCGCGACCGCGTCGGGCCGGATTTCCTAGTCGGTGCCCGGCTGACCTGCGACGAGGATTTCAAGCGCGGCTTCGGGCCGGAAGAAGGTCTGGATATCGCAAAAAAAATGAGCGCTACGGGTTTGCTAGACTTCCTCAACGTTATCAGGGGACATACGGATACACATGAGGGGGTGAGCAAGCTCATCCCGAATATGGGATCACCCTCCGCCCCTCATCTGGATTTTTCTGGCAATATCCGCGCTGAAACGGGAATGCCTGTATTCCATGCGGCTCGTATTCAGGATGTCGCCACAGCCCGTCATGCCATTGAAAGCGGCAAGCTGGATATGGTCGGCATGACCCGCGCACATATCGCGGATCCGCATATCATGGCCAAGATCAGCCGCGGCGAAGAGGATCGGATCCGGCCCTGTGTGGGCATGGGATACTGTATCGATTCAATCTATGCTGGTGTCGCCTCTTGCATCCACAACGCAGCAACCGGCCGCGAAGCAACCATACCGCATGTCCTGGAAAAAGCGCCGCAGCGCCGCAAAGTCGTGGTTGTTGGCGCCGGTCCAGGTGGCCTGGAAGCCGCGAGAATTGCGGGCGAGCGTGGTCACGAGGTCGTCGTCTTTGAGGCCGCACCGCGCGCCGGCGGGCAGATCCTCCTTGCCGCAGCTTTGAAGAGACGGCGTGAGATCATCGGCATCGTGGATTGGCGCCTTGCTGAATGCGAGAAATTCGGCGTGAGGTTTATGTACGACCATTACGCTGAAGCCGAAGACGTCCTCGCAGAGAACCCCGATCTTGTGATCATCGCGACAGGCGGGATGCCTGATAGCGGCTTTCTTGATGCGGGATCAGAGCTCGCGACCAGCTCATGGGACATTCTGTCCGGTGCCGAAAAGGCCGCGCGCGACGTGATCCTGTTTGATGATCAGGGAACCCATGCATCCATGACAACCGCCGAGGCCCTGCTCAACCAAGGCGCGGCAATCGAAATTGTCACGCCCGAACGAAGCCTCGCAACGGAAATCGGCGGCACCAGCTATCCCGCATATTTCCGTGCCTTCGGCCAAGCGGGTGTTAAATTTGCGTTAAACCTCCGCCTCGAACGAATCGAAAAATCAGGGAACCGCCTGACAGCAGCATTTTTTGATGAGTACAGTAAAGAATATGTAACCAAAGAGACGGAGCAGGTCGTCATCGAGAATGGTGTCATGCCGTTCGACGACCTCTATTTCTCCCTCAAACCGAGTTCACAAAATCTAGGCGAAATTGGCCAGGAAGCCTTATTGGATCATCGTGCGCAGGACATCGGCGAAAACCCCGACGGAAGCTTCAGGCTGTTTCGGATCGGCGATGCGGTCGCCAGCCGGAATATTCACGCCGCAATCTATGAAGCGATGCGTTTGGTGAAGGACTTTTGATGAGGCAGGCCTTTCAGGTGAACCGCACGATGAAGGGATCCGGGGGATTCATCCTCTACCCACCTCCGAAATGTTGATGCGGCATTGTTATAAACGCGCGATCGGCGGATGGCACAATGATGTCACCGCCTTGTTATTTCGATAACATGTTTTTTCGGGGCGCGGGGGGGGGGGGAGAGAGCGGAGAATTTGAAACTACGATCTTAATAAGGTTATGAGCCCAAATCGGGCGCTTTCAACAAACCCAGCGGTTGCTGGGGATTTCCTCTCACTGCATTGATATTTATATTTTTTATTATACCATTAAATCGGGCCCAGCCGGATCGAGACGGGTTTAGTATGGATTTCATCGGTCGCCTTGCGAGTTCCAGAGCGTCAATCATGACTTGCAGACTTCTCTCGCTGACAAGACCTTTGCTCGTCGCATTTGCATTCGTCTATCATTGTAGTGCGCAGTCGATTTTACCTTTGGGCAGCGGATTTCGGCTTTAGCGTCCATTTTATTATAGCTCACGGGCACAGCATTCGCGGGTGAAATGGTGACAACCAGCCCCCTACCGATCGCTCACAGGCGATACCACGCTGCAGTACGTTTTTTCTGAACTTTCCGTTCGACCCCGCCGCAGCACCTTCAAATATCTGACGGCAGTAATGCGGGACATTGCGGACCTTCGCGATTCAAAGCGTGCCAGCGGTCGGTCATTACCAAAATCACTATAGCTGCCGAGCACTATTGACCGTGCATAGATGACTCTTTAGATCAGGATATCGACATGGATTTCAATTGCGCGCAGATTCGGCAAATAGCTGATATGCTGAACGATATCGGCGAGCTTGAACTGATACCCCGATTTCGAGCTAAGCTTCCTAATCGAGCATTCGAGAAAACCGCGAGCCTCGATGACTTCTGCGAAGCAATTCAAACAGCCGAACAGCGACTTTACGACGGGCTGGCAAGATTGTTTTCCGGTGCCGCGGTAGTCGGTGAAGAAACCTCGGCTGCCCTCAAGCATTCAGGGCAGGCTGACATTGCTTTTCTGTTCGACCCAATCTACGGCACAAAGAAAATCACCTCGGGTTTGCCGCTATTCGAGGCAACGATCGCGGGATCACGCCGTGTAGAGATTGTCCTCGCCGCAATCGATGATTCGGTCTGCAACGAGATCGCTCTTACCCTTCGCAGAGAGGATAGCTGGATCGCCGCACCTAACGGCTCTTCGGCGATGAAATCGTCGCGCAATTTTTTAGCTGGTACCGCCCCGCCTTCCTTGAAGGCCTAATAAGAACTCAACGCGGTCGATCTTGGCGCTGGCAACGTGATATGATGGATCGTAGGCACGGTGCCGACAATTCGTTGGAAGCAGTGGATCGGAGGATTCGTCATGACCGTCGAAAACCTGCCTGCTATCCGTGCCTGCCATCCAGCTTGGAACAAGAGGCGGATCGTCGGAAGGAGGCGCCCGCTTCGTCCAAAGCATTTCTGGGCAGTACGCGTCCGGCTTGAAATCGCCGAGGAAGCGCGAAAATCCATCGCCGCATGGCTTGACGACCCCTTGATAGTCGGTTCAGAGCATCTGTGGTCGGGGCGGCTCCACGAACGGCTTCACATCTCCTTTCGTCAGTATGCTCGTCCTTTCGTCAGTATGCTCGACTGGTTCGGGATTGGGTTTCGTCCTTCGGGCTGGAACCAACGCCCTTTGAAACGCATTCGATGCGTCGAACCAAGGTTGCCCAAATCTATCGCAACACTGGAAATCTACGCGCGGTTCAGCTTGTGCTTGGCCATACCAAGATGGACAGTCCGGTCAGGTATCTTGGTGTCGAGCTGGAGGATACACTCGCTATTGCTGAGGCTGTCAAAAACTGAAGCTGAGGGCCGTTTCAGTATCGAAGCATATGTAGAAGATACCGGCTCGCAGGCAAACAACGTGAAAGCTCTGAAGGGGCGGGAGGGCATCAGGCTTCGGGTTGGCGACTGGCGGGTCATCATGGATGACTAGGGGAATATCCTGGCCTTATTGGACACAGGTCCGCGCGGCGCGCATTTGTGATTGAAATGGCATGACATGAACGAGATGGTGACAATCGCCCGTGATGAGTACGACCGTCTGCAGGCGGCGGCGGAAGATTTGGCCAATCTTCAGGCCTATGACCGCGCCAAGGCTGCTCTGGTAGCTGGGGAACAGGAGTTGATCCCCTCTGACCATGTGAATCGTCTGCTGAATGGGGAAAACCCCCAGCGTGTTTACCGTGATCTTCGCTGTATGACCCAGACGATTCTTGCCGAAAAGGCTGGTGTGAACCGCGTAACGGTCGCCGAGATCGCGACCGGTCGGAAACAGGGATCAATCAGCACCCTCCGCGCCTTGGCAGATCCCTTGGAGATAACACTGGACGACCTAGTGGAGTAAAGTCGGCTCAATGTCGACTTTCGCCCTCAAGGCTGTGTCGCCCGGGTTCTTCCCAGAAACGGTCATTCGCCTTCGTCGCAGCGACACGGTTTTGCTCATTATTACCGCCGATGCATGCTTGATCTTAGGCCCGCAATCAAAGCGGCGTAAGACTTGGCAGGTGTCGACACATGCGCGCCCTCACTACATACGCATCAACTAAACATCAAACATCATCCGCCCCGTTAAGATAGCCGATGACCGCCGCGCAGAGACGGCGGTGAAGATCATCTAAATCCCGCTCGCCCAACCGGATCGCCCTGCCGACCAGACCCTGAGACAAGCTGATCAGGTCGAAGGCCTTCTTCTCTGGCTGAGGAACGACGCCTCGCTCGGCCAATGCGGCAGAAACGATCCCTAGCAATTCGGCCTTGAGCACCTGCGTCTCCTGATCCAGTGGCAATCCGGCCTCGGCGCGTTCGAGTTCTTCGGCAAGGGTAGGCCGGCGCAGGTGATGCGCGATGCTGGCGCGGGTTAAGATGGCCACAGCCTCCTTCAGCTCCTCGCCCGAAGCTAGCTTGGCGGCAGCGCGGAAATCCGCGAGCATTTCGCGGCGCATATTGCGGATCAGGCCGGCGAGGATAGCCTCCTTGTTTGGGAAGTACTGATAGAGCGAGCCGATGGAGACGCCGGCCCGCTCAGCAACCAGATTGGTGGTCAGAGAACCGGCGCCACCCGTTTCCAGAATGCGAGCCGCCGCCTCCAGAATCGCTTCGCAGGTTGCGCGGGATCGTTGCTGGCGCGGGTGTTTTCGGGGCGAAAGCGGTGTCGACAAGCTGGCATCCAATGCGAGTGGCGAGCGGAGGATTTCGCCCGCATATTCGTCCTGCAGAAACAATCCCGCAAGAGATGCTGAGGGTGGTGGACCGGATGAGTGCCAAGTTTGATCTGAAAGGCCGCAAGATGCTTCTGACCGGGGCGACGCGTGGGATCGGGTTGATGCTTACGCGGGATCTGGCCGGGCGCGGTGCCACGGTGCTGGCGGTCGCGCGGGACGCAGATGGGCTGGAGAGGTTGCGGCAATCAGAGAGAGCGGTGGCCGGTATCCGCGCCGTTGATCTCGCGTCGAACGGGACGGCCCTCGCCGTGAGGGACTGGGTGACCAGCGAGCATCCTGATTGCAGCGTCCTGATCAATAATGCAGCGATTATGCTGCATGATGACCTGACCGAAGGCGCGTCCCGGCATATGGATCATATCGCGGTCGAAATCGCCACCAATCTGACCGCACCGTTACAGCTTTCCGTGGCGATGCTGCCGCTTCTGGCGCGGAACGGTCCGGCGGCGATCCTGAATGTCACATCGGGTCTCGCCATCGCGCCAAAGCGTCGGGCGGCCGTCTATTGCACGACAAAAGCCGGCTTGCGCAGTTTCACCCGGTCGCTGCGGGACCAGTGTCGGCATCAGGGTCTGCCGGTTCAGGTCAGCGAAGTGGTGATGACGCTGGTGGACACCACGCTTACGAAGGCCGAGGCAAGACGCAAATATCCCCCTGAAAGCGCGGCGCGCGATCTGCTGGATGGTCTCGAACGCGGCCTGGACGAGATATGGATCGAGAAGACGCGACTGTTGCGAATGGTTCACCGCCTGTCGCCCGCACTCGCCTATCGCATCATGCGCGACACTTAGGCAGTCCGCCGCGCCGCAATGGTTCGCGGCGCCCTAATGGCCGCAGCCCGCACGATTGCTACACGGAGTCACTTCTGAAGAATGTAGCCACGCTTTAGACGTGGCTTGTCGCATGCTCCTCTGAGGATACATATTGTCTATGAAGCAACCTCACAGGCACATAAACCATCCCGACCTGATCAGACGCCTGAAACGCGCCGACCCTATTTCCAGCCGTTTGTTTTTTCCACAGGTGGTTGCCCTGAAACGCATCGGGCTAATGACGATAGCTGCTGGCCTATAATCTGGAAATCCTGATCTCGCCCGTTCGGGCCGCCGCGCTGCTGACTGTGGTGAGTTTCAACAATCTGTTTGCGGAAGCAGTGGTCGTCTTCTTTTTCGCGGCGGCATTGGTCATCAGTGTAGCTGTCGCGCCGCTCACACCGGGCCCGGTGCGCGGAATTCTGGCAATCAACCTCACCGCAGAGTAGCTGCGGGTACGATGGCGATCATCAACACGAAGGTGATTGTAAAGGTGAGCGTCGGGCCGGATGGCGCTCAGGCCGCCTGGGCGCTCGGTGCCGCCAGTGCCGCAACGTCGTACTGCTCCCTTCCTTCGCCCTGCTGCGGCCTCTCACGGGGTTGATTCCGGATCCGGCGATTGGCTGTCGCGCCGTAGCATCGGGCTCAGCGCAGCGATCCCAAGCGCCGGCCCGATCGCCATCAGCGCCAATGCGACGGGCCAGCCCAGCCATCCGGCCAGCACCGGCGTAGCCTGAACGGTAAAGATGGTCAGCCCGAAGCCGAGCGCCGTCTGCATGGTCATAAGGCTACCGGCAACCTCGGGTGGGGCTGCATCAGCGATCATGGCCGAGAACTGGGCGCTGTCCGGGATCACCATAGCGCCCCAGATCAGGATCACCAGCATGCTCAGCCAAACCGGACCGCCGAAGCTGAGCGCCGTGGCAAGCGCCATGCTGCCCGATCCAAGCATCGCCCCGGCCGAAACCGGTGCCTTGCCGATCCGGTCAGCCAGCCGCCCCGCCGGCGCGCACAGCATCGCGCCAATGGCAATGGCCAGAAAGGCGGTCATGGCGGCCAGCGATTTGGCCTGATCTTCTGGCAGGCGTCGGGCGAAGCCGACCGCTGCCGCCGCGCCGATCCAGCCCCACATGGCATAAAGCTCCCACATATGGCCGAGATAACCGCCCGTAGCGCTGCGTATCCGCCGATCCGTCCACATGAGCACGATGGAACGCGCTGAAAAAGTCGACGCCCGCGCATGATACGGGCCCAGCCTCAGCATAAAGCTGCCCGCCGCTGCCAGGAGCGAGGCAATGGATGCCGCCGCCACGACCGGGCGCCATGCCGTCCCGCCCATCCAGGCGAACAGATAGGGCATCGCAGATCCCAGTGTGAGCGCGCCAACCAGCAATCCGACCAGAAACCCGCGGTCGCGGACGCTCCATCCTACGGCGATCTTCATCGCGGGCGGGTAGATCCCGGCAAACCCTGCACCCGCCGCAACTCGCAACGCGATGGCCGCATCCGATCCAAGAGGCACGGCGAACAACCCTGCCGTCACGAGCGCGTTCATCAGCGCCGCGCAGGCCATGACTCCGCGTGGATCGAAACGATCAGACAGGCCCAAACCAGCCGAGATCAACGCCCCGACCACAAAGCCCGCCTGCACTCCCGCGGTGAGCAGAGCTTGCCGCCCGGGCCCGAAGCCACCCTCTTGCGCCATGTCTGACAGCACAGCTGCAGTCGCAAACCAAGGCGACATGCCGCAGACCACGACGAAGCATAGGACAGCGAGGGCGGTGCGTTTTCTCATATCCGACAATTACGCCTGATGTTGTGATTTGAAAATGACGGCTTGTATCGCCGTTAAATTGAATCTGCGCTTCGAGTGCATACCCCGAGAATGTGTCCTTCCGGTTGGAGCTTGACCGTGATCTATGGCGACGGTTCGGGTGATTGGCAGGGTCGTGGAAAAAGCCGAACCCAATGGCCTCCCCGGCTGACTATCCGATGCAGTCCATCCGGCGCGACGCGCGTTCAACGAGACGGTCGCGGGGGCAATGCTGTGGCGTGACCCTGGTCCCGGTTACCCACGACGGCTATCATCCACTTTTCTGCTCCTGCCCCCGCCCACTGTTATTCATCTTGATGTTGTCCTATTCATGTCGAAACGATTCAGGACAGACAATGCGAACTCATTTTGCAGCTCTCACCGCCCTCGCGATCACTACTGGATGTACGGTCGGTTCCGGTGCCGTCGTCAAAGGTGCCGGGCCTGATGACCTGCTAAAGCTTCGTGAAGGTCCCGGACTCAACTACAGGATCATAGTCGGGCTGCCAGACGGAACACCGCTTACCCGTCAGAACTGCGTGACAAATAGCGGCAAGGTCTGGTGCAAGGTCTCCCTCACCGACATGCCCGGCATCTCGGGTTACGTTTCAGCAGATTATCTCGCGCATCGCTGACAGTGCTCGGCCCGTGAACGGGCATTAAAATAAGGTCACAAGGACCTCTTAAAGCGGTCATCTATTGCTTATGCAGAGAAGGGCGATTAACGGGTCTGCGCTGCATCGCGCTTCAAGCAGGGCTATCTCAACTGATAAAGGCGGGCGACGTTCTCCAGCCCGCCAAGGGCGAACTGATAAAGATGTTCAACGATCTCATCCTGCGTTCCGCTGAACAGGTTCTTACTCAGGGGCGAGTTGATTTGACCGAGTAAAAGGAACACCGCACAAGGAGCGGCAACGGAAGGAAGGCACCGCCAGAGTGCGGGATCGTCGACGGGAATTGATGTAATCTCGCTCAGAACGGACTGCAGAATCTCCAGCTTGGGAAAAATCTCATCGCGTTGAAGAACCTGAATATGTGTCGTAGGCGAAAGAACCTCGCGCCCTAAAACAACCATTGGCCAATGCGCTTCGGCCGTCGCACGCGCGATCATCAAGGCGATAACCTTTTTCAGCTTATCACGCGCCGGCAGGTCGCTTTTGGCGAGTTCTTCTAACTCCTTGCGATCAACGACACGGCGATGTGCCTCAGCCAAAACTGCCTGATACAGACCGTCACGATTGCCAAAATGATAATTTATGGAGGCAAGGTCCACCCCTGCCTCCGCTGCGATCAGTGTGTTAGTTGCTTCCATCCGTCCGCGCGCGGCAATCAGCTGACCTGCCGCATCCAGAATGCGGTTGCGGGTAGCCTCTCCATCGGCTCTTTGCGGACGTTCGCGCTTTACCACGGGCTTATCTGCATCCATTGGCGACCATTTCTTGCCAGTGCGGCTTTGCATATCAGAACACAACGCGACTCGACATAAAAGTCATTTTAGATTAAATTATATTTAAATTAAGAAGCCGCAGCGGACAACCATGCGATTGAACAGCCCAGAGAAAGACGTGCCATGAAGAAGATTATTCTCCTCCTTGTTCTTGCTGGTGCGGCAGCGGGAGGTTCGTATTGGTGGAGCCAACGCGAAACGACGCAAGCGGATGAACTTACCTTTTATGGCAATGTCGATATCCGTCAGGTGGCACTTGCTTTTGAAGGGTCCGGGCGCATCCTGGCAATCAATGTCGAAGAAGGAGACCGCGTCACCTCCGGGCAAGTCCTCGGGGTTCTCGATACGCAGACTCTGGAACTGCAGGCAAAGGCGCAGGAAGCGACTGTCGAAGCACAGCGGCAGGCACTCCTGAAACTCCGCAATGGTTCGCGCCCGGAGGAGATTGCTCAGGCGCGCGCACAGCTCGCCTCCGCTGAAGCATCGTCTTTGCTTGCCGAACAGGAATTGTCGCGTGCGACGCGGCTTTGGGACTCGCGAAGTGGTGCCGCCAGCCAACAAAGCGTCGACGAAGCGGAGGCTAAATCACAGGCAGCCAAGGCCGCAGTCGACCAGGCAGAAGCGGCCCTGGAGATGGCTGAGGCGGGTGCCAGACCGGAAGACATATCCGCCGCCGCCGCACAGCTTCAGGCTGCGAAAGCCAGTCTGGAACTTCTGCGCCATCAGATCGGGCAAGGCCAGTTGCGCGCACCGGCTGATGCCGTTGTCCGGTCGCGGCTGCGCGAACCTGGCGACATGATTACGGCGCAATCACCGGTCTTCTCACTGGCGCTGACGCAGCCCAAATGGGTACGCATCTATGTGAGCGAAACAGATTTGGGCCACATCCAGCCGGGCATTGACGCGCGTGTCATCACGGACACATTCCCCGACGAACCGGTTACCGGCAAGGTTGGCTATATGTCGTCGGTTGCTGAGTTCACGCCCAAATCCGTTCAGACTGAGGATCTGCGCACCAATCTCGTCTACGAGGTTCATGTGATTGTCGAGGATGAAGAGGACAGGCTGCGCCTCGGTCAGCCCGCCACTGTAGAGATCATCTCCGGTTCCAGCTCATGAATGCGACGGTTGCCCAAGTATCCGGGCTGCATAAGGCTTTCGACGGGCCTGACGGCGGCAAAGTTATGGCACTGGACGATCTTTCACTGACTATCAGGACCGGTCAGCTGACCGCCCTTGTCGGCCCTGACGGCGCGGGAAAAACCACACTCATGCGGATATTTGCCGGGCTTTTGAAGCCGGATAACGGGACCGCTGAGGTTCTGGGTATTAACGTCGCGCGGCATCCGCAGGCCGTTCAGGACCGTATCAGCTATATGCCGCAGCGCTTTGGCCTTTATGAAGATCTGAGCGTGCAGGAAAACCTTGATCTCTATGCCGACCTTCACGGTGTGCCTTCTGCAGAACGTCGCGATCGTTTCGCGCGCATGCTGGAAATGACCGATATGGCCCGCTTCACCGAACGCCCCGCCGGTAAGCTGTCCGGCGGCATGAAGCAAAAGCTGGGGCTCGCCTGTACACTGGTCCGCTCGCCGGACCTTCTGCTGCTGGATGAGCCAAGCGTCGGCGTAGACCCTCTGTCGCGGCGTGACCTCTGGAGAATAGTGCAGCAACTGGTGGATGAGGAGCGTCTGAGCGTTATCGTCAGTACGGCCTATATGGATGAGGCGGAGCGCTGCGCGCAGGTCTTCGTCATGAGTGATGGCCGCCTTCTGGCGCAAGGGTCGCCGGATACCCTGCGCCGTGACGCGGCTGGCCTGACATTTACCGCCATACCGCCGCAGGAAATGCCTGCAAGGGATCTACAGGCGCGCCTGATCGATGCGCCGGAACTGATCCTTGATGCGGTGCCTCAGGGAGGCAATGTCAGATTCATATGTCAGAGAGGCGCGAGTGAGGACGCGCTGAGAACCCTGGTCGGTGATGCACCGTTTGAACCCCGCGCAGAAGAGCTTGAGGACGCCTTCATGATGCTGCTCCGGCAGCACCAGAAAGATGAACCCGGCATTGACCCTTCGACTGACACCGAGGGAAAATCCGACACGCTGTCCAAAGGCAAAAGCGATGATCGTGTGATTACCGTTCGTGACCTCGTGCGCAAATTTGGTGACTTCACAGCCGTAGCCAGCACATCCTTTGACGTGAAAAGAGGCGAGATATTCGGCCTGCTCGGCCCTAACGGTGCTGGAAAAACCACAACCTTCCGCATGTTATGCGGTCTTTTACCTGCAACAAGCGGAGAATTGCAGGTGGCTGGCCGCAATCTGCGTACGGCCAGAGCGCAAGCCAGAGCCCGCATCGGCTATGTGTCACAGAAGTTTGCACTGTACGGCAACCTGACCGTCCGCGAAAATCTGGAGTTTTTCGCCGGAGCTTACGGCCTTCGCGGCCCAAAGAGACAGGCGCGCATAGCCGCGTCCATTGAACAGTTTGATCTGGACCTTTCGGCAAAAGCCGGCCTTCTGCCTGCGGGCTATAAGCAGCGTCTGGCCATGGCAACAGGCCTGCTGCATGAGCCGGAAATTCTGTTTCTGGATGAGCCGACCAGCGGCATTGATCCGCTCGCCCGCCGGGCCTTCTGGCGTACCATTACCATGCTGGCGCAAAGCGGCGTGACCATCATCGTCACCACACATTTCATGGAGGAGGCAGAGTATTGCGACCGCATTGCAATTCAGGATGCGGGACAAATGCTTGCCGTCGGCACACCGCGTCAGGTGCGTGAAATGGCAGGCGATGCCAGCGCAAAGGATATGAACAGCGCCTTCATCGCTATTGTAGAGCAGGGCCGTGCACGGCGCGAAACAAGGGACAGGGCCGCATGATCGCATCCGGCTTTACATCGCGGCTTTTCGCACTGACACGGAAGGAAACGCGCCAGATGCTGCGCGACCGCTCCAACCTGACCGTTGGTCTGCTGCTGCCCGTCATGCTGATCCTGCTGTTCGGTTACGGCCTGTCGTTCGATGTGAAGGACGCACGCATTGCCATTGTTCTTGAAGACAGCTCTCCGGCAACGCTCAACGCCGTTGCAGGCCTTGCGGGCTCGCCCTATCTCAGCCCGATCTGGGGTCATTCCATCGTTGATGCCGAGGCAATGATCCGCGCCGGTGAGGCAGACGCCATTTTGCGCGTCCCCGACGACTTCACCCGTAACCTTGTTGCCGGAAATGGCCAGTTACAACTCATCCTGAATGGTGTCGATTCCAACACGGCACAATCGATCGAAGGATATGCAACCGCGGCCATCGCCAATGCCCTGGAACATCTTTCGGACCGCTCAGACAAGCGTTTCGCCGGTGGCTCCAGCGTGGTCATGGTGCCGCGTACCTGGTTCAACGAAGCAGGGACAAGCACATGGTTTCTGGTCCCCGGTCTGATTGTACTGGTGATGACACTGATTGGCGCGTTTCTGACCTCCCTTCTCATCGCGAGAGAGTGGGAAAGGGGCACGCTTGAATCCCTTTTCGTGACACCTGTACGCCCTCTGGAACTGGTTCTTTCCAAACTTGCTCCCTATGTCGTGATCGGCGCGATTGATCTGGTTATGTGTCTTCTCGCCGCCCGCTACCTGTTTGACGTCCCGATACGCGGGTCATTGTGGATCATCGTCGTATCATCGCTTCTCTATCTGCTGGTCTCGCTTAGCTTGGGGCTTTTTATTTCCGGTGTTACCCGCAACCAGTTCGCTGCCAGCCAGATGGCCCTGCTTGCCAGTTTTATGCCCGCGATGATGTTGTCCGGCTTTGTTTTCGACCTGCGTAATGTGCCGCTTGTCGTGCAGGGTATCAGTCAGATTTTACCCGCCACGCATTTTATGTCGCTTATCAAAACACTTTTTCTGGCAGGGGACTACTGGCCTTCGATCTGGAAAAACTGCGCGGTTCTGGCGCTCTACGCTGTCATTCTGATTGCGCTGACGCGTCGTCTTCTTGCCAAGAAGCTAGAATAATCAATGCAGGCCATCATTATCTACGTCACTCAGACGGTTTCGCTCATACGCAAGGAAATGCTGGCCATCCTGAAGGACCCGGCGAGCCGCGCGCTGCTGTTCGCACCGGCACTGATGCAGGCGCTTTTGTTCGGCTATGGCGCAACCTATGATCTGACCAATGCACCCTATGCTGTTCTGAATCAGAGCGGAGGCGCCGCCTCGCGTGAAATTCTGGCCCGCATTGACGGAACAGGCGTTTTCCAGCGGATTGCGACCCTGACCGGATCAGAACAGATTGCAGAGCAGATCGACAGCGGCAATGCCCTGCTGGTCATCACCTTTCAGTCCGACTTTGAAGCGAAGCTGGCGGCCTCGGAAGCTGCACCCGTACAGGTGATTTTTGACGGACGAAACTCATCAACCGCCGGTGCGGCTTCAGCGCAGATTTCTGCGATCATCGCTTCCTATAATGCATCGCTTGGCGTTTCCTCGCCGCTCGTCATCATGCGCCGGGCATGGTTCAATCCCAACTACGAGTCCCGCTGGAATCTAATGCCGGCACTGATCGCCTCGCTCAGTCTGTTGCAGACCCTGATGCTTGCCGCTTTATCCGTGGCCAGGGAGCGCGAGCAAGGAACATTTGACCAACTGCTTGTCACGCCGATGACGCCGTTGCAAATTCTTATCGGCAAAGCGCTGCCCTCCATTCTGGTCGGGCTGATACAATCAACGATCATCTTCCTGATTATTCTGTTCTGGTTCGGCATCCCGATCAGCGGTCCGGTCTGGCTCCTCTATCTGGGTCTTGTCACCTTTACGACTGCCGCGGTTGGGATCGGGCTGTCTATTTCCGCCATCTCACTGACCATGCAGCAGGCCATGCTTTATACGTTCATGACCATCATGCCGCTTATGCTGCTGTCTGGGCTGCTGACACCGGTGCGTAACATGCCGCAGATTCTGCAGGCTGTCACTTTCGTCAACCCACTGCGCTTTGGCATTGATATCGTGCGCCGCGTTTATCTTGAAGGTGCGACATTTCAAGATGTGGCCCTTAGTTTCATCCCCCTCCTATGCATCGCCGCTGTCACCCTGCCACTGGCAGCGTGGCTGTTCCGTAACAGGCTTGGTTAGAATGGTGAGCAACAATTGATCGAAAATGCTGAGGTCGCTGCCCCCCTCAAAGCCCTGAGCATGCGCTGCTCGGGAACGCGTTCTCCATCCTTCGAGATCAAGCAGCGGTCCGACAGGGCGTCTGCGCTCCGCCTGCTCTGCCCGATCAGGGCCGCGTTGCAGCTCGACGGCCTGAAGGAACGGACAACCGTGAGCTGCGGCTTCCACCATCCGTCGGCATGAGCGCGCATTATCTAAGACGACCGAACCCGACTTGATCACCCTCCCCGGCGACGCTGTATTCAGGCGGTTTTGTAACGAGGAAACCATATGTTTCGAGTTCGCTTGACAGAGCGGTCCGTCAAAGCCGCGCAGCCGCGCAGCAAGGATTACGAGATCTTCGATTCCGAGGCGCTGGGTATGGCCATCCGGATCTACGCCTCCGGAAATCGCGCCTTCACCTTCGCCTATCGCCATCACGGCCGGCAGCGCCGCTTCACCCTCGGTCGCTGGCCGGAATGGTCGGTGACCGCCGCGCGGGATCGCGTCAGGGATCTGCGCCGTCAGCTCGATGCCGGGATCGATCCCTTGGAGGAACGCGAAACCGCCCGAACCGCCCCACGCATCTCCGATCTGGTGACCCGCTTCATCGAGGAGCATCTGCCGAGCCTCGCAGCGCGGAATGCATCGGATCAGAAATCCATGCTGGAGCAGTTTGTACTGCCGGTCTGGCGCAACCGTCTGGTCAGCGAGATCACCCCCACGGATGTTGATACCCTGCTGCGCAGCGTCGCGCAGGGCCGCGCCCGCAAGCGCAAAACACCAAAGAAAGGCGAGGCGGCGCCGCGCCCCACCCCGGTTCGAGCCAATCGCTGCGGCGAGATGCTGCGCAAGATGTTCAATCTGGCGATCAAATGGAAAATGATCACCGAAAACCCGGCGCAGCATTTCTTCAAACGTCCGGAAACGGAGCGCGACCGCTTCCTGTCGCCGGACGAGTTGTCGGCGCTGGCCACAGCGCTGTCGGCAACCGAGGACCGGCGCAGCGCGGCCATCGTGCGCATGTGCCTGCTGACCGGCGCGCGGCTGGGAGAGGTGCGCGAGGCACGGTTTGAAGACTTCGATCTGGACAATGCCGCATGGACGAAACAGGCGGCTTACACCAAGCAGCGCCGGGTGCATCGGGTGCCACTATCGCTGGACGCCGTGGCGCTGATCCGGGCGCGTCAGGAGGAGTTGGGCATCCGTAAGGGCTGGGTGTTTCCCGGCGACGCGCCGGACAAGCCGGTGCAGGATCTGCGCCGGTTCTGGCACCGGACGCTTCGGGAGGCAGGTCTGGAGGATATCCGCCTGCACGATCTACGCCATACCTTTGCGTCATTGTTGATCAATCGCGGCTCGTCGCTGGAGATGATCGGCGCCCTGCTCGGCCACACCCAGGCGAAAACCACCAAGCGTTACGCTCATCTCATGGACTCGCCCCTGCGGGAAGGCGTGAACGACGTTGCCGGCTTCCTGCGCCCGCGACTGCGCGTGGTCGATTGATTGGCTGATCTGCCAGAAGGTCGCGGTGACCCGCACCGATCTTCTTTCGGATCGTAGAGAGGTCGGGTGGCTCTGTGACGCGCTCCATGAACCAGGATTCGCATTCGCGTACCGACTCGGATGCGGGTTCCGGCAGGCCACGCCGATAAATGCGGCGTCCACGAAACGCCAAATGCCGCCCCAGTCGTGTTTACTGCTGCTGCCCGGCTTCAAGGGCAGCGTGGATCGGGGCATACAGCGCCGTCTGGCGGTGATCCCCTTTAACCGCACCATCCCCGTTGAGGAGCGCATCGCGGATATAGGCAAACGCATCGCCGCGGAGGAAGCCGACCTGCTGCTGGCGTGGACGGTCCAAGACGCAGTGCTCGCGGCATTCACGACGCTCTGATTCGGTCGGGCTCCAATCTGTCAACCTCTTCCGGGTCCTCCGGCGGGGGAATGTGTATGCGGCGGGCGTAAGCGCGCAAGATCACCAGTTCGCAGCGATTTTTTTGGGTTCGCATCCGGGGTTCGCGGGTTCGCAGGTTCGCACCCTGCGCGCCTGACAATCGTTGGCCCGGCAGTTCCCGGCATTTTGCATGGCGTGGAAAACCCACGACCAGTGGCTCTTACCAAATAAGACAAGCCAACACCGGCTTTATGTCGCATCTCTCTCCATGATCCACTCGACCTCCGGCGCGGGGACGAAGCGCCAGTTTCTGCGTGGGCCGGCCATGACGTTGAGGTAGTACATCTCGAAGCCGTAGGGGGCGCCGCAGGGGTGGTGGCCTCGGGGGACGCAGACGACATCGCCGTCGTGGACGGCCATGGTTTCGTCGAGGCTGCCGTCATCGGTATAGACCCGTTGTACCGCCCAGCCATTGGCGGGGTTCAGGCGGTGGTAATAGGTTTCTTCCAGATAGGTGATGCGGGGAAAGTCGTCCTCGTCATGGCGGTGGCTGGGATAGCTGGACCAGTGGCCTGCGGGAGTGAAGACCTCGGTCACCAGCAGGCTGTCGCAGTAGTCTTCGGCCTCCATGGCGATGTTGTTGATATGGCGGGTGTTGGTACCCTTCCCACGCTCGGTCAGGGTGATGCCGTCGGGGCCGATCCGGCGGGCCTCATGGCCGCCGCGACCGGGGGCGGAGCAAACCGCGATGACGCAATCGGTGAGTGCTTCGGCCTGCCATTGCAGGCCGTTCGGGACATAGAGACAATGCGGCGGGGTCTTTTCGAACACATCCATCCGGTCGCCCAATTCGCCCCAATCCTGACCGGCGGCCTCGATCCGGGCCTTGCCTTCGACCATGACCAGAATGACCTCGCGATCCCCGGTCAGATCGCCGGCGCGGTCGCCCGCGCGCAGGCGGTGCAGCGAGAACCCGACATAGCGCCAGCCAGCATCCTGGGGTGTGATGCGATGCACCTCGCCGCGTGTGCCGAAGGGTTTGTGCAGAAGATGGCTCATAGCGTTTCCTTTCTCAAACTCAGCGCCGCCGCCACATGCAACAGCACCGTGCGTTGCGCCGAGGGGCGGATCATCCGACCGCCTGCAAAGCGCCCCGCATTTGCTGGCAAAACGGCGGCACAGGACGTGCACCCGCCATGCACAGCCTGTACACAGCGCGTACACCGAACATCGCGGAACGCCCCCTCACCCTGGTCGAAATATCCCGGGGTGAACTGGCCGCAGGCCAGGAGGGGCAGCGCCCCTCTGCCAATGGCTTATGCCGCCGCATCGCGGTCCAGCCCGGCCTCGCGCGCCATCCGGCGCAGCGCCTCATGTCCCATCGACTGGTAATGCAGCGGGTTGCGGATGGCACTGTCCTGTTCGGCCTCGATCACCAGCCAGCCGTCATAGCCCTGTTCGGCGGCGATGCGCAGGACCGGCGCGAAATCGACGCAGCCCTCGGGGTCGCCGGGCACGGTGAAGGCGCCGCGACGGACGCCCTCGATGAAGGACAGACCCTCGGCGCGGACCTGTTCCATCACCGGCTGCCGGATATTCTTGCAATGGATATGGCCCACGCGGGGCATGTATTTCCGCGCCAGCTCAGCCGGATCGGCACCGCCGAAACGGGCATGCCCGGTATCCAGCAGCAGATGCACATCCGGCCCGGCGGCGGCCATGAAGCGGTCAATATCCGCGTCGCTTTCGACGCAGGATCCGACATGGTGGTGATAGCAGAAGCGCATCCCCTGCCCCGCCGCATGACCCGCCAGATCGTTGATCCCGGCCATGAAACGGTCCCATTCCGCATCCGACAGAATGGGCCGGTCATTGGCCGCGACCTGATCATTGCCATGCACGGTGTTGGAACATTCGCAGATGATGATCACATCGCTGCCCGCCGCTTTCGACATGGCGATATGGGCGTCCATCGCGGCGCGCTCGACCTCAGGCGTCGCGCCGGGGCTGAGGATATTGGTCGAATGCCAGCCGCCGATGAAACGCAGGCCCCAGGCGCCAAGCGCGTCTTTCAGCGCCGCGCCCTCCGAGGGCATCTTGTGGCCCTTTTCGATGCCGTCAAAGCCGATCTCGCGGCAATCGGACAGGCAGTCTTCCAGCGACAGATGCGCGCCGATGCTGTGGTCGTCGTCATTCGACCAGGCGATCGGATTGGTGCCGTAGCGGATCATGTGCCTCTCCTTCAGGTGACGCGTTCAGTTCAAAAGGCGCTGATGCGCGATACTGGCGAGGTAATCGTCATAGGCATCGCGCAATTTTGCCGTATCACCCATCTCGGGCACGGCCACGTCCCAGAAATGCCCGGCCCCTTCCAGCCCGTCGCCGGGGCCCGGCGCGGCGGTGGTGTCGATCACGATCACGGTGGGGATGTCGCGGCTGCGCGCGGCCTGAAGCTGCGCCTCCAGATCCGCGATACCACCCGCCTTGACCGCATGCGCCCCCATGCTGGCGGCGTGGGCCACGAAGTCGATCTGCGGCTGCGTCTCGATATTGCTGTCGACATACATATTGTTGAATTCCGCCCCGCCGGTATTCTGCTGCAGCCGGTTGATGCAGCCATAGCCGCGATTATCGGTCAGCACGACGGTAAAGGGGATGCGCCGCATCACCGCCGTCGCCAGTTCCGAATTGGCCATCATATAGCTGCCATCACCGACAAAGCAGATCACCTCGCGCTCGGGCTGCGCCAGTTTGAGGCCCATGGCGCCGGCCACCTCATATCCCATGCAGCTATAGCCATATTCCATGTGATAGCCGTGCTTTGAGGCCTGCCACAGCAGCTTGAGCGCGCCGGGCATGGTGCCGGCGGCGCACATGGCGATGGCGTCTTTGCCGGTCGCACGCTGCACCGCGCCGATCACCTGCGCATCGGTCGGCAGTTCATTGGTATCGGTGGGGGCCGCGCAATGGGCATTGACGGCCTCCAGCCAATCGGCGCGGGCCCGCGGGTTTGCCGCATCGGCGCGATAATCGCCAAGGGCCTGCGTCAGTGCGGCAAGCGCGACCCTGGCATCCGCGACAAGGCTGACCCCGCCATGTTTGGCCGCGTCATAGGGCTGGACATTGATCGAGGCCAGCTTCGCATCCCCGAACAGCGTCCGCGAGCCGGTGGTGAAATCCTGCAACCTCGTGCCGATGCCGATCACCAGATCAGCCTGCCCCGCCATCAGGTTCGCCGCAGCCGAACCATCGACCCCCGCCGCGCCGTAATTCATCGGATGATCCTGCGGCAGCGCGGATTTGCCTGCCTGCGTCTCGATCACCGGGATATCGTGGCGGCTGGCGAACTCCGCCAGAGCCTCTTCGGCCTGCGCATAGATCACGCCCCCGCCCGCCACGATCACCGGCGATGTTGCGGCGCGGATCATCCCTGCCACCTCGGCCAGTTCCTGACGGTCGGGTTCGGGGCGGCGGATGCGCCAGATGCGCGGCGCGAAGAATTCCTCGGGCCAGTCATAGCCTTCCGCCTGCACATCCTGACAGAACGCCAGCACCACCGGCCCGCATTCCGCCGGGTCGGTCATGGCGCGCATGGCACGGGGCAGCGCGCTCAGCAAATGTTCGGGCCGTGTGATGCGGTCGAAATAGCGGCTGACGGGGCGGAAACAGTCATTGGCGCTGACCGTCCCGTCCCCGAAATCCTCGACCTGTTGCAGCACCGGATCGGGCCGGCGATTGGCAAAGACATCGCCCGCGATGACCAGCAGCGGCAGCCGGTTCACATGCGCCAGCGCCGCCGCCGTCACGACATTCGTGGCGCCCGGCCCGATGGATGTGGTCACCGCCTGCGCCCGCCTGCGCCCCTGCCCCTTGGCATAGGCAATCGCGGCATGGGCCATCGACTGTTCGTTCTGGCCCCGCCATGTCGGCAGCGCGTCCCCGATCCCGTGCAGCGCCTCGCCTATGCCCGCGACATTGCCATGGCCGAAGATCGCCCAGACGCCTTCGATAAAGCGGTCGCCATCCTCGTTCTTCTGCACCGAGAGCCAGCGCATCATCGCCTGCGCCGCCGTCAACCGGATCACCTTGCCCATTGCTTCGCCTCCACGACCGCTTGTTTCTTCTTCATCCAAATATCCCGGGGGTCCGGGGGCAGCGCCCCCGGTCCTGACACCCGATCCCTAGGCCGCCACCCGCGCCGCGCCGCGCGCCTTGTCCCAGAGGTCGCAAAGCCGCCCGTAACGCCCGGCCATCTGCGCCACCGCCTCCGCATCGCTCATCTCGCCGCGCATCCAGCCCCGCGCCGCATCGGCGAATATCGTCCGCCCGACAGCAAAACCGCGCACCAGATCGAAGCCCGCCGCGACCTCAAAGCTCGCCGCCAGCTCCGCCTCGGGCGCGTCCAGCCCCAGCACCACAATGCCGCGTGTGTGGCGGTCATGTTCCTCGATGGCGGCGATGGCCTGCGCCCAGCCCGCACGGCTCTGCATCGGTTCCAGCTTCCACCAGTCGGGGTAAATCCCGGCGGCATAGAATTGCCGGATCAGCGTCGCCGTCGTGCCGTCATCGACCGAACCGACCTTGGACGGGATCACCTCCAGCAGAAATTCCAGCCCGCTGCGCCGCGCCGCTGTATAAAGCCGCCGGACCGTCGCCTCCTGATCCGCACGCATCCCGGCATCGTCACCCGGATGGCAGAAACACAGCACCTTGACCACATTCTCGCGCGCCCATGCCTGCAAGCCGCCGCAATCGGGGCCCAGCTCCGGCTCAAGCGTCAGGGGCCGCGAGCCCGGCCATTCGGCAGGCCGCCCGATCCACAGCCCCGAGCCCGAGGCCGCATGCAGCGCCGCCCGCCCGATGCGGTTGTCGCACAGAATGCCATAGCCGGGCCGGTCCCCCGCCACCTGCCGCGCGGCGCTCAGGCACAGCTCCTTGAAGGCGCCGCCCTTCTGCGGCGTATAGCCTTCCATCTCTTCCAGCTGCCCACGATGGTCGAAAGCAAAGACCCGCATCTCGGACCAGTCGCCCGTGCCGGGACCGGTGCGGTTCGTGGCGCGGTGGATCTGCTCCAGTTCCGCATCGTTGCGCAGATCGGGCTGGATCACGCCGCGCCTGAGGAAGAACTCCAGTTCCGTCAGCGAGGGATAGGCCGGTGTGCAACCGTGGCGGCTGACCGCGAAAGCCCCGCAGGCATTGGCGTATGTGAGCGCCGTCGGCCAATCGGCATCGTCCAGCCAGCCCTTCATCAGCCCGGAAAAGAACCCGTCGCCCGCGCCCAGAACGTTGAACACCTCAATCGGGAAACCCGGCCCGGTCTGGCCCTCGTCCAGACTGTCGGGGATGTCGCCTTCAAAGGCCACCGCCCCCGCCGCACCGCGCTTGCAGACCAGCGTGGCGTCCGAGACTTTGCGGACATTGCGCAACGCCTTGATGGTATCCGTGCTGCCACCGGCGATGTGGAATTCCTCTTCCGTGCCCACGATCAGGTCGAAATAATGCAGGCTCGCCTGCAGCTTCGCCGTCACCGCGGCGCTTTCGACAAAGCGGCTTTCGCCATCGCCATGCCCCGCCACGCCCCAGAGATTCGGGCGATAGTCGATATCCAGCGCCGTCCGCGCGCCATGTTTGCGCGCCAGTTCCAGCGCCTTGATCACCGCCGCCTCGGTCTGCGGATGCGACAGATGCGTCCCCGTCGCCACAACCGCGCGGGCCTCGGCGATAAAGCCCTCATCAATATCCGCCTCGGTCAGACCCATATCGGCGCAGTTTTCGCGATAAAAGATCAGGGGAAAGCTGTCTTCATCGCGGATGCCCAGCAGGACCAAGGCGGTCAGGCGGTCCGGGTCGGTTTTGACGCCGCGCGTGTCCACGCCTTCGCGGATCAGCTGTTCGCGGATGAAGCGGCCCATATGTTCGTCGCCGACGCCCGTAATCACCGCCGAGCGCAGACCCAGCCGCGCAGTGCCGCAGGCGATATTCGTCGGAGAGCCGCCGATATACTTCGAAAACGACCCATATCCTCTAACCGGCCACCAATCTGGTCGCCGTAAAGATCGACCGAAGAACGGCCGATGGTGATGAGATCAAGCGGTTTGGTCATGGGGCAATCCTTGCAGCTATATGTCATCCGCTTCAGCGATAAGACCGATGGTGACTTTCGTTCCCCGAGGTTAGTGCGCCGCAGCGTGTGGTCTTCGCATTGCGAAAGCACTAATAGTTTTTCCTTGCAGACCGGGCTGGCAGCCAGGGGGGTATGCCCACCGACTAACTTCGCCAGCCCAGCTTCTTTCGCCGCGATCATGTGCATGATGATCGATATGCGCTTGAACACGGCATCATCCGCATGTGCAGATGGGAGGATTCCGGCCTTACCCGTAAATCGTCTTGAAGCGGTCGACACAAAGCCGGAAACCGTCTTCAAAATTACCTTTGCCCGGATGGTAGACGCTTTCGAAAGATATCACACCGTCATATCCGTCTGATCTCAGGGCATCCGCCATGGGCTGGAATTGGTCTGCCAATTGTCCCTCACCCATGCGCCGGACCTCCAGCGTCGCGCGAGGTGTGTCGACCTGGACATCCTTGATATGGATATGACCGAGGTAGCCATCCTTCACCTCCTCATAGCCCGCCGGAAATGCCTGTTCATGACACCAGCAGTTGTTGGCCGGGTCCCAAAGCACTTTCAGAGCGCCCTTTGCATTCAGATCGTCGATCAGTTTCCGGCCGGTATAGTTCGAGTTGACCATCGTACCGTTGCCGGTTTCAACCACGAGGGTCAGGCCAGCGTCCCTGATGACATCGATGGCCGGTGCAATCAGAGGCTGTCCCCCGTCAGCGGCTATGGCACAGATTTGAGGTTGTGATTTAAGGAGGATTTGGGCTTCGTCGTAGTGACGAAGGAACGAAGATGAAGCCCAAATCCTCCAATTCAAAATCGCCGACCAAGCCCCCTGCAGATCGGGTGGTCAAGGACATCCGGCGTCAGACCCGCCGCCACTTCTCGGCCGAAGACAAGATCCGCATCGTGCTTGAAGGTCTTCGCGGTGACGACAGTATCGCCGAGTTGTGCCGCAAAGAGGGCATCGCGCAGAGTCTGTACTACAGCTGGTCCAAGGAGTTCATGGAAGCCGGCAAACGCCGCCTGGCCGGGGACACCGCCCGTGCGGCGACCTCCGGTGACGTGCAGGACTTGCGCCGCGAAGCCCGTGCGCTGAAGGAGTGCGTGGCGGACCTGACGCTGGAAAACCGCTTGCTTAAAAAAAGCATGATCGCGGATGGGGGCGACGACGAATGAGGTATCCCGCATCCGAGAAGCTGGAGATCATCCGTATCGTCGAGCAGTCGCACCTGCCGGCCAGGCGGACGCTGGACCAGCTCGGCATTGCCCGCCGGACCTTCTACCGCTGGTATGACCGCTACCGGGAAGGTGGGCCGGAAGCGCTGGAGGATCGCCCTTCGGCACCGAACCGGGTGTGGAACCGCATTGGCGAGGACATCCAGGACCAGATCGTCGAGATGGCGTTGGAGGCGACCGACCTCAGCCCACGCGAACTGGCCGTGCGCTTCACCGACGAGAAACACTACTTCGTGTCGGAAGCCACGGTCTACCGGTTGCTCAAGGCCCATGACCTGATCACCAGCCCAGCCTATACGGTAATCAAGGCGGCCGATCAGTTCCACACCAAGACCACGCGGCCGAATGAGATGTGGCAGACCGACTTCACCTACTTCAAGATCATCGGGTGGGGCTGGATGTACCTCTCGACGGTGCTTGACGACTTCTCGCGCTACATCATCGCCTGGAAGCTATGCACCAACATGCGGGCCGAGGACGTGACCGACACGCTGGACCTCGCGCTCGCCGCCTCGGGCTGCGACAGCGCCACCGTTCTACACAAACCCAGGCTGCTATCGGACAATGGCCCCAGCTACATCGCGGGCGAGCTGGCCGAATACATCGAGTCCAACAAGATGAGCCATGTGCGCGGCGCGCCGTGCCACCCGCAGACCCAGGGCAAGATCGAGCGCTGGCACCAGACCCTGAAGAACCGCATCCTGTTGGAGAACTACTTCCTGCCCGGCGACCTCGAGTCCCAGATCGAGGCCTTCGTCGAGCACTACAACAACCAGCGTTACCACGAGAGCCTGGCCAACGTGACGCCTGCCGATGTCTACTTCGGCAGGGCACAGGCCATCATCAAACAGCGCGAAAGGATCAAACGAAAAACCATCGAATATCGGCGCTTGCAGCACCGCAAGCTCACAGCCTAACATCAAATCCCAGACGAGGCCCGCTCTCCGCTAGTCTACGCCCCAATCTGCGCCAAATGTTCTGACGACGGACAATCTTGGCCTCTGCCTCACGATACATATCATCAGACATGGCCAGCGTTTCCTGAGCGACGTCATCGAAAATGACCTTCAGATCGTCCGGCAATCCATCGTACCATGCCTTGTTCACGATCAACGGATCAGGGCCAGTCATGTGGTTGGACAGGGTCAGATATTTCTGCACTTCCTGAATCTTGAAGTCCCAGATATTTTGCGGCGGATTGTGCTGACCGTCGATGACGCCCTGCTTGAAGGCCTGATAGGCTTCAGAAAACGGCATGGCGACCGGGATTGAGCCGAGGGCCGTGCCAGTTGCGATCATCAGATCCGACTGCGGTTCCCGGATGCGAAGCCCCTTCAGATCTTCAACCGAAGTGATGGGGCGGACGTTATTCGTATACGCGCGAAAGCCTTGGCTGATACCGGTAGCGGGGATGTGATAGCCGTTGGCCTCGGCTCTATTCTGTATTTCCTGCGTGAACTCGCTACCGACAAGGCACTGCATTTGGTCCCAGCCATTCACAAGGAAGGGAAGCTGATAGAGGTTGTATGCAGGCGTCGCGTCAGCGAAGAACCCGCCACGGGTGCCCTGCAAAAGACCTGAGGTCACTTGGTCCATCATCTCGCGTTCGTTGCCCAGGGCCCCGCCAAAGAAGTTTTCCACTTCGATGCGGCCATCCGTGCGCTTTTCCAGCTCCTCCTCGAACCAGATCATCGTCTGGGACCGGACTGAGCTTTCCGGTTGGTCATTGGCATATTTGAAGGTGAAGTCTGCGGCCGCGCCCATGGACACGGACATCATAAGACCGGCGGCGCCCGCCACCATTTTCATTGCAACTGTCATTCTTTCCTCCCTAAACGGGCAAAGGCTCCCGTCTCGTGATTGCTTGATAAACCTTGGCCGCATTCTCTAGCAAGAAATTTACATCATCCTGACGTAACTGATGTTTTTTGATGCTTTATGGTGTTATCAATGACGGCTTCTTTTTGATGGCTTTTGATTTCCATTGGCTTTAGAACCGAGCCATGAACGATGAAGAACCGATAGTTTTCAAACGCGCCAGTGTTGCGGAGATTGCGAAACTGGCAGGTGTCGGCACCGCGACCGTGGACCGGGTCCTGAACAATCGTGTTAATGTGCGGGCCGAAACCCGCCAACGTGTCATGCAGGCGAAGCATGCCATCGAAACCGGCGCACAGATTGAGGATCGCGCACGCCCTTGGCGGCTGAGGATCTTCCTGCCCGAAGAGGCAGGCCCGTCCACGGAGTTTTTGGGAAACTGCTTCCAGAATGTGTACACCGATGGCCGCGCCACAATAGATTGCATTTTTTCCAAGAAGCTCGAACCTTCATTGTTGGCGCGAAAACTACGCGCCTGTGCTGGACAGGGAATAGATGCGATCGGCTTTCAGGCTCTGGACGATCCACGCGTTGTGGACGCGGTAGAGGAACTTCATTCGCTGGGGATACCCTGCGTGCCGATTGTATCTGATCTGGTCAGCCCGGTGATCGGTCAGTTCATAGGCACGGACAACATGGCGGCCGGGCGCACGGCGGCACGCCTCATGGGACTCATAACCCGCCGATCCGGACCGGTTGCCGTTATTTCCGGTATGCATCTCTACCGAAACCACAGCGACCGCGAAATGGGCTTTCGGTCGACCATTC
This sequence comes from Paracoccus sp. SCSIO 75233, assembly GCF_027912675.1. Classification (NCBI taxonomy): domain Bacteria; kingdom Pseudomonadati; phylum Pseudomonadota; class Alphaproteobacteria; order Rhodobacterales; family Paracoccaceae; genus Paracoccus; species Paracoccus sp. SCSIO 75233. The sequence continues at coordinate 2,993,384 of NZ_CP115757.1, read as the reverse complement.
GCAGGGACTTCGCTCACTTGCAGGTCGTCGGAACTTATTCCGGACAGGATGAGATGGCCGAGAATTGCAAGGTCGTGCAGGAGATTCTCAGAGAATTTCCCGACATTGTTGGCATCTATAATGTTGGTGGAGGCAACGAAGGTGTTGTGACCGCATTGAAGGATGCCGGTGTAGCGGACAAGATCACGTTGATCGGACATAATCTGACGCCGAAAACCGCTTCCTATCTGTTGGACGGTTCGATGGATATCGTGATCCATCAGAATATGCAGCGAATTGCTGAACTGGCGGTTCAGGCAATGATCGGCCTCCTTGAGAACCGGCCAGCACGTATCGGTATGGTACCCGTCGAAGTCATTACACGCGAGAACATCAGCGGCGCCACTTTTGGCTGAAGTCAGCATTCGTGTCACAAGCCCGCTCATCGAAGCACGTTTCCCCGTTCACGTGGAACGCGCCAAAGATACCATGAGGCGACTGTTCTGTATGGCGACCAGGCTAGTGAGATTTCGCGCAGCGCCTTGGGTTTGGGCGGCTCATCAAGCTCCCTTAACGCACGATAGCCCTCTCGGACGCCGAAATCATCGGCTGGCAGGATATCGGCGCGTTCAAGGGAATACATCAACAGCATCTCGACCGTCCAGCGACCGATACCTTTGATCGCCGATATGTTGGAAATCAGGGCCTCGTCATCCATCCTGACGGCGATGCCTCGTGACGGCACAAGGCCGGTCTTCGAACCTTCCGCGATGGCCTTGATCGTAGCGATCTTGCTGGCCGAGAACCCGCAGGCCCGCAGGGCGTCGAATTCCATCGCGATGACTGCGTCGGGTGTTGGGAAAAGATTGTCAGGGCACAGCGCCTTCAGCCGCGTGAGGATTGCGTCACCGGCTTTGGCAGTCAATTGCTGATAGGCGATAGCGCGGATAAGGGCCTCATAGGGCTCGCGCGCCGCTTTCGGATCGTGACGGCAGGGTCCGATCAGATCAATGACGTGCGCCCAATCTTCATCCAGATCACGCAGGAAGTTCTCGGCGTCAGTGTAACGGTCGTCGGTCTGCATTTTGTTCCAGTATCATGAATGAAAGTCGCGAGTCGCACGGACGAGGCAGAAATGAACCCCGTTTCTTGCGGTCAAACCCGTCCGATTAAAGCGCAAGATTCGGAGTGGCATCCGGCCATCACCCCGCCAATTTGGTCCCTTCAAAAGGAGCGAGGAATGCCGCTGCAAAACCGTGTCACCCCATTTGGCGACGTTATCGCCGTTAACGCTCGGGGTATGTTCACTGGCAATCGCGGCATTATTCATATGCCCAAGGAGCAGCGACTGAGCAATCGGCGTTGGACAAGCAAGGTCTGGCTGATCTGTCGTTGCGACTACAAGGGACGTCGGCGCGAGGTGATGACCGGCCGGAACTGGACCGAGTTGTTCTTTCTGGATGAAGCGACCGCACTTGCGGCAGGCCATCGCCCTTGCTTCCTTTGCCGCAGGGAGGCGGCCTTGCGGTTTCGGGATGGTTGGGACAGCGCGCCTTCGGTCAAGGTGATGGACGCCGTCCTGCATTCAGAGCGGCTGAACGGGCGTGACAAGCGCCTGCATCCATTACCATCAGGACCGCTGCCAGTCGGCGTCATTGCGGCATCCGGGCATACGTCATGGCTATGGGCTGGACGATGGCTGGAATGGTCGCCCAAAGGCTACTCGGCCAGTGATCCGCCCGATCTCGATGGCATGCTGACACCGCCTTCGAGCTACGCCGTCATGAAAGCCGGATATCGTCCGGTTCTTCACCCATCCGCATATGTGAAAGAGGCAGGCCATGATCAATGATCTATTCGGCGGCATCGAGCCGCAGCAAACCGCTCGCGATCATATGGCGGAGGGTGCCGTCCTGCTACGCGGACAGGCTCTGACGAGGGTGGACGACCTGCTGACCGCGATCCGCGAGGTGTCAACTGCCTCACCCTTTCGCAACATGGTGACGCCCGGCGGTCATGTGATGTCGGTGGCGACGACCAATTGCGGACAGGCGGGCTGGATCACGGATCGCAGCGGCTATCGCTATGACGGGATCGATCCGGAAGCCGGTAGACCCTGGCCCGCGATGCCCGACAGTTTCATGGCAGTCGCGACCGAGGCCGCGACGAAGGCGGGCTATCCCGATTTTCGCCCCGATGCCTGTCTGATCAACCGCTATGAACTGGGCGCGCGGCTGTCGCTGCATCAGGACAGGAATGAGCGCGATATGGGCAATCCCATCGTTTCGGTTTCTCTTGGCCTGCCGGCCACGTTTCAATTCGGCGGGCTGAAACGGAACGATCCGGTGCAGAAATACGCGCTGATGCATGGTGATGTCGCGGTCTGGGGCGGGCCATCGCGGCTTTGCTATCATGGGGTTTTGACGATGAAGGATGGGGAGCATCCTGCGGTCGGACGGATGCGGCTGAACCTGACCTTTCGTGGCGACTTTGAATGCGTCGATATTCGAGCGCAAGGATCGGAGTGCCGGAAGACTGGAAATCAGCAAATATGTCCGGGAAATCTTGAAAAGGAGAAACCGATGACTGACGTCTCAGCACGACGCGCTGCCTTCCGCAAACTGCACGATGGCTTTTTCACCATGCCGAACGCGGCCACCGCTGGCGAGGCCAGGGAACTGACGAAGCTGGGCTTCAAGGCGATTGCCTCGACCAGCCACGGGCTTGCGCTGACGCTCGGCGAGGATGATCTGTCGGCGACATTGGAGGAAACGCTGGCCAATCTGCGCGATCTCGTCGCAGCCACCGATCTTCCGATCAACGCGGATTTCGAGGCCGGATTTGCGGATGACCCAGAGGGCGTGGCAGCCAACGTGACTCGTGCCGTCGAAACAGGCGTCGCCGGGCTGTCCATCGAGGACCGCGCGGGCGACACGCTATATCCCCTCGAAAAAGCGGCACTCCGCATCCGGGCGGCACGCGAGGCCATCGACGCAATTGACCAGAATGTCATGCTGATTGGCCGCAGCGAAGGCTTTCTGTTGGGCAATGCCGATCTGGCTGCGACCATCGAACGGTTGCAGGCCTATGCCGAGGCCGGGGCGGACGTCCTCTATGCGCCCGCCGTCACAAAGCCGGACGACATCGCCGCCATTGTCGCTGCCGTCGCGCCGAAGCCTGTCAATGTGCTTCTGGTCAGCCCGGAGATGAATGCGGAAGATCTGAAAAATTCAGGCGTTCGGCGCATCAGCGTAGGCGGTTTCCTCGCCGTGCCTGCGCGCACTGCCTTTATCTCTGCTGCCACTGAACTGCAGCAAAACGGCAGCCTGCCCGCAGCGAGCTTCGGTTGATGCCATGTTGAATCAGAAAACCAAGGGGGCAGATGCCCCGCAGGTCTCTCGTTCTGCGGGCTGCGCAGGCTGCGGCGGGTGCCAGAACGGCTATACAAAGGCCAATTTTCTGGACGACGCCGCAGGCGTCTTCCGGGCCGGTCTGGCCCGTTTGAAAGCCCTGCCTGACGGCGAACACGAGTTGCATCTGGCATCCGGCGAGGTGTTTCGCCTGACGCAGACCGCCATTTACCGCATCGGGTGAACCGGATTTGAAAGCAAGGCGCGGAGTGAGCGGGGGCGAAAGTGCCTTATATTGGGATCAACAGCCAACCAATCGGGTAAAGAGCATGACAATCAACAAGACCCAAACTGAACAGGACCCGCGCTGGCAAAACGTCGTGGACCGGGATGCGGCCGCGGATGGTAATTTTGTCTTTGCCGTCAAAACCACCGGCATCTATTGCCGCCCATCCTGTCCCTCGCGCCGGGCCAAGTCCGTCAATGTCGTCTTTTACGATGCGCCGAAGGACGCCGAGGCCGCAGGCTTCCGCCCCTGCATGCGGTGCAATCCCAAGGGGCAGTCGGCCGCACAGGCCAATACCGAAATCATCGCCGAGGCCTGTCGCATCATCGCGGCCTCGGACGAGATGCCCAAGCTGGACGATCTCGCCGCCAAGGTGGGCTTCAGCAGCCATTACTTTCACCGCCAGTTCAAGGCGATCACCGGGCTGACGCCACGCGAATGGGGCGCCGCGCATCGTGCGCAAAAGGTGCGCGCTGAACTGCAGGATAAGGAGAATACCGTGACCGAAGCGATTTACGACGCCGGGTTCAACGCGAACAGCCGGTTTTACGAGACCTCGAACAAGGTTCTGGGCATGACGCCCACGGCCTTCCGTCAGGGCGGCAAGGATACCGATATCCGCTTTGCCCTGGGCGAAAGCGCGCTTGGGGCGATCCTGGTGGCCGAAAGCGATAAGGGTATCTGCGCGATTGCCTTGGGGGATGATCCCGAAACCCTCGTCAACGAGTTGCAGGACCGCTTTCCGAAGGCCAATCTGATTGGTGGGGATGCGGCTTTCGAGGCTCGTGTCGCTCAGGTGGTGGGCTTTGTCGAAGCCCCGCAGATCGGGCTGGACCTGCCGCTGAACATTCGTGGCACCGCCTTCCAGCAGCGCGTCTGGCAGGCCCTTCGCGACATCCCGGTGGGTGAGACGGTCAGCTACACTGACATCGCCCGCAAGATCGGCGCACCCAAATCGGTCCGCGCCGTGGCGGGGGCCTGTGCGGCCAACAAGCTCGCCGTGGCCATCCCCTGCCACCGGGTCGTGCGCAACGATGGCGATCTTTCGGGTTATCGCTGGGGGATCGAACGCAAACGCGCCCTGCTGGAAAAGGAGTCCGCAGCATGAATGCCGTGAGCGATTTTATCCCCGCCGCGCCGGTCGTGAAATCGGCCGAGCAGCGCCTCGCGACCTATGACTGGTCGGCTTTTGCAGACGAAATGAACAATTTCGGCTGCGCGACGCTGAAAGGCATTCTGTCCCCGGAAGAGTGCCGCCGCCTTGCCGCACTTTACCCGCAGGAGCAGCATTTCCGCAGCCATATCCACATGGCGCGGCACGGTTTTGGTAAGGGTGAATACCGCTATTTCAAATATCCGCTGCCGGACCTGCTGGGCGGTTTGCGCACCGCGTTGTGGACGAAACTGGCCGAGGTCGCGAACAGCTGGAATGAGCGTATGGGGCTGGATCAGCGCTATCCCGAAGCTCATGCCGATTTCCTGCAGCAATGCCACGAGGCTGGGCAGAAACGCCCGACGCCGCTGCTGTTGCAATACGTTCCGGGCGACTTCAACTGCCTGCATCAGGATCTTTATGGCGATCTGGCCTTCCCGATCCAGGTGGCGTTCCTGCTGTCCGAACCTGGCCGCGACTTCACTGGCGGTGAGTTCGTGCTGACCGAACAGCGCCCCCGGATGCAAAGCCGGGCCGAGGTCGTTCCGTTGATGCAGGGCGACGCTGTCGCTTTCGCTGTCCACAACCGACCCGTGCAAGGCACGCGCGGAAGCTACCGCGTCAACCTGCGCCACGGCGTCAGCCGCGTCCGCAGCGGCCAGCGAAATACCGTCGGGATCATTTTTCACGACGCGAAGTGATCCAATGATAAACTGATGCCCGGCAACCGCGGTCCATTCATCGCAGGTGCCGGGCGTTTTAATTCTTGTCATGCGTGGCGTGCGAATTTGAAAGTAAGGCGCGGAGCGTCACAGACGAAGACACGGACTATGTTCAAGGCAACTGAAAAAGGAGCAGAGATCATGTCCGAACAAATCTCATACGCATGGGGCGAAAGTTCGCTTGGCGAATTTATCGTGGCCACATCGCCAACCGGTATCGTTGCTTTTGAATTCGCCGACAAGCGCGCAGCCGCTTTAGACACTCTTATGCAAAGGCTTCCCGGTGCGACCATGAAAGAAGATCAAGACGCACTGGCAGACCTGATCGAGACGCTGTCAAACGTGATTGATCACCCTCAGTCTGGTGCAGGTATCCCGCTCGACCCGCGAGGCTCAAACTATGAACGCCAAGTCTGGCAGATGCTGCGCGACATTCCCGCCGGTGAGACAACCAATTACGGCACCCTCGCCGCGAAACTCGGCAGGAAGGACGCCCGCGACGTCACCGCAGCCATCGCGGCGAACGGTATCGCCATCCTGATCCCCTGCCACCGCGTGATCAAGAAAGACGGTTCGACCTCGGGCTATCGGTGGGGATATCGGCGTAAGCGTGCGCTACTGGAACGGGAGAAGGCTGACGCAATACTCCATTTCGTCGTCCGCTGATTATCGGCGCTCACCGCGATTTAACTGGCCGTTCTAACTCGGCCAGAACGAACCCTACCGTATTGGGATGCCTTGAGACGAGCACCAATTCGGCGCACTACACCTCCGCCCAACAGATCGCCGATTGGGGCGCAATGCTAGCGCCCGGCGGCAGCCTGACCATTCGCACCTGCCAGCCTTCGACCCGTGTCAGGCGCCGCACCGCGCGCACCACCAACCCTCAACTCTGAAGACCGGCAGCAAGAATGTCCGACAGGACCACAAACCTGCGGCCGCCAAATCTGATGGCGGCGCAGGCGAAGAAATATGTCACCCAAAATGAGGCCCTGCGCCTGTTCGACGGGCTCCTTAACCTGCGACGTTTTGTTGAAACCGCCGGTCGCCACGCCGCATGCTGGAGGCATCCAGCAACCGCCCTCCTGATCGCCTCGAGCTTACTGACCGCCTGCGCAACGGGTGGTTCTGGTCCGGGCTGCGTAGTCTGTCCGCCTGTAGTGGCTTACGATCAGGCGGAACGGGACCCGGCGGCGGTGGAGTTGGAGGCGCTGCCGGAAGGTGCGGCCCTGGTCGGGATGATCGCGGACTGTGCCGTGCTGCGAGCGCGGGCGCGGGCGTGCGGCCCGAGCAGGTAGCCGCCGAGTCATCCTCGCAACAGCGCTCGTCAACAAACCTGGGGGCATCTAGCGTGACTGGGAAACGCCGTGTACAGATATAGATCAGGATCTATCGAGATCGGCAGAGGGCACGTATGGCATCCGCGCAGCAACTGATAGGCTTGGTCAAAAGCCATGCTGAAGGTAACGCTGATCGTTTTTACGATCTGGCGATGCAGTTGTCTGCGGCCGAGGAACAAAAAGGTCATACGCGCCTGGCCGAACAGCTTCGCCAATGGGCGGAGGCTGGCCAAAAAGCACCCGCAAAGCGCAAGCCAGAAATCACGCCGCTTGCGACTCCTCGTGGCGACCTAGGGCAATTTCTCGCCGCTTCCTATCCCTCCGAGCGTTTGGCGGATGTGATTCTGCCTCTTCAGATAGAAGAAGAACTGGCCCACATCGTTGTCGAAACCCGGCAGCGCGAAAAGCTTGAAGAAAAGGGTCTGAAGCCACGGCGCCGACTGCTTTTCTCTGGGCCTCCGGGAACTGGAAAAACTCTAAGTGCACATGCATTGGCAGGCGAACTCCAGTTTCCGCTGTTTTCAGTCATGCTGCACGGGTTGATCACCAAATTCATGGGCGAAACAGCTCAAAAGCTCAAGATGGTATTCGACGCAATCAAGACCACGCGCGGTGTCTATCTGTTCGACGAAATTGATGCACTGGCAGCAGCAAGAAGTAACGACAACGATGTTGGAGAAGCGCGCCGCGTACTGAATTCGTTCCTTCAGTTTATGGACGAAGACACAGGTCCGTCCATTGTTGTTGCCACGACTAACCTGCCTGGTATTCTGGACCGCGCCGTGCTGCGGCGCTTTGATCTCGTACTGCCCTATGAAATGCCTGATGCTGCGGCGATTCAACAAGCTCTTGAACGCCGCCTGATCGGTTTTTCGTTGAGCCGAATAGGCTGGAAACGGGTCACGGATCACGCCCGCAATCTCTCGACGGCGGACGTGGTCGCTGCAGCGGAGGACGCCGCACGCCGAGCAGTCCTCAGCGACACCAACAAGATTGCAACGAAAAATTTGATCGATGCTTTGCAGCGCCGCCGCGCGTTGCAGGGCTTGGGGACGGACGAGCATGCCAAGAAACCTGCGTCACTTTCATCTCAGGGACCTCGGGGCAAGTAAGCCATACCAATGGAAAGGTACGCCAGTCAGCAAGCGACCGAGCGATGTGCCGGATAGGGAGGCCCATGCTCAAATCTTGCTGCGCGCGCTTGACGCGCTTCCCGATATTAAATCCGACGGATTGCCAGGGTTGTATCTGGAGGTCTCCGGGCGTGCGGGCGAAAAACTGAAGCGAACAAGCCTCGACACCAAACACCTCAACCTGCTCAAATACGAGGAAGGCAAATATCGAGAGGACGGGCTGGATAAGGCGACCATTTTCGCGACAGAGAAAGGCGTCGAGGCCTTTCGCAAGAAAGTCGCCCAGTTTAAAACAGAGAACACCCCGGACCGCGAAAAAAATGGTCAGTTGATCCCAGGAAGGCCAAAGAACGCCGATCTTGTGCAGAGCTTGGCCGCTATCACCGAAGCAGGCTTACGCGCTTTATGGCGAAGCCCCTCCCACAAATTTCCAGCGGCCGGTGTCGACGTGCTCTGGGAAATCTGGCTCAATCCAGATGAAGTTGATCGATTTATTCAAGTTGCGCCAGAATACGGGCTCGAACCGGGAAGTGAATGGCTTAGATTTCCTGAAGACGTGGTGATCGTCGCGAACGGAACCCAAGATGCACTCGCGACCGCAGTTCGGAAAATCGGAGGGGTCCGAGCGCTCGCCGCACCAACGGTCACGGCAGATTTCTTTGAAGGTTTGCCTGTGAAGGAACAGGCTGCGTGGGTGGATGAGCTTGGCCAGCGAACCAGCTATCCACCAAACGCTGATCCTGGCTTCATTACTCTGCTGGATACCGGGGTCAGTCGCGCTCACCCCCTGATCCAGCCATCTTTGTCGTCTGATGATCGTCACGCTGCCGATCCGAGTTGGGCAGTAGAGGATATCAAAGGCCACGGAACCCAGATGGCCGGCCTTGCCCTCTTCGGCGACCTCACCACCAAACTTCAACAGATGGAGCCGGTCGAAATCCATCATCGGCTGGAATCGGTCAAACTGCTACCTGATGCGGGCGAAAACCCGCACCACCTTCTCGGGGCCGTTACCCGTGACGCGATCGATGCAGTTGAAGCACGTTGGTTAAGACGACGCATCTTTTCAATGCCAGCCACGACAAGCGAGGATACCCCGCATGACGGCGCGCCCACCTCTTGGTCGAGCGCCATCGACGAGCTCGCTGCGGGTGTCCTAGGTCAGCAAAAGGTCAGACGGTTGCTCCTCATTTCCGCAGGCAACACGGACAATTTCACCTTCGGTTCGGGCAATTACCTTGATCGATGCGATCACCCCGACAACGAAGTTGAAGCGCCCGCACAAGCCTGGAATGCAATGTGCGTTGGGGCCTATACCGAAAAAACAGCCCTTCCAGCTGGCGAAGGTACGGCAGCCCTCGCGCCGTTCGGTGATCTGTCGCCTGCCTCGCGCACTGCCTCGTGGTCGTCCTACTGGCCCTTGAAACCGGACGTGGTGCTTGAGGGTGGAAACTGGGCGACCGGCAACAGTCCTCCACCGATGCGGCATGGTTGGTTGTCCTTGCTGTCGACCGACCACCGGTATCCGCAGAGATCATTCTGCTTCACCTTTGACACCAGTGCAGCAACGGCCCTTGCTGCAAATCAAATTTCGACACTTTGGTCGGAATATCCCTTGCTCTGGCCGGAAACTGTACGTGGCCTTTATGTATCCTCCGCCAGATGGACATCGCAAATGCGTTCCCACTTACCCGCTGGCGCAAATCCGCCAAAGGGGAGCTTTGCCACCCTATTTCAGCGCTACGGCTATGGCGTGCCAGATCTTGATCGCGCAAGGCGAAGCGCCTCGAACGCATTAACGCTGATCGTCGAAGACACAATCACCCCCTATGCACTTTCTGGCAAAACCGGAAACGATGTTCATCATGAGCTGAAACTCTTCACCTTGCCTTGGCCAGTAGAAGAGCTGCGTAAGCTCGGCAACGCGAATGTCACGTTGCGCGTCACCCTGAGCACGTTCATTGCCCCTAACCCGTCAGAACCCTCTCGTGGCAATCGATACCGGTACGCGTCCCACAACCTGCGCTTCAAACTGAATCGTGCTGACGAAAGCGAAGCTCAGTTTCTCGCCAGGATCAGCAAGGCTGCCGAACAAACTGACGAACCAGAAAGCGACGAGCAGGATGGATGGGATTTTGGAAGCAATCGACGCGATGTCGGCTCCCTGCACATCGACCAATTGACTTGCAAGGCTTCGGATCTTGCCCGACGAAATCTTATAGCCGTGCATCCAGTGACCGGCTGGTGGAAAGCAAAGTCGCGGTTGCAGGATGCGCTGCCCACTGTTCGGTATTCTCTCGTAGTCGAAATAGATGCCGAAAAGCTGGAATGTGAGCTTCATGCGGAGGTCGCTGCTGTTATCCAAGCATTGACGGCAGTTGGAACGGTCATCGTAGTTTGAGCCTGCTGAATTGAAAGCAGGCTGCTAACCCCTTCGGGCGCACCATCTCCAAGCCGGACCACCTGTCCGTCCAGGAAGACCAGCGCGCCCACCTGTCATCTCGGATATCCAGTTTCGGGATATCCACTTGGTCGGCGATATGCTGGCCGACCCCGGTGGGCTCCGAACGGGTTCGCCGCCATCCCCACCCCGCACTCGATCCGGCCCACGGTCCGGCGTCTCCTGCGTTCCCCGCGCTTTCGGGTCCGGGTCCCCATCCTGACTTTCCCGATACCTGCGGCCTAGCCGTCGGCCACCTCCGGCACTGCGGGCTGAGCCAACCCCCGGGCCGACCGCCCCGAACGCCCGATCCGGATGCAAATTGGAACCTGCCGTTTTCATGTTTCCACTCAGGTTTAGCCGAGGAGGGAAAGGGTATGTGGGTGAAGATGGGCACAATTGTGCCGGAAATGGGCACAATTGTGCACCTGGCAGCAATTCCGGGGGAATACAGGGAAGCAATCGCCGCCGCACTGGTCGCAGACCTCGGTCCGACGCACCGGGCGATCAAGACCGCGATGCGCTGGACCGGTGCAAGCGAGCGGACCGTCAAATACTGGATGTCCGCGGAGCGAGGACCAAGCGGCGAGCATCTGATCGCATTGGCCCGGCATTCCGACGCAGTTTTCATCACCTTGCTGGCAATGGCCGGACGAATCGAGCGGGAACGTGATAGGTTGGATCCGGATGACAGGAGACGCTGATTCCGCCCGGATTTTCATGCTGCAAGGTCACGGTAACAAGGGCAACGCCTCAAATGCCTGATTGATCCTTGGGCGGCAATACGAACACTGCCGCTTCCGATCTCGGACCCATAACCCGGGTTGGAACACCCGGATCTGGCTCGTGACCTCGGTGGTGTCCCTTGATCAGAACGACCTTGCCGCTCCGGTAATGCCGCTCATGTTCGGCCACCCAATGACGGATCGGACCGTTCCGGCCGTTACGCGCCACGCGTTCAAATTCGAGGCGCGCGCGCTGTTCCTGCATGTGCGCCGCAGCTTGCGGGCCGATGCGTATGGTGTGATGGGACTTTCCAGCGCCAAGGATCCACGACTTCCCGAATTTGCGCGCGGTCTTCAGCTCCTTTGGTGAGAATGTGACAGCTTCTGTCGGAATCATCCCGCCCAGGTCCGGGGAAGTCAGCATCGCGAATAGCGCGTAGGGGATGAAGAGATCCGAGGCCGTATCGACCAACGAGATCTGGGAGCGACCGGAAATTTCTTCCTTCGCCATACCACGCTTGGACATCAAGTCGGCCATGTAGTTGTGCATCTGAGGCTGAAAGGAGTTAAGCCCACCTTGTTCAGGACGCTCGAATCGCAAGGTAAAAAACGGATCGACGACCCTCCCCCGCGAGTCGCAGCTGAACATCGTCACCGTCAGAGCATTCGTGTCCCGATCATCGATCAGATAGCCGCGCTTCCCCGAGCCCGATGGGTTTTCGTGGTGCTCTATTACAGGAGAGCCTCGCCTGACGCGCGCCGCGACCAATTCGCGATAATCGAACTCGGCCCATGCAACCTTTCCGGGAGGTTCGACTTCTCCCAAGAAGGTCAATGCAGCAACGTTCTCGTCTTCGGTTCTGTCCTGAATCGTGTCATGCAGGGTATCGGCATAGGCAGCCGCAGCGTGATCGAGCAAATAGACCTTTGCCTGCTGCAGCGCATCGATGGTATATTGACGAAAATTCAGCTGTTCGTCGGTTTTTCCGAGATGCCAAACCGGGTCATTGTGCGGCGCGGACTTGTTCGCCAACGACGCACCGTAGGTCGAAATCAAATCTCTGAAGAGCATAAGTGCAGGACTTTTCTAGGACGCTGCCTACCATCCTCGCTCGCGCAATGGGGTTCAAGAGCTTTCGGGAATATTGCGTCAGGAGAGGTGGTCACCCGACCATGCGAAGTCGAGCCGATACTGCCACGCGCCTTTTTCAAACGTTGACGTGGCGTTGATGTAAAGTGATGATTGGGATGTCTGACTGTTTCAGCCGCCATCCAAGTGTTTGATATTAGGGTATTTTTTGGTTGCGGGGGCAAGATTTGAACTTGCGACCTTCAGGTTATGAGGGTCACCGCTTCGGCAGATATAGTTGTTTGATTTCAGACTATTAGAGTATTTCCAGACACGCAATGTCGGTGACGTGCCGCACGGAGTAGCCGCAAGCCTTTGGTAGGAAACGGTAATCACCCCAGCAGCTTCGCCTCAACCATGGCCATCGCGTTCTGGTGGTCGGGCGAGGGGAAGAGGTGGCCGTAGCGCTCCATGGTCATCTGGATCGAGGAATGGCCGGCGAAGGTCATCACTTCCTTGATCGAAAAGCCCTGCTCGATCCACAGCGACACCGCGAAGTGGCGCAGGTCGTGCCAGCGCATGGTCACCTCGACGTCCCGGCAGAGCTTGCGAAACAGCTTCTGGATATTGGTGTGCTGCAGGATGCCGCCGCGCGGTGCGGGGAAGACGAGGCCCAGCTCACTCTTCGGGCAGCGCAGTTTCCAGCTGCGCAGGGCGTTCAGCACCATCGGCCCGGCCGGGATGTCGCGGAACCCGGCCCGCGATTTCGGATCGCCGATCTGGTTATAGGCGTCGGCGCGCTGGCGGATATGCAGGAAGCCGTTGTCAAAATCCACGTCCCGCCAGCGCAGGCCGCGCAGTTCCGAGGCACGCAGGCCGCCCAGGGCCGAGACGATCAGATGCGGCTTGAGACCCTCATCGGCCGCCCCGATCAGGGCGCGGATCGCCTCCTTTGACGGCACCGGGGCCTTGTGCTCGATCCGGCCGGACCTGATCACCCGCACGCCCTGCGCCGCATTGGTGAACAGTTTGCCGTTGTCGATGGCATGGTCGAGGACCAGCTTCAGCACCGACAGCGCACGCCGGGTCAGATGTTCGGATCGGCCATTCAGAAGCAGGCGGTCGCGGAACTCATTGACATGACGGCGACTCAGCTGAGCGATCAGCTTGTCCCCGATGCCGATCCCGGGCGCGGTGATGTGCAGCCGCACATAATCGCTGTAGCCGCGCAGGGTAGATCGCTCCATCCGCCGCCCGGTCTGGCAGCGCAACGCGCAATGGTCCAGCCAAGCCTTCGCTGCTTCGGCCACGGTCGTGCTTTCACTGTCGGCGAGATAAGTGTTGTTGGCGACCAGCGAGCGGACTTTGACCAGATAGACATCGGCGTCCTTGCGGCGCGGGAACATCCTGGACCGGCGTTTGCCCGCCTGGTCGGTGAAGTCCACCTGCCAGCGGACCAGGCCCGAGGGCAGCGTGCGTTTGCGGATCGTGGCCATGGTTATCCTCCGTGATCGTAAGAAACGGGAGCAGTTGTCAAAGCCCGTTAATGGCGATATGAACTGTCTCATACGCACCTGCAACGGATTGTTGCATATGTAAAGCCCTGGTTATGAACGGAGCCCTCGACAATGACTGCCAGCGAACGGAACGGAGCGGAAGCGACCGAACCGGTCTTGCATGGCGACGCGGAAGCGGTCGCGGCATCGGGAATGCCCCTGCCCAGCCTGCGTGTCCTGCAAGCGGCCGGCGCCATTCAGGCACGGAAGACGCCCAAGCAGCATGGCGGCTTCAAGCGGATGTGGCGCGAGGACGACGTGCTGGTGGCCTCGATCGGTGCCGCGATCAGCGAGCATTTTGCCTGGAACATCCGGATCGTGGCCGAGGTGATGTCCACGACGCGATCCGGCACATGGACCGCACTGACAGCCTCGATTGCAGATACCATCTCGCCGGAGGCAGGGCCGCTGATCCGATCTGCGGAGGACGACTGGCACCTCGATCTGATCAACCGGAAATTCCTGTTTCTGCGGGTGCCGCCTATCGTTTCCTTGCTGTTCCCGGACGCGCCGCCCGGAGAGACCGCCCTGATCCTCGGCTATGCGGCATCCAAGGACAGGTTCCAGATGCTGCCGTGGCTGGTTGGCCGTCCGGAGGGCCGCGCCAGGCTCTCGAAGCTCACGACACCTGCGCAAGCGACGACCGCCGAGCGCATCTACAAGCTGGCCATGGCAAGCCGTGCCAACGCGCTGAGCACCGCCAGCATCAACATCAGCATGCAGGTTCGCGCCACATGGCGCCGCCTCCACGGACTTGACGCCCACTTCCTGCAGGACGCCCTGCGATAAACTGGAGACCCAACCATGATCAGACATCCCGGTTCCGTCGGGAACATGCAGCAGATCGCGACCGAGGTGACGCTCGGCGATGATCTGCTCCGCGGCGCGGACGAGATCGCGAAGTTCATGTTTGGCGACGTGAAGCACCGCCGCAAGGTCTACTACCTGACCGGCGAGGCCCCGAGGGGCATGCCCCACTTCAAGATGGGTTCGGTGATCTGCGCCCGCAAAAGCACGCTGCTGAACTGGATCGCGCAGCAGGAGCGTTCCACCCCGGGTGAGTGACGACAACCGCAGATGAGCTGGACTCCGCGATCCGGTCGCGGGCTTCCTCTTCCATCAGATACATAGCGCCGGCACCCCATGACCCTGCAGGACAATCCGCTCGACTTCAATGACCTGCCGCCCGTGCGTGACGATCATGCGTCCCGGCGCATCTCGGTGGCCCGGCTGGCGGAACTGCTGAACGACCGGATTGCCGATCTTGCCGTGGAACTGCTTGGCACGCCGAACCGCGCCCGGTCCAGCCCGCAGCAGTTGCGCTTTGGCAGCAAGGGCAGCATCGCCGTGGAAATTGCGGGCAAGCAAGCCGGGCGCTGGTATGACCACGAGGCGGGTATCGGCGGTGCCGGGCTGGAACTGATCCGTCACCGTTTGGGGCTGGACGACAAGGCTGCGCGGGACTGGGCGCGGCACTAGCTCGGCGACACGGAAATGCCATCTTCATGGGCTGCCAAACCAGCCAAGGCCCCTGCATCTGGCCGGGCCCGCACCGTGAATCTGTCGGACGCCGAACGCATCGCCAAGGTTGCCGGGATCATGCGTCAGACCGAAGGTCCGGACGGAACACCGGTCCACGCCTATCTGCAGGGGCGCGGGATCACCATTCAGCTTCCCGACTGCATCCGCTTTCGCCGGAACGCCTATGGCCGGTATGGCGCGATGGTCGCGCTGGCCACCGATGCGGCTGGAGACGTGCTGGCCATCCAGCAGGTCTATCTGACAGCCAATGGCAGGAAGGCCCCGGTCGATCCGGTCAAGCGCACCAACAAGGCCGTCGACGGCTGGGCCGAGCGTGCCGCCGTGCGCCTGCCGGGACGCGAACCGCTGGTGCTTTGCGAGGGTGTCGAAACCGCGCTGTCGGTCTGGCAGGCGACCGGTCAGGAGGTCTGGGCCTGTCTCGGCATCTCGAACATCGCCCGGGCACCGGTTCCCGAACAGGCCAGGGTGATCATCGCCCGCGATGGCGACGCGCCCGGCAGCAAAGCCGAGGGCCAGATCCTGCGCAGCGCCAATACGCTTTCCGCACGCGGTCTCACGGTGCTCATGGCCACCCCGCCCGAGGGCGAGGACTTCAACGACATGCTGCTGCGCGACGGCGAAGACGCGATCCGCAATCGTATCGCGGCCGCTGAACCCTTTCGCGCCGACCGAACCGACACCCGCCGCAAGGCGCTCTGTATCGGGTCAGACGTCGAGATCGCCGGGCGCGTCCGCGAGGATCTGAGCGCCCGTCACGGGCAGATTGTTTATGCCGAGGGTGCATTCTGGCGCTATGGCAGCACCGACTGGGAGGCTATCGACGACAATCTGATCCGGCTGCCGGTCCATGCCTATGACGGCGCGGCTTTCGTGACGGCGGCAGGCGGACCCTCACGCGTCAAGCTGAACAGATCCCGTGTGGACTCGGTGCTGAATGAATGCGCCGCACTCTGCGCCGAGCCGGACTTCTTCGATAACCCACCCATCGGCATCAACTGCGCCTCGGGCTTCATCCGCTTCGATGCCGATGGAACCGCCCATCTCGACGCCCATCACCGCGATCACCGCTGCCGCCATACCCTTCCCGGTCACTGGCACCCCGGTATGGCTGCCATCCCGCCCGAAGCCTCCCTGCTGCACCGTCTGTTGACCGGCAGCTTCAAAGGCGACCCCGAGGCGCAAGCCAAATGCGACCTTCTGGCCGAAATCTGCGGATCCGCCGCGCTCGGCCATGCCACCCGTCTCTTGCAGCCCCGCGCCGTCGTGTTGCACGGCAAGACAGCAGAGAACGGCAAGAGCCAGATCCTCGAACTCGCCCGCGGTCTCCTGCCCGCCAGCGCCATCTGCTGCGTGCCGGCCGCGAAGATGGGAGATGAACACCACCGCACCGGGCTGGTCGGCAAGCTGCTGAACGCATCAGACGAGTTGTCGCCGGAAGCCATCGCCTCCGACACCTTCAAGTCCGTCGTGACCGGCGAGCCCATCGAGGCGCGCGATGTCTACAAGAGCCGGGTCGAGTTCCGCTCGGTCGCGCAGAATCTTTTTGCGGCAAACCAGTTGCCCGGCTTCAAGGGCGGCGTGGATCGGGGCATACAGCGCCGTCTGGCGGTGATCCCCTTTAACCGCACCATCCCCGTTGAGGAGCGCATCGCGGATATCGGCAAGCGCATCGCCGCGGAGGAGGCCGACCTGCTGCTGGCATGGGCGGTCCAGGGCGCGGCCCGGCTGATCCGCCAGCGCAACTTCTCCATCCCCGCAAGCTGCCGCCGGGCGCTGACCGACTGGGTGCTGGGCGAAGACCTGGTGCTGGCCTGGATCGACGCCTGTGTGAAGGTCGTGCCCATCAGGAACGGCGGCCCGCTGCTCGCCACCCGCGATGCGTATCTCGACTTCAAGGCCTGGGCACAGGCCGAAGGCTTCCGGCCCGAGAAGATCCCCGCGATCAACGGCTTCGTCCAGCGCGTGCGGGCGCAGGTTCCCGACATCGACGATAAGCGAAAAAGCGACGGACGGTACTTCATCGGCATGAAAGTGACGCAGGAATGACGCAGGAGTGACGGGTATTTCCAGCTAACCCATTGATAGTGTTGAGATGACGCAGTTCGTTCCAACCTTTTCATATTGGAGGAGAAATCCAAACAACCCTGAAAACAAACTATCCCCCCTTATATAAAGAACTGCCCGGGCAACTGCGTCATCTCAACACTATCAATGACTTACGAGATATCACCCGTCACTCTTGCGTCACCACTGCGTCACGCACCGCGCCCCATTGGCAGCTCTGAGAGGTATAAAGCCGGAATAATCGGAAAAGCGGCGGTTCCTTACCGACCGATCCCTAAGCGGGAGGCGCGGCAATCCCGGACTGACGTCGGGCCGGGGCGGGGCGTCGGGACAAGCAGCGGACTGCGCTGTCGCCCCTGCCCGCGTCGCGGCGTTCCGGGCGCTCTGACGCCGTCGGCCTCCGATCTGTCAACCCCTTCCGGGTCCTCCGGCGGGGGAATGTGTATGCGGGGGGCGTAAGCGCTCAAGATCGCCAGTTCGCAGCGTTTTTTTTGGGTTCGCACCCGGGGTTCGCGGGTTCGCACCTCGGTTCGCATCAGGCGGGCCTGATATTTGTCGGCCGGGCATGTCCCGCCCCCTTGCATCGCGCTGTGGGGCGGTCTGGTCAGCCCGTGGGGTCCATCGACCAAGGAGATCGCCGGTTCAAATTCGGCCCGCACCATCAGCGACCTTCGGTCGATATACCTCCGTCAGTTCTGCGCAGATATTCGATTTAATTTCATGCTCTTACGTTGGCCCACCACTATATGATATCGCCTCCAACTGATTGATTCACGCGAGAGGGTTACCCCCCGGATTTTGGAGAGTTACACTCCGGCCCAACGACACAGGTGGCTGGGATGATGCAGGTTATGGGGCCTCTGAGCGTAACGTAGCTGCGGGCAAACTATACCAGCGGAACGGACAGCATGCAGGCGCTGCTGTCAGTCCCCGAAATACCCCGCTTCTGCCGCTTCAATCAGCCGTGGACTGGGTTTCCACGCTGGGTCTCCGGTCGTTTGGAACCGCTGTTCAATTGCATCCGCGATTTTAGCCAAACCTTGCTGCTCAGCCCAATGCATCGGCCCCCCCTTCAGATCAGGAAACCCATAGCCACGGACATAAACGACATCGACGTCCGAAGCACGCTGAGCTACATTTTCGGCAATAATCCGACAACCTTCATTAATCAGCGCGTGAAGGCAACGGTCAACAATCTCGGTTTCGTCAATCTCGCGCGGCGTAATTCCAGCAGATACGCGTAACTCACGCAGCAGAGCTTCCACTTCGGGGCTTGTGATCGGATCGCGGCTACCTTCTTCATAGCCATAATAGCCCTGCCCAGATTTTTGACCCAGCCAACCGCGCTCTGCTATCGCATCAGCGATCAGAGGATAGCTAAAATTCGGATCCTGCGCTGCCCGCCGCTGACGTGTCAACCATGCGATATCATTGCCAGCCATGTCAGACATGGTGAACGGACCCATTGCAAAGCCAAAACGACGGATTGCCGCATCAACTTGCTCCGGTGTTGCACCCTCCATCAAAAGCTCGTTTGCGCGGAGAAAATACTGGTCGACCATGCGATTGCCGATAAAGCCATCACAGACACCGGCTACGACTCCGATCTTTCCCAAGCGCTTAACCGTAGCCATGGCGGTCGCCAGCACCTCATTTGACGTATTTGATCCCCTGACCACCTCGACCAGCCGCATAATGTGTGCTGGGCTGAAGAAGTGCAGGCCAAGAACGTTTTCTGGCCGATCGGTCACCATCGCTAACTCGTTGATATCGAGATAGGACGTGTTGGATGCGATAATTGCGTCCTGTTTCAGGACTGACGAGAGCTTGCCGATGAGCTGCTTCTTGATCGACGCATCCTCGATCACTGCTTCGACGACCAGATCACAATCGCCTAGCGACACAATCGTGGAATGTTCGACAATTCGGTCGGCCGCCCGTTCCGCTTCCGTCGCCGTCATTCGGCCTCGTTTCTGAGCAGAAGAGTAGGCCTTGGTCCGGTTCACTCGACTACGGAACATTGCTTCCGCAGAGCTGTCAAATAGCGCAACAGGGAAGCCGGAATTTGCAAATGCCATCGCGATGCCCGTGCCCATCGTACCTGCGCCAATGACGCCCACGCTTGAGATTGTGCGCGCCCTTGTATCAGACGGCAGTCCGGCAATGCGCGCAGCTTTACGCTCCGCAAAGAACAGATGCCGAAGTGCGAGGCTCTCGGACGTTTGCGACAGGCGAACAAAAGCGTTCTTCTCAAACTCAGCCGCGTCAGCAACAGACAATGTTGCGGCGGCTTCGACACAATCGACGATCGCTTCAGGTGCTGGACCTCTTTTGAGGGCTCTGGCTTGTGCTCTGGCGGCAGCAAAGAATTTTTTCGGCGCGTCAGCAATATCGATTTCTTTAGATATTGCTGGCTTTAACGCTTTCCCCTCGGAGAGCCTGCGACGTAAGAGCGCTTCAGCCTCTATCAACAGGTCGTCCGCGGCCAACTCATCGACCAAACCGATTTGAACGGCTTCTTCTGCCGAAATGGTCCTACCCATGGTCATCATTGAGATAGCCGCTTCTGCCCCAATGAGCCGTGGCAACCGTTGAGTACCCCCGCCACCTGGCAAAACACCCAGCTTCACCTCGGGCAGGCCGATCTGGCTTTCCGCCGCCGCGACACGATAATGGCAGAACAGGGCTAATTCGAGCCCCCCGCCCAGTGCAAGACCATCGATGGCGGCAACGACCGGCTTCTCGGCCTTTTCGATCATAGCCCCGATATCGGTAATCAGCGGATAGGACAGCGCTTCTGGGCGGTTGAATTCCGTCACATCGGCCCCGCCAGAGAAACGTTTTCTCGCGCCTGAAATTATCACGCCTTTTATTGTGGGTTCCGCAAGTGCTGCTTCGATCTGATCCATAAGAGAACGTCTCGTGGTAAGATTGAGCGCATTAACGGGCGGATTATCCAGTTCGATGCGCGCAAATGTCGGATCCGAGCCGGGCTTGGTCATTATCTCCTCCACAATATTGCAAATAACATCAATCATGCGCCAAACGGATATGTCAACAGATGCAATGCATATTACACCACGCAACATATCGATCTCGCCGAGATCTCCCCTCCACATCCGCAGCATGATAAGAGGCGCAGCATGGCCAGAAAAACCCGCGCAAATGCCGCACATACTGACGAAAATCGCTTACGAATCCTTGAAGCGGCAGCGATTGCCTTCATGGAATCCGGTTTCGATGCCGCGACTGTGGATGACATTGCAGGCCGGTTGAACTCTACGAAAGGCAGACTTTACTATAGTTTTCCGTCCAAAACCTCCTTGCTCATCGCTGTCATGGAGGAAGGTATGAGCCGAACCCTGCGCGCTGTGATGGAAGCCAAGAATGCTTCTGACGACGCCTTGGATAAGCTGTACGCCATGGCCTATGCGCACGCCCTTCAGGTTATCGAGTCTCTGCCGTTCCATGTCGTGACCCAGGACATGCTGAACCGCCACCGCCGACGTTCGCTGACCGAGATCGAGCGGCAGGCAATCGGGAAGATCATTCAGCAGCGGCACGACTATGAGGCAATGTTCAGCTCTCATATTGCCGACGCCGTGGCTGCGGGCCAGTTGCGACAGATCGAACCTGTCCTCGCAACCCGCACAATGTTCGGAACGCTGAACAGCACAGCGCAGTGGTATCGGCCGCAAGCCGATAAGGCGCATTCGCATGCAAATAATCTAGCAGAAACGGTGACGTCTGTCGCAATGCGTGGCCTTATCAGCTGACATTCCAAAACCCATGATCCCTTACAAACCAGTAGACTTGTGGGACAATTAAATTATACTACGCAGTATTATTTGGAGGCGATACTGTGGCGGAGTCTGACGAATTTCGGAGCGAAGTGGTTGAATGGCTTGCCGAAAACTGTCCCAATGAGATGCGTCATCCCATTGAATCGGATGACGATGTCTGCTGGGGTGGTCGGGGCTGGGCGTTCCAAAGCACGGCGCAGGAAATCTGGCTGCGCCGCATGGCGGCACGGGGCTGGACAGCGCCGGGGTGGCCCAAGGAGTATGGCGGTGGTGGGCTAAGCCCTGAGGAATGCCGCATTCTCGACCAGGAAATGCGACGGATTGCTGCGCGTCCTCCACTCGAGGGTTTTGGCCTGTCTATGATCGGACCAGCCTTGCTGGAGTTTGGCACGGAGGAACAAAAAACCGCTTATCTGCCGCCCATAATCAATGGCGAGATTCGTTGGTGTCAGGGCTATTCTGAACCAAACGCGGGCTCCGACCTGGCAGCGCTGCGAACTTCCGCCGTTAGAGACGGTCAAGAATTCGTTTTAAACGGTCAGAAAGTCTGGACGTCCTACGCTGACAGGGCAGATTGGATCTTCTGCCTGGTGCGCACCAACCCCGAAGCCAAGAAGCAGCGCGGGATCACTTTTCTGCTTTTTGATATGCAATCCGCCGGTGTATCCACACGTCCGATCAGGCTGATCTCTGGCAGCTCCCCATTCTGCGAAACCTTCTTCGACAATGTGCGCGTCCCCGTCGCGAATGTGGTCGGAGAGATCGACAAGGGATGGGATGTCGCGAAATATCTGCTGACCCATGAGCGTGAAACAATCGCGCGTGGTGGGAGCAACTTATTTGACGCGAATGACCTGAACGCAGCGGCAGCCAAAGCCGCAACCCAAACCGGCGGACGCCTCGCCGACGAGATATTGCGCGCGGAGATTGCCAGAGCGGCAATTGATACCCATGCCTTCGAAGCTACCCGCGCCCGGTATCTCGAAGAAACTGAGCAAGGAGGATCGCTTGGCCCCCGCTCTGCGGTCGCCAAGCTCACAGGGACGGAGTTTAATAAGCGAAGACAGGAGCTTCTGGTATCTTTGCAAGGGCTTGAGAGTTTCAGATGGGAAAACGGCGCATCCGAAAGTTCAACGGGGCGTAGCTGGCTCCGCTCCAAGGGAAATTCTATCGAAGGCGGGACCACCGAAATCATGCTGGAGATCATCGCCAAACAAATACTCGAACTTCCAAAGGACTGACATGATGTACGCATTCTCAGAAGAACAGTCCATGGTGCGCGATAGCGCTCGGAGCATCGCAAGGGCGGAATCCGTCAGCGGCGCGCGGACTTTATTAGCGCCAGAAAGTAAGATCGCATGTTCCAGTGATTTATCATCAAAACTGCATGAGCTCGGCTTTCCCGGCATGCTTGTTGACGAAGATCACGGCGGTTCGGATATGGATATGGTCGCTGCATGCCTCGTTGCCAGGGAGTTGGGACGGGAACTCGTCATATCTCCTCTGTTAGGTACAACCGTCACCGCCCATACGATAGCGCGCTTCGGGTCCGACAAGATGCGCGAAGACTGTCTGGCCGGTATTACGGAAGGCACGGAGCAAATCGGCTTGGGTCTCGACGGCGAAGTGGTCTTAGCGGACGGTCTGCTCAACGGTGTTTGTGCGTGGGGCATAGATGCCGTAGGAGCGACTTCGCTGATTATTCGCGCGGACCACGACGATGTGTCGGTTCTCGCTCTGGTCCCTGTCGACAATGCCGGCATAGAGATTGCCCCGCGTCGCATGGCCGACGGCCGCATGCTTGCGCAGATCACGCTGAACGCCGTGCAGGTTGAACGCGACACCATCATGTCAGACGAGGCACCGGCAGCGGCGATGAACTGCGCCGCAACCTGGATCTCAGCCTATAGCTGCGGCACCGTTGAAGCGGCCTTTGAACTCACCCTCGACTATCTGCGCGAACGCAAGCAGTTTGACCGGCGGATCGCGTCCTTTCAGGCGATCCAGCACCGTCTCGCACAAATCTACTGCGAGATCGAAGACGGCTGGTCTGCCACACATCGTGCAGCCATTGCGTTAGACCGGCATGAAGCGGAGCTGGCACTGCACAGCTCCGTTGCGAAAGCCAAATTGGCGGATCTGTCACGTGTCGTGCTTGCGGATTGCCTACAGCTTCATGGCGGCATCGGCATGACTGCCGAACACGACATCGGGCTGTTTCTGAAATCAGGTCGAGTATCGTCTGAGCTGTTGGGTGGGTATTCGCACCATGCTGACATAGTTGCACGCGAGCTCGGGTTCTGAGGAAAGGTAGGCTCCGGTGCCTGACAAAATCGATCACCCCTGGATCAAAGCCTACCCACCAAGTTGTCATTGGGATGCGAACATCACAGCGACAACTCTTCCCGACATGACAGACGGTGCGGTAGGTCGATATGGCGAAAAAACTGCTCTCGTCTACCGTGACAACGCTTTGAGTTTTAACGAGATAGATCGGCTCTCGAAACATCTTGCTGCCGGATTGATGCAGCAGGGCGTCAAAAGCGGCGAAGCTGTCGGAATTTATCTCCCAAACACTGCGAGCTATTATCTGGCGTTTTTCGCTTTGGCACGCATTGGGGCGCGGATCGTCAATCTTTCGCCGCTCGATCCCGCGCGAGAGCTTATCTTCAAGCTGAACGACACCGGGGCGCGGCGGATGATTACGCTGAACCAACCAGACATGCTGAAAAATGCCATCACCGTTTTGGACGAAGGGCAACTGGAGCTTGTCTGGGTCTGTGATGAAGCCCGCTGGGGTGCGTCGGCGTCAGAACTCGCCCAATTGCCGGAAGATCTTCGCTTCGAAAATCTCGAAGAGCTTTTCGATTGCCCCCTGCCGGACGCATGGCCAGCTCTGAAAAAGGAAGATATTGCCGTTTTACAGTATACCGGAGGCACGACAGGCGTGCCGAAGGCGGCAATGCTCAGTCACGGAAACCTCACGGCAGCGGTAGATATTGCCGTTCATTGGAAAGACATCCGCGCCGAAAGACCGGGAGAGGAGCGGGTTCTGGGCGTACTGCCGCTGTTTCATGCCTACGCCATGAATTTCGTGATCCTTCGCCAGTTTCGCGAGGGATGCTGTGTTTATTTGCACCGACGTTTCGACGCGGAGACGGTGATCCGCCAGATCGAACAGGAACGTTTGACCGTTTTCCCCGGCGTTCCCACAATGTGGATCGCCATTGCCGGGCATCCGGCAGCGCAGCAGCATGATCTCTCCTCACTGCAGTTTTGTATCTCAGGCGGCGCACCACTGCCGCCGGAAACCGCTCGACGCGTAGAGAATATTATCGGTAATCGGCTTCTCGGTGGATGGGGTATGACCGAAGCCTCTCCGGTCGGTAGCCAGATCCCCATGCAAGCCGTCATGAAGTCCGGCATAATCGGGGTGCCGCAACCTTCTGTTGAAATCGAAGTCGTTTCACTGGACGATCCGCATCGGACCCTTGGCGCCAACGAAATCGGCGAACTCCGCATCCGGGGGCCGAATGTGTTTTCAGGATATTGGAATCGAAAGGAAGAAACGGCGAAGGCTTTCGCAGATGGTTTCTTCCTCAGCGGGGACATCGGTTACCGGGACGAAAATGGCCTGCTATATCTTGTTGACCGCAAGAAAAGCCTGATCATTTCCGGCGGGTTCAATGTTTATCCGGCGCATGTCGAGAACGCGATTTACGAACATCCCGACGTGGCAGAAGTATTGGCCGTGGGGATCCCGGATGACTATCGCGGACAATCGGTGAAAGCTTTCATCACATTAAAGCCGGAAGCGAAGCAAATGACACTAGAGGCCTTGCGTGGCTTTCTGGCCGAAAGACTGGGGCGCCATGAACTTCCCACTGCGCTAGAGTTCCGGGCCGAACTGCCACGGAGCGCGGCCGGCAAGCTTTTGCGCCGCGTTCTCGAAGATGAGGAAAAGGCCGCAGACGGCTAAAGCTAGGCTTTCCCGGAAAAAGTAAACAGGCTTTGCAACTCTGACTTAAGCACTTTGCCCAAGGCGTTGCGGGGCAGTTCTGACACGAATTCATATTCCTGCGGACATTTATAGGATGCGAGCCTTTCGGCAACAAAACCCGCGATCGCGCGCGGGTCTGGCGGATCGCCTGCCGAAACGAGGTTGCGCTCAATTTCGTTGATCTGCCACATGCTTTCCGCCAGAGCTTCTCGCGTCGGATCGCCATCAAGCGCGGCCATGCCCTGCGCCATGTATTGAATCGCAGTATAGCCTTGTGCGGCATACACATCCGGCAGTGAGCCGAATTTTTCCTGATACGCCTCGATGAATGCCGTCGCCTCTTCAGACGATGAGAGGCCCGGCTGGAACGACAAAGCAAACGGAATGCCAGCTACGATATTGCCAGACTTCTGATAAATCGCAGGTGGCGAAAGCACCTCGGATGTCGCGATGTTGCCTTCGAACCCACGTTCACGCAGCGCGGAGATAATCCCCACAGAAGGTTGCTGGGTGGCCATGACCAGGATCAGGTCGGGGTCCGCGCCCATGCCTTGCGTCGCCGGTCCGGTAAAGTCGGTATCGTTTGCAAGCGTGGAAATTTCCGCGACTGTTTCGGCACCATACTCTTCGAGCACCTCTTTCATCGCATAGGCGCGATCAAGGAAGATGTCGTTGTCGCCGGTCACGTAATAGACCACCCGCTTGGGGTCGAGAACATTCGCCAGTTCCTTGGCCATCATGACCTCTTGCGGACCGGGCAGCGCCACAACCGAAGTGACGAATGGCTCCTGCGGCAGCCCTTCGCGCGTCGCGCCATAAATCACCAGCGGCAATTTCTCCCGCATCGCCACCTGCGACACGGCGCCAGCAATAGGGGTGATGATACAGCAAGTCGTCGCCATTACTGAACGATCAGCGGCGAATTGCGTCATCGCCTGCACCGCGCGGGCGGCATCGGTACCGCTATCTTTGACGAGCAGATTCAGCGTCACACCATCACCTGCGTAACCGCCGGCATTAATTTCTTCGACCGCAAGCTCCGCACCGTTGTGATACGAAATGCCGGCAGAAGCGATCGGCCCGGTATCGTCACTGATGATGCCGATATTATATTCGCCGGGCGTCGGAGCGGCGAATGCCGCCCCCCCGAGGCTGAGCGCCAGCGCTGCCGCTGCGCCCGTCAACTTGTTGCTTAATCTTTCCATGAACTCCCCCCTTGGGTTCGCCCCGCCTGATGTGGCGGGATTACGTAGCCTAGGTAAATTGCCAACGCTGGCCGCATAACGGTTGAGACGACGACGTGGCCGTCTGGTCGTGATTATGGCTTTGGATGCGATCAGCAGTGATATGATAACCTCGCACAGCCAGCCGGTAAGAACGGCTGTTGGCGAGTGGTGGCATGATCCCCCCTCGATAACTCCCCCTCTCAACTAGCCTAAAGTGACCAAAGCCATCCTGTCAATAGATGAATTATGTGTTACAGAGTGATACGATTTGGTTTTGATCATAAGCTTGATTGCTCAAGCCCACTCCTTTTCCTGAAGCTCACGCCACATGATTTTTCCCGTCCCCGATTTCGGAAGCGCATCAACGAATGACACATGACGCGGAACCTTGTAGGCCGACATGCGTTCACGGCACCACGCAACAATCTCGTCTTCAGACGCATGCTGGTTGTTGTCTCGCGGTACGATGAACGCCTTCACGGCCTCACCCTTGCGCTCATCTGGAGTTGCAATCACACAGGCTTCCCGGATGTCGGGATGCTTGAACAGCGTCGCTTCCACCTCGGTTGGCCAGACTTTGTAGCCGCTGGCATTGATCATCCGCTTCAGGCGGTCGACCATATAAAAATAGCCGTCGACATCGCGATAGCCGAGATCCCCCGTCCGAAGGAAGCGCTTGCCGTCAAGGCTTATGAAGGTTTCGCTTTCGGTCTCCGGTCGCCGCCAGTAACCCGTGAAGACCTGTGGCGCACTGATGATGATTTCCCCCTGTTCTCCGTCGGGCACCGTCTGAAGACTGTCGACATCAAGAATTCGCGCATCCACCCCCATCAAGGGAATGCCAAGGCATGCACGTTTAGGTGCGTCAGGCGGGTTTATCATCACCGGAGCGGCTGTCTCAGAGAGACCATAGCCCTCGATATAGTCGAGTCCGACGAGATCGCGGAGGCGCTTTGCAACGGCCTCCGGCATGGCTGCACCGCCGCCCATGATCATCCTCAGCGATGACAGATCGCGTTCGCTCAAACCCTCGGCATTCACCACGTCTATGACCATTGCCGCTATACAGATCCAGACCGTGATGCCCCTTGTCTCAATAAGATCGATCGCGACATCGCGATCCCAGCGGGTCATAATCTGCAAGCTCCCGCCGCGCAGGATGCCCCCCAGCATCGGGATATGCATGCCGGTGACATGGAACATTGGCAGTGTAAGAAGCTGCACATCGTCTTCGTCAAACCCCAGCCACAGCGCTGAGCCAACCGCTGTTGTCATCGTCGTCCGGTTCAGGTGAACGCAGCCTTTCGGATTTCCGGTCGTTCCACTGGTATAAGGCATGACCGAAGGCGCCTCCGGATCGGGGTCCGGCAAGACAACTTGACCGGGTGCCTGAGCGAGCGTGGCAGCCCATCGTAGAAATAGCCGGTTCTCCGTCTCGACCGGGGCGGCGGTCACTTCAGCCGGAAGTCGGATTTGCAGGGTTTCTGGCAGGTAGTCGGAATACGTCACGAGGAGCGCGCGTGCGAGGCTTCCTTGTGGCAGCGCAGAAAGATCGTCCAGTTTCTCCTGTCCGGCAATAATGATCCGCGCGCCGGTATCGCTGAGGAGATAGGCGATTTCGTCAGACTTGTTCATCGGATTCACCGGCACAACCACTGCGCCAAGTGCCGAAATGGCATAGAAGGAAATGACAAATTGCGGGGAGTTTTGCAGGCACAGAAGTACCCGGTCACCTTTCCCTACCCCCTCCTGATCTAGCACGGACGCCAGCCGCATGGTTAACGCCAGCATCTCACCGTAGCTGATCGTCTTGCCATAGTAATCGAGAGCAACCTTATCAGGGACGCGCCCTGCGACGTCGCGCAGGCTTTGAAACGGACTTGCTGGCAATGTCGGCAAATGACGGGGAATACCCTGAGGCCATGTCGTCGCGTTCGGCTCGTTCATATTGATCTCCCTACCGCCTCGATACTCTCTATTGAAATGTGGCCGCGAGACCCAAGGAACCGGGATTCATGAGTCCTTCCGGGTCAACCGCCCGCTTTAATGCGTCGAGCAAACCGCGCGTGCCATCATCCAGCACCTCGCGATACGGATAGTCACGCGCGACCTGCCAACTTGCTCCGCCAAGGCTGACATAGAACTCCTGCGTCGCCCGTCGGAGTTCGACCACGGCGTTACGACTATCCTCATTTGCAGGCCGCCGTTTCCAATCCGGCTTTATCGCGTCACCCACTGACCGGATATGAAGCGGGGTTAATTCATCGAGCCAGTAAAACGCGGGCTCGATAAAAAATGACTGCCCGACCGTCATCGTCATTACGGTGTACAGGATGCCTTTTTCCTTAAGCCAGCCTGCCCGTTCGGCAAAAAAGGCTTCGTTCGCCTCCACGACACGCTCCGCCTCGCTCAATGGGAACACCGCATGAATTGGCACCCATCTTTCCCCGTTTTTGCCCAGCATTCCGCGCACCGGCGAAAACGGTTTGGAGCGCATAACGCGTGGAATTGAGTCAGGCAAAATCGCGCCGCGCCGTTCCCCGATTTCGGCCAGAACCGCTAGGTTCGTACACAGTGCTTCGGCGGTTTCAGCTTCTGTCACGATATGAAGCGAGTAGTTATGGCCCGTCAGCCAGTCGAGGCCGGAGGTCGCTATTTTTGCGGCATCTTTCAAACCCGAGAGCAAGGACTTACCCTGCCCAACGACCTTCTTTAGCGCGTCAACATTATCTGACAGGCGGTTCACGCTCGCCGATTGAAGCGCCTTGTCACGGTCAATCCCAAAGCCTTCGGTAACAAGCCCACTGCGGGCCATTTCGACCTGCGTCGCAGCCATATCGGTGAATTTCTCAAACCCGAGGGACAAGAATCCGGTCTCGGGCGGTTTTGGTCGTATCGCCAGTGTTGCGGACAATTTCAGGCCAAGCGCACCATTGTCGCCAAGGAAAATCCCCGTCATATCAGGCCCGCCATAACGCGTGAACGGTCGCGCACCTTTCCTCCCACCCGATCCTGTCGTCGCGATTGACCCATCAGCAAGCACTACGGTCACGCCAAGCACTGATTCCGCGACGGTTCCGTAGCGGGAAGACCCGAAAAAAGCGCTGTTTTGAGACAGAGCGCCGCCGATAGTCGCATTGACCCCGGACAGCGGCCCCCAATAGCCGCTGCGCATCCCGCTCGACGCCAAAGCATCTTTCAACGCTGCCCATGTAGCGCCCGCCTCTACCGTGACATAGCCGTCCTTAGCGTTGATTTCGACAATGCGATTGAGGTTGCGCGTGTCAATCACCAAAGACCGCGCACGATCAGGGAGATAACCCTTTGTGTACGACATGCCGCCACCACGCGGCACGATGGCGATGCCATTCTCGATCGCAACTCGAACAGCCTCTGCTGCTTCCCGTTGCGTCGAAGGACTGATCACCGCGAGCGGCTCAATCCCCGGCTGCCAGAAAATATCATTAGCGTAGTATTCGCGAATGTCATCACTGTTGTCGACTTTGTCAGCGCCAATGGCCTTGACGATCAGCGACAACGCCTGCGCGTCCGCTTCTGCGATGCCCTGCATCTTTGACTCCCCCCAAAGATGATTACAGAGTGCCGCTGAGATGTAGTTGTGTCAACAGCCGATATAACTTTCATCGTACGAAACCAGCTCCCGCACCTGTGACACTGGTCAAGCATCATTTCACGCAGTAACATCTGCCCTCACGCGATATTTCCGCGCGGCACTAGAAGGGTAAACTTAAATGGCATCAGGCCCCAAGGCATCTTCCACACCAAATGTACGAGCGGTAACTCGCGCACTCGAGGTGTTAAATTCTTTCGCCGGAAGAGGATCACAGACCTTGGCAGAGGTGACAAATGCCACAGGACTTGACAAGGGGACGACGCGGCGGCTGCTTATCACACTGATGCAAAGCGATTTTATCGCTCAGGACAGCATCACACATCAATACAAGCTGGGCCGTGCGATCCGAGAGCTTGCGTCAAATGTCGAGGACGCGCGCGATTTGCGGGTTATTTTGCGGCCGGTCTTGGAGGAATTGGCCGTTGATCTCAGCGTGACCGCATTTCTCTCGGTGTTTAAAGACGATAGTGCGGTATGTCTTGACCGCGTTCACGATATGCGCGGCATTGAGGTCCATTGGTGGACGGTCGGCGGCACGCTGCCGCTGAACGTAGGCGGTGCCCCGAAGCTACTTTTGGCTTATCAGCCCGATGAAGTTGTCGAGCGATTGATAGACGGCAGCATCGCCCGAATGAACGAGATGTCGATCACCAGCCGTGACGAGCTGATAGAACGACTAAAGCTCATCCGTGATCGCGGTTGGGAATGCGCCGTCGATGATGTTGCGCTCGGGCTGACCGCTTTGGCTATACCAATCTTCGATCGGGACGGCTCGGTCATATGTGCACTCTCCGTTGCCGGGCTGACGCCGCAGATGATGCGTGGGGACGAACCGATCTACCTTGAGCGTTTACAAAAAACCGCGGCGAAAGTCCGCCGCGATCTTGGAATTCACGGAGACACATAAAGTGAATCAAGCCGCGCTTTCCGCATCATTTTTAAGATATTTAAGCTGCAATCTCTCGACCTCAGAAAAGCCAATCATATCGATGAATTCGTGATGATCCATTCTTGCATGGGGCAGATTAGCAGAGCTTCGCTCGGCGCGGAGCTTTGCGAGGTTTTCCGACATTGCCTCCGCAGCAGTCATCAAAGCGATCAGCGGGTAGACGGCTAGGCCTGCCACGCTTTCAATGTCTTCTGCCGACAGATCCTGCTCCAGCCAGCCAAGAATTTGCAGCGATAGCGGGACACCGGCTGCCTCGCGGAGGCGCTTCAGATCGTCAAGCGATTTGAACGTGCCGCTGATCGGCTGGACAATATCAGCACCTGCGGCAACGTATTCCTTGGCACGCAGAATCGCTTCGTCCACCGTGGACGCATCTGTCCGCGCAATAATCAGCATATTCGGGTCGCGGCGCGCCTCAACGGCGGCGGCAACTTTTTTTGCCGCCTCATCGCGACCGATCACCTCGACCCCGCTGACACAAATCGGACAACGTTTGGGTGACACCTGGTCCTCTAGGATCACCGCAGACGCCCCCGTCTGCTCGAATTCCCGGACCGAGCGCATGACGTTAATCGCATTGCCATAGCCGGTGTCCATATCCGCAATGACCGGAATGTCGACCGCGCTCGCGACATTACGCACCACTCCCGAGTTTTCGGTCATGGTATAGAGTTCGGCGTCCGGCATCCCCAAAAGCGACGCGGACACGCCGAAACCGCTTGTCATGACGGCATCGAAACCGGCGCGCTCGATCAGCTTCGCGGACAGAGCATCGAAGCAACCTCCAGTCCAGACGGTTTTCTGGCCTGTGACCTTATTCTTGAAATCCGCGGTTCTCATTTCGACTGCCTTTCATTTGCTGCTGTTTCAGACCCGGTGCTGTCGTTGGGTCGCTTGAGGTAGCCAATCAGCCCGCCATATTCGAGCATGGCACGGTCGGCATTCGATAGTGGTTCGGTCGGCAGGGTTTTTCCCGTCGTCAGATTGCGAAGCTCACAAGCGTCCCAATCGACTTCGATCTCATCCCAGCGGCTGACAATGTCCAGGATACCCGGGCAGGTAACTTGCGGGAAACCCATAGAAATCTCGCCGCGCCAATAGCCGGGAGAGAAGCTTTCGCAAACCACGCCTCCGATCCCAAGATGCCGCATCGCACGCATCGAGGGATAATGCGGATGTCCGTAACCGAAATTATGGTTCCCGACGAGAATATCGCCCGGTTTTATCTTGGACGCAAAATCTGGATCGTAGCTTTCCATTGCGATTGCCGCGAGTTCGTCGAGATCCTGAATTTTGATATTCTTGACGCCGACGATCTGGTCGATGTCAAAATCTTGTTCCTCGAAAATGAAAGCGACCCGTCCGCGCAGATTGCTGAGTGTCATCCTAGCTCTCCATCACAGATATTTCCGGGGATCGGCGACCTTCCCCTCAAGGGCAGAAGCCGCCACGGTTGCAGCGTTGCAAAGATAGATTTCGCTATCCGGGCTGCCCATCCGTCCCCGTACATTCAGCGTGCCGGTTGAAACCGCCCGCTGCTTTTCACTCATCGTGCCCATTCGACCGTAGCAATAGTCGCAGCTTGGCGCAGAGACGAAAGCCCCGGCCTCGGTCAGAACCGACAGATAACCAAGCCGCCCTGCCTCTGCCATGATCTCCTGGCTTGTCGGCACAACATTGAGCTGGAACCCCTGAGCGACTTGTTTGCCTTTCAGAATTTCCGCCGCGATCTTCAGGTCTTCAAGACGCCCGGACGCACAGGAGCCAAGATAACCGGCGTTCAGTTCCAACCCGAGATAGTCGACGAGATCGCGGGTATTCGACGGTGTCGGCGGGATCACGATCACCGGCTCCAGATCGGAGATGTCAAGATCATGCACCGCCGCATATTCGGCGTCTTCATCGCTCCAAACTGGCTCAATCTCCTTACGAGCGCGGGACAAGGCGTAGTCCAGCCGCTCTTTGTCAGGGTTGACGATAGCGGTCACCGCTCCGGTGAACATCGCCAGTCCGGTGATGACCTGAAGCCCCTCGGTCGAAATCGATTCTACTCCCGGACCACCGATCTCAAGCACCTGAAAGCGGCAAGAGGCAGGCCCGAGAACCCGCACGAGGTGGTGGAACACATCGCGCGCCATCACCCCGGGCTTCAATGCTCCGTGAAGATTGACCCGCACCGTCTGCGGCACCTTGATCGAGATCCGTTCCTTGACAAAGGCTTCCAGCAGATTGCGGCGCACCCCCATGGCCAGCGTTCCAAAAGTTCCGAGCTGGCTGATATGACCGTCAAAATGCACAACGAACGCACCTGGGACGGCATATCCCACCTCCGCCGCAACCTGGTGACCAATGCCGCGCCGCTCATAAAGCGCGACGTCGTTTTCCTTGCACCAGGTGCGTGTCCCGATATGCAGTTCCTCATCTTTCGGCGTGGCTGAAGGTACCATGTGGTCGATGAAGATCGCAAAACGCTCCGGCTCTGCAACTTTTTCGATCCCGAAATCCTCTTTCATTTGCCGAAAAATGACATCGGTGTAGCCAGGGAAATCATAAGCAACCACGAAATCCGGCTTGGCCATGACTTCGTCTCCGGCTCTGACATTTTCCTTGCCCGACACCCGAGCAAGAATTTTTTCCGTAATCGTGTAACCCATTGTTTCGTCCTGTTCGTTGGCGTTCGGCTTGCGCGGACCCACGCGCTATTCTCACTTTGATAACATCCGAAATTTCATATGATCGATGACATGCTCTCTGCTGGACGGAACCCGTAACCCTCTCCCCTTCGCTCAATGTAGGCGGCATGGGGCCGCCCAAAATGCATCGGCAAAACCAGAGCTTCTCTTTCAACTGCCCATTCGAGAAGTTCACGGCGGGTCTTTTCCGCCGCGTGGGGATCCTCGCAAAATCTGCTGGTGACATGCGGCTCGTAGATCTGGATAGGATAGTGCAATATATCGGCAGAGATCACGAACGCGCCGTCCGGTCCGTCATGCTTCAGTACCAACTGTGTCGCAGTGTGGCCTGGCGCAGCCTCGACACGCAGGCCGGGATAAATCTCGTCCCCATCATCGACATACTCGACCACGCCCGCGTCGACGCATGGCACAACGCTATCCTCAATAACCGCAATATTGTCAGGGAAAACCCTCGGCCCAACCCCATCGGGCCGCCAATGCTCCATTTCCGCTCTGCCGAAAATATAGCGCGCGTTGCCGAAGGTCGGCACCCAGGCGTCACCCTCCTTACGGGTGTTCCAACCGACATGGTCTATGTGCAAATGCGTATTGAAGACAATGTCGATGTCATCCGGGCTCAATCCAGCGTCAGCCAGGTTTTCGAGATAAGGCAACTCAAGCATATGGAACCGCTGAAACACCGGCAGCGCACGGGCTTTTCCGTTTCCCGAGCACGTATCGACGATGATCTTGGTATCGCCATGCGTGATCAGCCAGGAATGCACGGAACTCCAGGAGCGCCCGGTTTCGCGGTCGAAGAAGTTTTCCGTAGCGGCTTCCGGATGGGCGTCGAACATGTCGGGGGAAAAGCCACGCAACATGAACTCGGGCTTATAGCCTTTTTCGAGGATCTCCTCGATCCGCTGAATACGATAATCTCCGACCTGAAAGACGGCCATGTTGCTCCTCCAGCCAACATTGCTCCCGCAAAGCCTACGCCCACGCATCTAACGTGTCAACATACAACCGCCATGTTGTCTAGTGAGACGACAGGCGGATCCGTCACTCCGCCAACAATTCGGGAATCATCGTGACGAGCGACGGAAATGCGATCATCAACCCGACCACGACCAGATCGATGAGAAGAAACCACAATATGCCGCGGAAGATGGCTGATGTCGGAACGAGGTCGCCAACCACGCTTTTCACGACAAAAACGTTCAGCCCGACCGGCGGCGTGATCATGCCCATCTCCAGCAGTTTCAC
Source organism: Paracoccus sp. SCSIO 75233 (assembly GCF_027912675.1). Lineage (NCBI taxonomy): Bacteria > Pseudomonadati > Pseudomonadota > Alphaproteobacteria > Rhodobacterales > Paracoccaceae > Paracoccus > Paracoccus sp. SCSIO 75233. The sequence continues at coordinate 2,958,472 of NZ_CP115757.1, read as the reverse complement.
GATCAGGACTCCGTACCAGATCATGCTGGCACCTGACGATTCCATTACCGGCAGCACGACCGGCAACGTCAGCAGAAGCGCACCCATAGGCTCAAGAATAAGTCCGAGCGCCAGATAGAGAAGCACGAGCCCACAGGCAAGGATCCACGGCTCTGCACCGAAGGAGATCACAGCCTGTGACATCACATTTGCAACGTCGCTCACGGAAAGGAACCGGGTCAGCAAATTGGCGCCGATCGTAATCACGAAGATGCTGGCGGTCGTGTAAGTGGTTTCGGTGATGGCATCCCACGCCACCCGCCGCGTCAGCGTACGGTTCATCGCAGCAATGACGAATGAGGCCAATGCACCGACAGCACCGGCCTCCGTCGCGGTAAATATCCCGGAAAACAGCCCGCCAAAGACGACTGCAATCAACAGAAGCGTGGGCCATGTCTCACGGATCGCCTGTCGGCGCTCTTCTGCCGTGATCGGTTCAGCGGACATCGGCGCCAGGGATGGATCCCGCCTGACTCTAAGAATGATGATGAAGACATAGGACAGCGCAGTTATGATCCCCGCGCCGATCCCGCCGAGAAACAGCAGGCTGATCGGGGTTTGCGTGAATATGCCGAACAGGATGAGCAGGATCGACGGGGGAATAAGCGCGCCTATCGTACCGGCAGCAGCAATCGAACCCGTCGCCAGTTCCGGTTTGTAACCAAGCCGCAGCATCTCTGGCACGGCAATGCGACCCATGGCGGCAGCGCAGGCAACGCTGGAGCCGGAAACCGTGGCAAATCCCGCTGAGCCGGCAACCGCCGTGATCGCGAGGCCTCCTGGCAGGCGCGCAAGGAAAACCCGGCACATATTGAAGAGCCCGCGCGTTAGCCCCGCATGAAAGCAGACAAACCCCATCAGAAGGAACATCGGAATAGAGGTAAGCGTCCACTTCGCGATGAAATCATAAACGACCGCAGAGAGGATACCGAACGCGGCCCGTTCGCCGAGCAGAACGAAAATACCCACGAAAGAGACCGATATCAGCGCGACTGCTATCGGGATACGCGCGAGGATGAGAAAGACAGCCACCCCTATCCCGGTAAAGCCAATCATCAGATCCGTCATGATGAGCCAACCTCCAAGCGTCGCGTTTGGGAGAGCCCGTCATCCGATGGCCGGAAAAAAACGATCAGCTTATACGCCAGCGTCAGCATCATCAGCGCGAAACCGACAGGCAGGAAATAGTAACTGGGCCAAATATCTATCCGCACACCCTGACTAAACAGAAACGCGCCGATTTCACGCTTTTCCTGTGCGTCCAAAAAGCTGCGATAGGTCAGCAGAGAATAGACAATGATGGACAATAACCATGCGATAATCTGGGCAATATCTTGCACTTTCTGGCTGAGATTTGATGTTACGACCTCAACGGTAATATGCGCATTCATTCGCTCTGCAAACGCCAACGGCAAGAATGCGAGGCCCACCATGTAGTAATTCGAGACGATCTCGACAGTGGCCGGAAACCCCATATTGAATCCGTATTTCATGATCACATCGGCTGAGACATGCAGCATCATGGCGAGGATCAGAAACGCGGCGATGATTTGCGTGGCGTCGAGCACCCGCCCAATAACACGGCCAATCGCGAAAAGCATGATATGCCCTTTCCACAGATGGATGAAAACGCGGGGGAAGACCCCCGCGCGAAATTAGGGCAAGCGGATCAAAGCCCGTAATTGGCTTTGTCGACATCCCCGAAGATGTTTTCGCGATACAGCCCGGCGACGGCCTCAGGATCGCTGGCGTCAATTTCACCGACAAGGCCGGTCCATTTTTCCACCAGAGCCCGAAACCTATCAATTTTCTCCGCAGCGCCTGTCACGCCAAAGGTCTCTTCGTTCAGCGTCGCGATGCCCGGAACATCAGCCGCAACAAACTCCTCGGTTGCGCTTATCAGCTCCGGCGAGGGAGTGATTACGGTGACGCCCAAGGCCTCGACACCGCCGTCGTGATAGGCCAGATCCTCCGCATAGGTCGCCGCTGCAGCACGACCAAGACCCTCCGCGGCCGTATCCATGACAGCGATCCGGGTCGCTTCGTCCCAATTCCGCCAAACGTCGATATTGGTGTTGAATAGCGCGTTAACATAGAAGGTGCCTAGCGGCAGATCCGTGACATATTTCGCCACATCCTTGAGGCTCAACGTCTCAAACGCCTCATATGGATGAGTATTCACGTCAATCGTACCCTGAGAAAACCCTTCGTAAATATCGCCCGCGGGCAGGTTGACCTGAACTGCGCCAAGCGCTTCTGCCCAGCGTCCCTGACCCGAAAAGCTGCGGATCCGTTTGCCCTTTACGTCGTCCAGCGTTTCCAAGGGCTCCACCGAAATCAACCTATAGGGAGGTGTCGACGCGAAGCCGAGAAACACCTGGCCCTCGCGCTGATATTCGGCAATGCATTCGGCATCCGTTAGGCAGTATTCGCTGGCAGCGCCCGCCATAACGACCAGATTGGAACCGAGCATGCCAAGATCACCGATCAGGTTTGATTCTTTCAGCTCCGCCCGGTGATAGGCCGAAACCACATAACCCATATCCGCGATCCCGTCGCGCACACCGGAGAAGGTTTCGGTAAAGTTGAGCAACGATGAGCCGGTAAAGAGTTTGGCGGTAATTTCGCCATTCGTTCGTTCCGGAATGGTATCCGCAAAATAGGTCATCGCCTGAACGATGGTAAAGTTCTCAGGCACACCGATCGCAAAACGCAACTCTTCAGCATTTGCGGATGGCGTTGACAAAGCCGTGGCAACTGCCAGCGCCCCCAACGTGGTCGAGATATGTGTCATGGTTTCCTCCCTGGTTGCCATAGATTTCATATGGCAACTCTAGTGTCACACATCGAAACGTCCTTTGCCAAGAAATATGTCGCATTTTACCGCGAACGTTGCGGAGCAGCACAACTACCAGGTGTCTATTCGCCTCATTGCGCACGACTTCCGTGAAAATTCCGCGGTTGCCAGAACATTCACAATGCGGCTGCGCGTTTCGGCAGGATCAATCACATCATCGATTTCCAGAGACGCGGCGATGTTGAGCGCCTTACCTTTCTCATAGAGCTTATCGACATATTCGCGGAAAAGCGCCTCACGCGCCTTTCCCTCGACCGCAGCCAGCTCCTTGCGGTAAGCGAGCCGGACCGCGCCTTCTAGGCCCATCCCGCCGAATTCTCCGGTGGGCCAGGCAAATGTCGCATCAGCGGCATGAAAGCTGCCCCCCGACATACCCATGGCACCCAGCCCGTAACCCTTGCGCAGTACCAGCGTAACAAGTGGAACATCCATGCCAGCCGCCGCGACAAACATGCGCGAGACATGTCTTACCAACGCGGTTTTTTCGGCCGCCGGCCCAACCATGAAACCCGGCGTGTCGCAAAGTGACAGGACCGGAAGGTCGAATGCATCGCATAATTGCAAAAACCGGGCCGTCTTGTCTGCACAGTCCGCATCGATGGCGCCGCCAAGCACACGCGGATCATTCGCGATCAGGCCCATCGGATGACCTTCGATGCGGACCAGTGCCGTCACAATGCCCGGCGCAAACTGCGCGCGAAGCTCCAGCACCGAATTCACGTCGCAAAGCAAACCGATCAGCGACCGAATATCATAAGCTCGCATTCGGTCTTGCGGGATTGCATTCCTCAACAGGCGCTGATCAGCCGCATCCCAATCGTCGATCCGGCCCTGAAAATAGCTAAGATACTTGCGCGAAATATCCATGGCGGCGGCTTCGTCCTTCACCAGAATATCGATAACCCCATTCGGACCCTGTACAGAAACCGGGCCGACCTCTTCGGGACGGACGACGCCCAGCCCTCCGCCTTCGATCATCGCCGGACCAGCCATGCCGATAGACGAGTCTTCCGTTGCTATTATAACGTCACAACATCCCAGCATTGCCGCATTCCCGGCAAAGCAACGACCCGTCGCGATGCCGACAAGCGGCACCTGACCATTCAGCGCAGCAAGGCGTCGAAAGGTCATCGACGCCAACCCGGTCATGCCGGGATAGTCCGTATCCCCGGGCCTTCCACCGCCACCCTCGGCAAAGATCATGACCGGCGCGCGCCATTTCCCGGCCAATTCAAGCATCCGATCCGTCTTCTTGTGAGAGTTGATGCCCTGCGTCCCGGCCAGCACCGTGTAATCATAGGCAAGCGCAATGCAGCGCGTGGCTTGCGCTCCAAACTCGTCTGAATTGACCTGACCTATCGCGGCGATCATGCCGTCAGCGGGGCTTATGCGTATAAGTTCATCTATTGATCTGCGCTGACGCTGCGCGGCGATTGTCAGGCTGCCATATTCATCATAACGTGTTTCATCGAAAAATTCGGCCAGGTTTTCCCGAATCGTGCGCTTTCCCAGCCCGTGCCGCTTGGCCACAGCTTCGGGCCGGGCATCGTCAAGCAAGGTCGCACGTCGCGCCTGCAACTCCTCAAGCTCTGGGCGAATATGATCAGGATCGGGCGCCTCAGCCGCCTTCCGCAGCGCCTCGGCTTTTTGATCTGCCGCGATATGAAAGAGAACCCCGCCAGCCTCGGTCTGGGATCCCTCCGCAATGGCGAAGGTTATCTGCCCGGATTGCGGAGCGGTAATCGCCATTTGCATCTTCATCGCCTCGACAAGACCCAACTCCTGTCCCGGAACCACCTCATCGCCCGGCTTCACGCTAACAGTAATCACCATTCCCTGCATCGGGGCGGCCACGGCAATTTCGCCAGAGCCAAGCGAAGGCGCGTCGCTGTCGCTCGATGCATGCGCGCCGGTTTCTACCTCAGCCGCCGGATGGCGCTTCGCAGCCAGACCCGCATTTAGCAGATCGACGGCATGATCTTCGATGAACCGTGTATAAAAACTCCCCTCCACAACCTGCGGATGGGCCAGCAACCGGCGCAGAAATTCCAGATTCGTATCGACACCTTGAATCTGCATCTCCGAAAGCGCACGATCCAACTTCCCGACCGCACGCCCAAAATCATGTCCGCGCGTTTTCACAATAACCTTCGCTAGCAGCGGATCATATGCGGTACTGGTGTGGTAACCCGCATAAGCGAAGCTATCCGTCCGCACCCCCGGTCCGGTAGGCGGCTCAAAAACGCTCAGCTTGCCCGCTGCCGGCTTTAAGCTGCCATCCGCTTCAATCCGCTCCATCGTGACCCGAGCCTGTATTGCCGTGAAAGCTGGCTCCGGAAGGCTGTCATTCAGCCCAAGGTCGCTCAGTGTTGCTCCGCCCGCGATAGCAAGTTGCGCCTGCACGATATCAATCCCGGTCGCTTCCTCGGTGACCGTGTGCTCAACCTGAATGCGCGGATTTGCCTCCATGAACCAAAATGCGTCAGAACCGGGCGCATCCGCATCTACGAGAAACTCAAATGTGCCAAGGCTACGATAGTCGACCGCACCAGCCATTTTCAAAGCGGCGTCAATCATCGCCTGCCTTGTGGTGATTGGCAAACCCACGCAAGGCGCAATTTCAATCACTTTCTGATGGCGGCGTTGAAGCGAGCATTCGCGATCCCAAAGATGGCAAAGCCCGCCCCGGTTATCCCCCAGGATTTGGACTTCAACATGGCGGGCTCGCGGCACAAAGCGCTCCGCGTAGACCGCATCGTCGCCAAATGCCGCCAGAGCTTCACTCCGGCAGATTGCATAAGCTTGTGGTAAATCATCTCGCGTGCGGACCACACGCATGCCACGCCCCCCGCCACCTGAAACTGCCTTGATCATGATGGATGCGTCGTCTCCCAACGATGCCATAAAAGCGGCGGCGTCAGCTTCCGTAATGCCCGCGTCAGTTCCTTCGAGCAGCGGGACGGAATGAGAAAGGGCCAATGTTCGGGCCGCAGCCTTATCACCCAATTCCGACAGTACTTCGGAATCCGGTCCAACAAAGCGGACCCCGGCGTCCTCACAGCGCCGTGCGAATTCCGCGTTCTCGCTCAGAAAGCCATAACCGGGATGGACCGCATCGCAGCCTTCTTCTGCGACAATTGCCATGATTGTATCCAAATCGAGATAGGCTTTCGCTCCCACGCCTTCAAGCGTCCGAAATCGATCCACATGACTGAGATGCAGCGAGGCGCCATCATCACGCGGCGCGATCCCGATCGTTTCTATTCCAAGTTCCGCCGCCGCCCGCGCGATGCGGATTGCGATCTCGCCGCGATTGGCGATGAGGAGTGACTTGAGTTCCGGCACGCGGATATTCCTTCACCTATGGGCGTCAGCAGTCCCAGGGGCCGCGCGACGGACAGAGACCCCCGCCAGCTCCCGGTCCCAAGCATCGCCTTCGCTCAGCCCAATCTTGCGCAACACATGTTTTTCAATTTTCTGCGTCGGCGTTTTGGGCAATTCCTCCACGATCCGCACAAATCGCGGGATCATGAAATGCGCCAGCCTCGGGCGCAAAAAAACAATCAGTTCAGCAGGGTCGAGCACCTGACTGTCAGCCAGAGACACGACGGCCAGCACCTCGCTTTCGCTGATCTCGCTGTCGACGGCCACTGCCGCCGCCTCGCGAATGGAAGGGTGCGCCATAAGCGCAGCCTCAACCTCAAACGATGAAATGTTCTCGCCGCGGCGCCTGATGGTGTCCTTGAGCCGGTCGACGAAATAGTAGTTTCCGGCCTCATCCATGCGGAAACGGTCACCGGTGTGAAACCAGCCGTTGCGCCATGCCTTCGCCGTTGCCTCCGGATCGCGGTAATAGCCATGCATCATCGCGTAGGGTCGATCCGTCCGAACGATCAGCTCCCCCGTCTCTCCCGTCGGCACCTCGCAATCGTAATCATCCACAATTCGCAGCGACACACCGTCCCGCGCAGTCCCGCATGTACCGGCGACCCCCGGATTGGCAGAGGAAACAATCGGCAGAGACACCTCGGTCATATTAAACGAAGTGTAGACATCGAAACCGAAACGTTCCCGCAGAATGGCGGCATCTTCATCCAGAGGTTGCTGGATGATATGCCGCAAATGGCCCAGTTTTTCTTCCTCACATTCGGGCTGGTTCAGTAGAAACCGGGTCATGACGCCCAACAGAATGGCAAAGCTCGCTTCGGTATCGGCAATGGTTTTCCAGAAGTCCTGCGTTCGGAACCTCTCGATCACGGCGATTGATCCGCCAAGCCCCAGCATCAGCATGCAGGGCAGAATACCTGAGACATGATACATCGGCAGATTGACCAGATAGCGATCAGTGTCATTCAGAAAATAGACGGCCCGTCCTGCTGTGTAGATATGCAGATAGGAACACATCACGCCTTTCGAAGGCCCGGTCGTGCCGGAGGTGTAGATAATACATTGCGTATCGAACGGCAGAAGATCGGTATCGGCGGAACCGGGATCGTTGCCGTGATCGTCCAGCTCCGAGGCGGCATGCACCTCAAGATCGTCCGGCGTTTCGGCTTCACCGAACAGGATCAACTGCCGCAACGCGCCACGTTCAGTTGCTGTGATAAACGGCACGAGATCTGCGAGCGTAACGAAGATGTGCGCTCCAGAGTTGACAATAACCCTTTCCAGCAATCCGCCGCGATAGGCAGGATTGACGTGAACCGCAATCGCCCCGAGATAGTTGACCGCAAACCATACCCTAAGCGCATCTGGACCGTTTGGAAGTGCGATCAGCACGGTCTGACCCGGACACACCCCAAGCGCTTTCAGCCCGGCAGCCGTTCGGCGCGTTTGTGCGAGCGTTTCCGCAAAGCTCCATTCCGTTCCGTCGCCGAACTTTGCATAGATTCGCGAGCCCAACATCTCAGCTTGCCGTTCGAGCAAAGGACGAAGGACGCAAGCCTCGGTCGGCGGTATTCTGGGGTCAGTCGTCTTGTACATTATCAAGCGCTCCAGAAAAAGCGGGCATGCCGCAGATGACAGATCCGAAAGAGTTCGCCACTCGAGGCCTAGGATGGGTCGATCTTGGGCTATGCGGGAGAATATACGACATCACGGTCGCTCATTCTGCGCCTGCCAGAACCCAGTGACGAGCAACGATACAAATCATGTTTGAATTGCCGCAGCTCGCGATCCGTTCTCGGTCTTTTTCATCACATCCCCCCAGGCAAAGGCTAGGCGGCGAATCTGAGCGTGTCAAACAACAATATTCGTGTTACTCAATAAATCGTACTCGTCTCAGGGCTAACCTTCCTGAATCGCTTCCTCGGACAAAATGGCGAACCGTTCCGCCAGTGGCCCGAGCTTGTCGGCATTCTCTGCGGCGGCATTTCCCGCCCGCACGCGATCCGCGATACCAACGAAAATCACCGAGAAACGGAACATGGCAAAGGCGATATGAAACGGCAGTAGCGGAGAGGTCGGAATTGCGTTGGCGTAATATTCGCGAACGAACTCGGCTTCGGTCGGGACACCGGCATCCTGCCATCCTGTTCCACGAATGCCGCCATATTCATCCGGCGTCGACCGCCATATCATCGCCGCATATCCAAGATCGGCCAGCGGATGCCCAAGCGTCGACAGCTCCCAGTCAAGCACCCCGATCACTCGCGTCTCATTCGGGTGAAACATGAGGTTTCCCAAACGGAAATCCCCATGCGCAATAGACACCGCTCCATCATCGGGCGGCACATTCTCAGCCAGCCAGTCGGACATTCTGTCGAGCGCGGGAATGCGGGGGCCGGACGATTCACGGTATTGCCGGCTCCATCGTGCAATCTGCCGGTCGAAATAGTTCCCCGGCCGTCCAAAATCAGCGAGGCCGATATCTTCGGGTCGCGCCGCGTGCAGCCGGGCAAGAACCCGCGCCATTTCAAGATAGATCGCGCGGCGCTCCTCAGGCGATTGATCGGGCAGGCTGGCGTGGTGAAAAACCCGGCCTTCAAGCCGCTCCATCAGGTAGAAGGGCGTCCCCAGTACGGTTTCGTCCTCTTCCAGCCACAAGACACGCGGAACCGGCACGTCGGTATCCGCCAGCGCACGCATGACGCGGAATTCGCGCTCAACCGCATGGGCACCTTTCAGGATCGGCCCGTCCGGCTTTTTGCGCAGCACCATTCGATGATCGCCGTAATCGACAAACCAGGTCGGATTGGACTGCCCGCCACCAATGCGGGTCAGTTCCAATCTATCGGAAACCGGAAGTTTCTCGCCAAGCCAGCGCTTCAGCGCCAGCACATCAAGCTTGCTCATCACTCACTCCCAATGCAATCAAGACTTGAGCAAGATGCAATCACGCAACTTCCCATTTCCAGAAATCCCGGTCTTCAGTGTCGAGATGGCGGTTAAGCACCATCTGATGTACTTCGTCAGCACCATCGACCAATCGCGCCTGACGCGCATAGCGATAGATCCACTCCAGCACAGTGTCCTTCGAATAGCCCCTTGCACCGTTGATCTGGATCGCAACATCCGCTGCCTTGTGCAGCAGGTTTGCGACGTGAATCTTGGCCATCGAGACCTCTTTTTTCGCAAAACTGCCGCGATCAAGCTCCCATGCCGCTTTGGCCACCAGAATGCGCCCGATCTCGATCCCCATTGCCAGATCGCCCAGCTTGATCTGAATGCTCTCGCGATCAGACAACCGCACCCCGAAACCATGGCGGTTCTGCGCATATTCACGCGCGATTTCCATGCAGCGCTTCGAAAGGCCAAGCCAGCGCATGCAATGCGTCAAACGCGCAACACCCAACCGGATTTGCGTCACCTTCAGGCCCATGCCTTCTCCCATGAGCAGCCGGTCGGCCGGAAGAACCATATCCTCGTAAACCACCTCGCAATGACCGCCATGCTCCTCCGGCCCCATGATCGGGATACGGCGATCAATTCGAAAACCCGGATCGTCCCTGTAGTGCAGAAACGCCGAAAGCCCCCGGCGCGGATCGTCCGATGTGCGGGCGACAAGAATGAAATGCTCAGCCTCAGCAGCGCCAGTGATAAACCATTTCCGCCCCCGGATAACGTAGTTATCGCCATCTTTGCGCGCCGTGGTCAGCATCATGCCCGGATCGGAGCCCCCGCCCGGATGCGGTTCGGTCATGACAAAGGATGAACGCGCCTTGCCCGCGACGACCGGCGCCAGCCACCGCTCTTTCTGCGCATCGGTTCCGACTTTTTCCAGAACCATCATATTGCCGTCGTCTGGTGCGCCCGAGTTGAACGCAACCGGCCCAAAAATCGAACGGTTCATCTCTTCGTAGCAGACGGCCATACCAAGGACGCCGAGTTCCTGGCCGCCGTTTTCTTTCGACACTTGCAGGCACCAAAGCCCTTCGGCACGCGCCTTTTCACGCAATATCTCAAGCGCATCGAGGGAGATGTTTTCATGCTCATCCCAAGCCGTCTTATCTGCCTCGACAGGAATGATCTCGTCATTCACAAAACGCTCGATCCGCGCACGGTAATCCTCAATCCGCGGTGAAATTGTAAAGTCCATATCCGTCCCTCCTCAAAGCGGGTTTATCGCGTGACCGCCATCGGCGATGATTTCGCTTCCGGTCATGAAAGAACCGAGGTCGGACACCAGGAGCAGCAGCGCACCGTCAAGATCGGAAGGCAGGCCAAGCCGACGCTGAGGGATGCGCTTGATAAGCCGTTCTCCGGCTTCGGTCGCAAAGAACTCGCGGTTGATTTCGGTTTCAATGTAACCCGGGCAAATCGCATTGACGCGTATCCCATGCCGCGCCCACTCTAGGGCCAGCGACCGGCTGAGTTGGATCAGGCCCGATTTCGACGCCGCATAGGCTGACAGATGATTGCTGACCCTCAAGCCAAGGATCGAGGCGATATTTACAATACTGCCACCCTGCCCCGCCGCAATCATCGCGGCCGCAGTCGCCTTGGCAACATGAAACGGTGCCTTCAGGTTTGTGTCGATGACCATATCGATATCGTCGGCACTGTGATCCAATGCCGGGGTTGAAGCGGACGTGCCCGCATTGTTGATGACAATATCGAAAAGCTTGCCCGACAGAGCCGCCTCCACGCCTGCGGCATTCGAAACGTCCATCTCGATCACATCGGCCCGCCCGCCTTCAGCGGTGATCTCGGCAGCAAGCCCCTCCAGCCGTACTGCACGGCGGGCAGCCAGCGTAACGCCAACACCCTGCCCGGAAAGCAGCTTGGCAAAATGCGCCCCTAACCCCGATGAGGCCCCGGTCACAAGCGCGGTTTTGCCCGCGAGACCGGGCCACGTCATGCTGTTGGCTGGGCTGTCATTCTTGCGCATCGGCGTTCCTCCCCCTGTTTGTCGAGCGATCGCTCGAAAAATAAATACGTCGATTTTGCTTAACACGCAATGATTCTTCGGTCAGATTGTCGACCGCGTTATGGGAACCGAAATGCTGGATACGTCGCAATTCACCACCGAGGCACTCTGTGCTTCGATGCTTGAACGTCATCGGGATACGATCATCGTTCAGAAACCGGCATTCGCCGTGCGAAAGCTGAACCTGATCGTAGGCGCGGCGCTTAGCCTCGCCAACTCGAAAGGGTTTCACGCCATGTCGCTGCGTGATTTGTCAGCAGAATCGGGCGTTTCCATGGGTGGGCTTTATGCCTATTTCGATTCGAAAACGACATTGCTGAAGATGATACTGACCGAGGTCACTGAACAGACGCGCGCAACCTTGTCGGCCGTTCCGGACGCAATTTCGTCCAATCCATCTGCCCATCTCGACTGGCTGATCGACACGCATCTGAAACTCACCGAGGCAATGCTTCCGTGGTTCACTTTCGCATTTATGGAAGCCAAGAATTTCCCCGCCGCCGAACGCCGTATGGCCGTTGACAGCGAGGAACTGACCGAGGAGTTCTTCGCTGAAGTCATCCGCCGCGGAGTGGCCGAAGGCAGCTTCAGGTCGGATACAACCCCGCTTCTGCCATCTCTCATAAAGCCGCTATTGCAAGATTGGTACGTAAAACGTGCCAAATATCGCCGCCGCGGTGTCTCGCTGTCCGATTATTCGGAGGCGGTGCGTCTGGTCGTCCATCAGGTCTGCGATGATCAGGGCTGAGCGTTTGCTTACAGGCTCAATTGCAAGGTTCACCTATGTGTTTGGTCCCGAGGCTTGATGGTATAATCCTTTCGTTTGAATGGAAGGAAGCACTACGGAAAAAGTTCGTCAGCGGAACGCCACCGCCGCGCACACGAGCAGAAAGCAAATATAGCGATTACAAGCTTCGGTCACGGAGTTGAGCCCGGGAGCTCGGCATCTTTCGCGGCGCCCCCGAAGACCCCGGTCGCGCCTTCCAGAAGCTGATCGTGCCTCTGCTCAATCTGGTTTTGATGCTGGTCGAAATTCCACGATAGCTCGCTCAGGGTCTTTTCGCTTTTGATCGCGGCCACCACGACTGCCGGACTGTGAGACGGGCACGGCCGTCTTGCCATGATCTTCTCCTAAAGCGTTTCTGTTTTTACCTGCGGCATATCCGGTGGCCTTGAAGTAGCTCCAGCACTCTTCCCGGTGGTAGAGATCGCAGATTAATCCGATGGCTTCGAAGATGTCGGCGAAGGTTCTTGCCCCGATCCGTCGCAAGTGGGCTTTCAGCTTTGAGGAGGCCTGCTCTATGGGTTCAGATCGGGCGAGTACGGCGGCGGGTAGAGCAAACAGCAGCCGTGGTCGCGCAGGGCCTAAGCGGCTTCCTTGTTCCGGTGCGTGGCCAAGTTATCGAAGATGACAACGGTTCTGGAAGCGATCTCCCGGACCAGAACGTCGCGGATATAAGCCGCAAACGCAGGATAATCCGCCGATCCGGGACGAGCGGGATTCCCACAAAGCCCTTTGCAGGGTAAGCTTTTCCCATGCTGGACGAGCCCGTAACCATCCCCGACAATCCCGAGGAACTGCGCAGCTTCACGGCGCGGCTTCTGGATGAGGTCAAGGCGCAGGCGGTACTGATCGAAAAGCTGCGGCTTCAGTTGGCCGGGCACCGGGCCCATCGGTTTGGCGCCTCCTCCGAGACCGTCGAACAGCTGCAACTGGCACTGGAAACCAGCGAGATCGCGGCCGCGGCAATGACCGCCCGGATGAAACTGCCCGACATCGAGGCGAAGTCCAAGCCGAAGCGCAAACCGATCCCGGATCACATTCCCCGGATGGAAGTGGAACTGACACCGGGTTCTGACGCCTGTGCCGATTGCGGCGGGCATCTGCGGCGGATCGGCGAGGACGTGACCGAAGAACTGGAATATGTGCCAGGGCGCTTCATCGTGAACCACATCGTGCGCCCGCGCTTCGCCTGTGCCTGTTGCGAACGCTTTATGCAATCGCCGCTGCCCTCGCGCCCCATTGAACGCGGTCGCCCGGGACCCGGGCTGCTGGCCCATGTGCTGGTCAGCAGATATGCGGATCACCTGCCATTATACCGCCAAAGCCAAATCTTCGATCGGGAAGGCATTGATCTGGACCGGTCGACGCAGGCCGATTGGGTTGGCAAGACCACAGCCCTGGTGGAGCCTTTGACCGATGCCATCGGTCGTCATGTTCTGTCGACCGAAGCAATCTTTGCCGACGACACCCCGGTGCGCATGCTGGCACCCGGCACCGGCAAGACCCGGACAGCGCGGATCTGGACCCATGCCCGTGTCGAACGCCCCTGGGATGGTGAGGCCCCGCCAGCCGTATGGTATCGCTTCTCGGGCGACCGCAAGGGACAGCATCCCAAAGACCATCTGGCCGACTATCGGGGCTGGATGCATGCCGATGGCTATACCGCTCGATAATCGCCGTTTCAATCGTCTGCCGCCGCAGCTTCGGAACCTTCAGGCTGACCTTGCCAGCCTTGGTATCCAGCGAACGCTCATAGCTGCCCGCGCGGGTGTCCTTCCGGCCCTCGCGGCGTTCGTACCGACCTGCGCCGCACAACCGGTCGGCTTCTGCGTCCAGCATCGCGTTCAGTGCCTCCTCGACCGTCCCGCGAACCATTTCGCCAAGATGGTCCCGGATCCGCGCCTCATCGATCTGGATCACTTGCCCCATCGCTTTGGGCTTCCCCTTCTCGTCCATTCTCTGCTCCTCTCAGCAAGTTTGAAAGGAACCGGCATCTCCGTCAAATGTGCGAAAGAAATTGTACGTTATCCATGTCGCATTTGTGTTGCACGGAGGAAATCGGAACGTCTGTAAGTCTTTAGTATCGCGAGGAAAGGTTTTGCGTCACTTTGCAACGCGAGAAAGGCGGTTGCAACGCACCAATGTTTTTATAAGAAATTGATTTTATTTGTTATTTTTTGGTTGCGGGGGTAGGATTTGAACCTACGACCTTCAGGTTATGAGCCTGACGAGCTACCGGGCTGCTCTACCCCGCGACAGGTGCGCTTGGTGCGCGGCTGCACCGATCTGTTTTTGATGGTGCGTGTTGTTTTCATCGTTTCGAGAGATTGCGTTTCTTTTCAGATCTGGCGGTGACCTACTCTCCCACGTCTTGAGACGCAGTACCATTGGCGCGACGGCACTTAACGGCCGAGTTCGGGATGGGATCGGGTGTTTTGCTCGTGCTATGTCCACCAGATCGGAGAAGAAACGCTCAGCGTTGCGCCCGTTTTGTTGGGCGTCATGTTGTCCAAGGATGCTTTTGGAGTGGAGATCTTTTGAGATCTGGCCACTTCCGGATCAAATCAAGCCAATCGAGCCATTAGTACCGGTCAACTGAACGCATTGCTGCGCTTACATCTCCGGCCTATCGACGTGGTGGTCTTCCACGGCTCTCAAGGGATACCTTGTTTTGAGGGGGGCTTCACGCTTAGATGCCTTCAGCGTTTATCCTGTCCGTTCATAGCTACCCAGCACTGCCGTTGGCACGACAACTGGTCCACCAGTGGAACGTTCACCCCGGTCCTCTCGTACTAGGGGCAACTCCTCTCAAGTATCCTACACCCACGGCAGATAGGGACCGAACTGTCTCACGACGTTCTAAACCCAGCTCACGTACCTCTTTAAATGGCGAACAGCCATACCCTTGGGACCTGCTCCAGCCCCAGGATGAGATGAGCCGACATCGAGGTGCCAAACGATGCCGTCGATATGGACTCTTGGGCATCATCAGCCTGTTATCCCCAGCGTACCTTTTATCCGTTGAGCGATGGCCCTTCCACTCGGGACCACCGGATCACTATGGCCGTCTTTCGACTCTGCTCGACTTGTCAGTCTTGCAGTCAGGCTGGCTTCTGCCATTGCACTCAACGAGCGATTTCCGACCGCTCTGAGCCAACCTTCGCGCGCCTCCGTTACTCTTTGGGAGGCGACCGCCCCAGTCAAACTACCCACCACGCAGGGTCCCGGACCCGGATAACGGGCCGCGGTTAGACATCAAGAGTGCGAAGGGCGGTATCTCAAGGATGGCTCCCCAGAGACTGGCGTCCCTGGTTCAAAGCCTACCGCCTATCCTGCACATCGCAGTCCTGATGCCAGTGCGAAGCTATAGTAAAGGTGCATGGGGTCTTTCCGTCTAACCGCGGGAAGTCTGCATCTTCACAGACAATTCAATTTCGCTGAGTCCACATTTGAGACAGCGGGGAAGTCGTTACGCCATTCGTGCAGGTCGGAACTTACCCGACAAGGAATTTCGCTACCTTAGGACCGTTATAGTTACGGCCGCCGTTTACCGGGGCTTCAATTCAATGCTTGCACATCTCCTTTTAACCTTCCGGCACCGGGCAGGCGTCAGACCCTATACGTCGCCTTGCGGCTTCGCAGAGCCCTGTGTTTTTAGTAAACAGTCGCCACCCCCTGGTTTGTGCCCCCGGCCCACAGTTGCCTGCAAACCGGGCCTCCTTCTCGCGAACTTACGGAGGTATTTTGCCGAGTTCCTTAAATGTGGTTCTCTCAAGCGCCTTGGTATTCTCTACCAGTCCACCTGTGTCGGTTTCGGGTACGGTCTCATGGAGGGCTATTTCCAGGAACTGCTAAGCGGCCCTTCCAATCCGTTAAGGAAGAACAACCGTCGCAATCCGTCACCATCTCCTGGCCCAGGAATAT